>NZ_JBHVUS010000062.1:0-26814 GCF_042884005.1 Kitasatospora sp. NPDC058162
CCCCACCGCCGAGCGGTGGGGCCCTCCTCCGTATGTCCGGGCGCGCTCAGAGCGCGTGCCTGCGCTGCAGCACGTTGTAGGCGATCCAGCCCGGCAGCACCGGCAGCCAGAAGGTGAGCGCCCGGAAGAGGAACACCGCCGGGGTGGCGACCGCGGGGGAGACGTCCGCGACGGTCAGGGCGCCGATCAGGGCGACCTCGACCGGGCCGATGCCGCCCGGGGTGGGGATCGCCGAGCCGGCCGCGTTGGCGGTCAGGAAGACCACCGCGACGGCCGAGAAGCTGACGTCGCCGCCGAAGGCCTGCACCGAGAAGTCCAGACAGGCGGTGAAGGACAGGGTCAGCAGCAGGATGCCGCCGAAGCCGGTGATCAGCTTGCTGGGCGTCTGCATCAGGTCGAGCATGCGCGGCACCACGCCGAAGAACAGCGAGCGCAGCCGGCCCAGCACGAAGCGGCGCAGCGGTGCGACCGCGGCCACCACCAGGGCGAGCACGGCGGCGGTCAGCACCCCGATGATCACCGCCCGGGAGGCGGAGAGGTCGCCGTTGGTCTGGCTGCCGGTGATCAGGCCGAAGCTGAACAGCAGCAGCAGGTGCCCGGCCAGGCCCGCCAGCTGGGAGGCGCCGACCGAGGCGACCGCCTGGCCCGGGCGGATCCCGGCCTTCTGCAGGTAGCGGGTGTTGAGCGCGATGCCGCCGATCGCCGCCGGGGCGACCAGTTTCACGAAGGAGCCGGCCAGCTGGGCCGCGACGGTGCGCCGGAACGGCAGCCGCTCGGGGACGAAGCCGGTCAGGCTCATCGCGGCGGCGACGTAGCTGAACGCGGCCGCCAGCAGGGCCGCCGCCGCCCACGCCCAGTTCATCTGGGAGAGCTTGAGCTGGGCCGGCTTGATGGTGGTCAGCGCCAGGTAGGCGGCGAAGGTGAGCGCGATCACCATGATCAGGCTCTTCGGCTTCAGCCGCTCCAGCTTGGCCGGCTCCATCGGCGCCTCGGGGGCGATCTGCAGGATCTGGCCGCGGATGCGGCTGAGCAGGTCCTCGCCGGCCGCCGCGATGTCCTCCTCGGCCTGCTCCTGGGTGCGCTCGCCGGCCGCGACCTGCTCCAGGGCCTTGGCCCGGGCGGCGGTCTTGCGCTCCTTGGTGAGCTTGGCGAGGTCGACCCGGGTGGAGCGGCTCATCCCGACCGGCTGGAGCAGCGGCAGCGCCTGGGCGACCCGGTCCGCGCCGAGCACCGCGTTGGCGGTGGCGACGGCCCGCTCGGGGCCGATCCGCAGCGCGAAGGTGGTGAGCAGCTGGGCGACGTCGATGCGCAGGGTCAGGTCGGTGGCGGCGATGTCGCCGCCGGACAGGTTGACCAGGCAGGCGGTCTTGTCGTCGACGACCAGCAGCGACTCGCCGGTCAGCCGCCGGTGGGCGATCCGGCGCTCGTGCAGGGCGGCCACCGACTGCCACAGCGAGGCCATCACCCGGTCGGTGACCTCCTCGTCGGCGAGCTCGTCCAGGGTGAGGCCCTCGACGTTCTCGTACACCAGGATCGCGGCGTCCGGGCCCAGCTCGGAGGTGGCCACCAGCTGGGGCGCGCGGGCGCCCGAGGCGGCCGCCGCGTACGCGATCAGGGCCTCCTGCTCCAGCGCCTGGCGCAGCGACTGGGGGCTGCGGCGCACCGCGACCGAGCGCAGCCGCAGCCGCCGCCAGGCCCGGTAGAAGAAGCCGGAGGCCTGCTGCTCGCGGTCGATGATGTGGACGTCCAGCGGCGGGCCGTCCTGCTGGGTGACGTAGTAGCGGCGGGTGCCGCCGGGGGCGTCCGGGGCGCGGTGGGCGCCGTCCGGGGTGAAGCCGACCTTGCGCAGGCCGATCATCAGGTGCTGGCCGGTGGGCCGGATGTTGGGGGAGCCGATCGCGTACAGCGTGCCGTAGGCGACGGACCAGCCGATCAGCACGGTCAGCATCAGCGACAGCGGGGTGGTGTAGCCGCCGAGCAGCTCGGTGACCCCGCTGAAGACGACCACCACCCACAGGGCCACCCGCCAGCGCGGCCGGCTCGACATGCCGACGGCGGTCATGTAGGCGATCACCGGGGCGAGGTAGCCGTGCACCGGGTCGGTGAGGCTGCCGTTGCTGTCCAGCGGCAGCCGGGTCAGCGCCGTCCTGATGTGCTCGGAGGCGCCCTCGGCGACCCACCAGTCGATGCCCAGCGAGACGCCGTACGCGAGCACCGAGGCGAGCACGCCGTCGGCGACCCGCAGGCCGTCGCGTTTGATCAGCCGCTCGACGGCGAAGGCCAGCGGCACGGCGAGCACGGCGACGCTGGAGACCAGGCCGGTGATGGTGGACAGCACCGCGGAGAAGTGCGGGGCGTTGGTGGCGATGTCCTGCTCGATGCCGGTGGTCGTCGAGGTGGCGATGCCGGCCAGGACGAAGACCGCGACTATCCCGAAGACCCCGGCCAGGAAGCGGATCAGGTCGGACGGGCGGTGCGCGCGGGCGGCGAGCAGCGGCTCGTCGACGTCCAGGTGCGGGGCGTCGTCCAGCGGGTCGTGGTGCTCGGTCCGCGCGGCCGGCGGTGCCGGTGCCGCCGGGGCGGGTACGGCCGGGGTCCGGGCGGGCGGCTGGGCCGCGGGTTCGGGGGCCTTCTCGGGCGTGGGGGTCTTGATCGTCAGGTCCTTGATCAGGGAGACTTCCGGGGTCGGCCCGTTCCCGGGCCGCCCATCGGACTCGTCACCGGGCGCCGGGGGCACGACGGAGCCGGACTCGTCGGAGTCCCTGTCCACGCCCACGTCAGCCGTCCCGGTCATCTGGTCTTGTCCTCGTATCACCACTCACCGCCCCGAAGATGGTGGCATGCCCCGGCCCCCCGTGCTGGACAGGGGCCGGATCGGGCGCGGCGGGTCGTTCGTACGGGGCCGCGCGCGCGTCCCTGTAAGGAAGAATGCCGCAGGTGACGGACGTAACAGACGACGGCGTCCCGGACGCCCTACCGCCGTTCGCCGAACTGGTGCTCGACCTGACCGAGCGGATTCCACCCGGCCGGGTGATGACCTACGGCGACGTCGCCGAGTACCTCGGCCAGGGCGGCCCCCGGCAGGTCGGCCGGGTGATGGCCCTGTACGGCGGCTCGGTGCCCTGGTGGCGGGTGATCCGCGCGGACGGCCGCTTCCTGCCCGGGCACGAGCACCGCGCCCTCGCCCACTACGGCGAGGAGGGCACCCCGCTGCGCGAACTCGCCGACCCGCCCCGGGTCGACCTCAAGCGGGCCCGCTGGGACGGCCGGGAGAATTCACCGAACCCCGAGCGCGGACGGGATTGACGGGGCAGGATCGTAGGCTCGATGCGGGCGGCCCCGCCGCGATCCCTCCGCGACCCCTCCGAGGACCCTCCGCGACCCCGCCCCGGCCATGCCTCTCCGTACAACCCCAGGACCCGTTCGTGAGTTCGCCCTACCGGCTCGTGCGCAACCCGCTCGTCCAGCCCGACCCGCCCGTGCTGGACGCCTACCAGCGCGCCGTGGTCGAGCACACCGGCGGCCCGCTGCTCGTCCTCGCCGGGCCGGGCACGGGCAAGACCACCACCCTGGTCGAGGCCGTCGCCCGGCGGATCCAGGACGGCACCGACCCCGAGAAGATCCTCGTCCTCACCTTCAGCCGCAAGGCCGCCGTCGAACTGCGCGACCGGATGTCCGGCCGGCTCGGCTCCACCGCCGCCGCCCCGCAGGCCACCACCTTCCACTCCTTCTGCTACGCCCTGCTGCGCGCCCACCAGGACCCGGAGGACTACGCCGAGCCGCTGCGGCTGCTCTCCGGCCCCGAGCAGGACGTCATGGTCCGCGAACTGCTGGCCGGCGGCGCCGAGGACGCCCGCGACGGCCGCGGCCGGATCGCCTGGCCGCTCGACCTGCGCGCCTGCCTGACCACCCGCGGCTTCGCCGACGAGGTCCGCGCCGTCCTCGCCCGCAGCCGCGAGCTCGGCCTCGGCGAGCACGAACTCGAACGCTTCGCCCAGGGCGTCCAGCGCCCCGACTGGGCCGCCGCCGCGCACTTCCTCGCCGACTACCTCGACGTGCTCGACCTGCGCGGCGTCCTCGACTACGCCGAACTCGTCCACCGCGCCGTGCTGCTCGCCGAACGCCCCGAGGTCGGCGAGGAGCTGCGCCGCCGCTACGAGGTCGTCTTCGTCGACGAGTACCAGGACACCGACCCCTCCCAGGTCCGGCTGCTGCGCCAGCTCGCCGGGGGCGGCCGCGACCTGGTCGCCGTCGGCGACCCCGACCAGTCGATCTACGCCTTCCGCGGCGCCGACATCAACGGCATCCTCGACTTCCCGCAGGCCTTCCGCCGCCCCGATGGCACCCCCGCCGAGGTCAAGGTGCTGCGGGTCTCCCGCCGCTCCGGCGCCGTGCTGCTCGCCGCCTCCCGCGAACTCGCCCGCCGGATGCCGATGGGCCGGCTGCCCGCCGACAAACTCGCCCAGCACCGCGCCCTGCTGCCCTCCCGCGAGGGCGGCCGGGTCGAGGTGTACACCTACCCCACCCCCGGCGCCGAACTCGACTCGATCGCCGACCTGCTGCGCCGCGCCCACCTGGAGGACGGCGTGCCCTGGGGCGAGATGGCCGTGCTGGTCCGGGCCGGCGCCCGCTCCATCCCCGGCGTGCGGCGGGCCCTCGGCGCGGCCGGCGTCCCGCTGGAGATCGACGGCGACGACCTGCCGCTGCGCGAGGAGCCGGCCGTCGCCCAGCTGCTGCTCGCCCTGCGGGTCTGCGCCGAGCAGGCCGCCCGCGACAAGCAGGCGCTCCTCGACACCCCCGGTCCGCACACCCCCGACCCGCTCACCGAGGACCTGGCCCACGCCCTGCTGACCGGCCCGCTCGGCGGCCTCGACGGCTCCGACCTGCGCCGCCTGGGCCGCGCCCTGCGCGAGGAGGAACGCGCCGCGCTGCGCGCCGACAGCCGCGCCGACGGCCTCCCCGCCGCAGCCCCGCGCCCGGCCGGCGAGCTGATCCGCGAGGCCCTCGCCGAACCCGAGCGGCTGATCGCCCTCGACCCGGCGACCGCCCGCCGCGCCCGCGACCTCGGCACCCTGCTGCGCAAGGTCCGCGAGCTGCTGGCCGGCGGCTGCACCGCCGAGGACGCCCTCTGGGAGCTGTGGGACGGCAGCCGCCGCTGGCGCGAACGCCTGGAGCGCGCCGCCCTGCGCGGCGGCGCCGCCGGCCGCAACGCCGACCGCGACCTGGACGCGCTGTGCGCCCTGTTCGAGACCGCCGCCCGCGCCGAGGAACAGGTCACCGGCCACCGCAGCGCCCTCGACCTGCTCGCCGAACTCGAAGCCCAGGACATCGCCGCCGACACCCTCACCGTCCGCACCGTGCGCCCCGAGGCGGTCCGGCTGATGACCGCCCACCGCTCCAAGGGCCTGGAGTGGCGCCTGGTCGTCGTCGCCGGCGTCCAGGACGGCCTCTGGCCCGACCTGCGCCGCCGCGGCTCCCTGCTGGAGGCCGACCGGATCGGCCGCGACGGCCTCGCCGAACCGCTCTCCCCGGCCGCCCTGCTCGGCGAGGAGCGCCGGCTCTTCTACGTCGCCGCCACCCGCGCCAAGGAACGGCTGATCGTCACCGCCGTCAAGGCGCCCGCCGACGACGGCGACGAACCCTCCCGCTTCCTGCGCGAGCTCTACC
Organism: Kitasatospora sp. NPDC058162; assembly: GCF_042884005.1. Taxonomy (NCBI): domain Bacteria; kingdom Bacillati; phylum Actinomycetota; class Actinomycetes; order Kitasatosporales; family Streptomycetaceae; genus Kitasatospora; species Kitasatospora sp. NPDC058162. Next base: position 5,668 of record NZ_JBHVUS010000062.1, read on the forward strand.
GCGAGGACGTCGACCCGCGCACCGGCAAGGTGGTGCGCCGCACCCCGCCGGTCACCGTCGAGGACGTCACCCACCGCCCGCGCCGCCCGCTGTCGGTGGCCGCCCTGGTCGCCGAGCTGCGCGCCGTCACCGTCGACCCCGCCCGCTCGCCCGAACTGCGCCGCGCCGCCGCCGAACGCCTCGCCACCCTGGCCGCCGCCACCGACGAGGACGGGCTGCCGCTGGTGCCCTCCGCCCACCCCGACCGCTGGTGGGGCCTGGACGACGCCACCGCCGCCGCCGAGCCGCTGCGCAGCGCCGACGCGCCCGTACGGCTGTCCGGCAGCGGCCTGGAACAGCTGGAGAACTGCTCGCTCCAGTGGTTCCTCGACAAGGAGGTCAAGGCCCGCGCCCCCGGCACCGCCGCCCAGGGCTTCGGCAACGTGGTGCACGCCCTCGCCGACGAGGTCGGCTCCGGCCGCACCCCCGCCGACCTCGCCGTCCTGATGGCCCGCCTGGACACCGTCTGGGACGCCCTCGCCTTCGACGCCCCCTGGAAGTCCCACCAGGAGAAGAACGAGGCCCGCACCGCCCTGGAGCGCTTCCTCAACTGGCACGTCCTGGAACGCGGCCGCGCCCTGGTCGCCACTGAGCACGGCTTCGACGTCACCCTCGACGTCGGCGGCGTCTCGGTGCGCATCCGCGGCTCGATGGACCGGGTCGAGAAGGACCACGCCGGACGCGCCTACGTGGTCGACTTCAAGACCGGCAAGCAGATCCCCACCGACAAGTCGCTGCCCGACCACAAGCAGCTCGCCGTCTACCAGCTCGCCGTCCGGGCCGGCGCCCTCAACGAGCTGCCCGGCTTCACCGAGCACCCCCCGGCCACCGGCGGCGCCGAACTCGTCCACCTGCGCGAGGCCGCCGCCAAGGCCGACCCGGACGCCCCCAAGGTGCAGCGGCAGGAGCCGCCCGAGGGCGAGCCGTGGATCGAGAACCTGCTCGCCGAGGCCGCCGGCAAGGTCCTCGCCGAGCGCTTCGTCCCGCAGACCGGCGGCGGCTGCGACCGCTGCTCCTTCCGCCGCAGCTGCTCCGCCCAGCGCGACGGCGCGCAGCTGGTGGAGTAGCAGGTCAGGCGGGCGGCCGATCCCGGGTTGTCCGCCGCTCCGGTTACGGTTGCGGGGTGACCGCCGTGCTCAGCCATCCCGACCAGCTCAAGGAGCTGCTGGGCATCCCGTTCAACCGGGAGCAGATGGCGGCCATCGGCGCCCCCCTGGCCCCGGCCGTGATCGTGGCCGGCGCCGGCTCCGGCAAGACCACCGTGATGGCCGCCCGGGTCGTCTGGCTGGTCGGCTCCGGCGCCGTACGGCCCGAGGAGGTGCTCGGCCTCACCTTCACCAACAAGGCCGCCGGCGAACTCGCCGAACGCGTCCGCACCGCCCTGCTCCGCGCCGGTATCGCCGACCGGGACGAGGGCGAACCGCTCGGCGAACCCGAGATCTCCACCTACCACGCCTTCGCCGGCCGCCTGCTCAAGGAGCACGGCCTGCGGATCGGCATCGAGCCCGACGTGCGGCTGCTCGCCGACGCCACCCGCTTCCAGCTCGCCGCCAAGGTGCTGCGCACCGCCCGAGGCCCCTTCCCCGCCCTCACCGGCACCTTCAGCAACCTCGTCGCCGACCTGACCGCCCTGGACGGCGAACTCGCCGAGCACCTGGTCGAGCCCGCCGCCCTGCGCGCCCACGACGAGCGGCTGCTCGACACCCTCGCCACCGTCAAGCTCGGCAACGACGACCTGCGGGCCGTCCCCGTCACCGCCCGTGCCCGGCTGGAACTGCTGCGCCTGGTCGAGGACTACCGCCGCCGCAAGCAGGGTGCCGGGCTGATGGACTTCGGCGACCAGATAGCCGCCGCCGCCCGCCTCGCCCAGCAGCGCCCCGAGGTCGGCGAACTGCTCCGCGGCCAGTACCGGGTCGTCCTGCTGGACGAGTACCAGGACACCTCCGTCGCCCAGCGCCTGATGCTCGCCGGCCTGTTCGGCGCCGGCCCCGGGAACACCGGGGGCGGCCACCCGGTGACCGCCGTCGGCGACCCCTGCCAGGCCATCTACGGCTGGCGCGGCGCCTCCGTCGCCAACCTCGACGACTTCCCCCGGCACTTCCCGAAGGCCGACGGCCGCCCCGCCGACCGCTACGCGCTCAGCGAGAACCGCCGCAGCGGCGGCCGGCTGCTCGCCTTCGCCAACGAACTCGCCGCCCCGCTGCGCGCCATGCACGAGGGCGTGGAGGCGCTGCGCCCGGCGCCCGGCGCCGAACAGGACGGCTACGTGCGGGCCGCGCTGCTGCCCACCCACGCCGAGGAGGTCGACTGGCTCGCCGACTCGATCGCCCACCTGGTGCGCACCGGCACCGCGCCCGGCCGGATCGCCGTGCTCTGCCGGGGCGGCGCGGCCTTCCCCGACATCCACGCCGCGCTGGTCGCCCGCGAGGTCCCGGTCGAGGTGGTCGGCCTCGGCGGGCTGCTGCAACTGCCCGAGGTGGCCGACCTGGTGGCGGTCTGCGAGGTGCTCCAGGACCCGACCGCCAACGCCGCCCTGGTGCGCCTGCTGATCGGCCCGCGCTGGCGGATCGGCCCGCGCGACCTCGCCCTGCTCGGCCGCCGCGCCGCCGCCCTGGTGCGCACCGAGCGGCCCGAGGGCGTGGAGGCGCTGGCCGCGGCCGTCGCCGAGGCCGACCCCACCGAGGTGGTGTCGCTGGCCGACGCGGTCGAGACCTTCCTCACCACCTCCTCCGGCGCGGAGGGCGACCAGCCCGACGAGCTGCCGTTCTCCGCCGAGGCCAGGGTGCGCTTCGCCCGGCTCGCCGCCGAACTGCGCGAGCTGCGCCGCTCGCTGGCCGACCCGCTGATGGACGTGCTGCACCGGGTCCTCACCGTCACCGGCCTGGAGGTCGAACTCGCCGCCTCCCCGCAGGCGCTGGCCGCCCGCCGGCGGGAGAGCCTGCACGCCTTCCTGGACGTCGCCGCCTCCTTCGCCGACCTGGACGGCGACCCTGGCCTGGCCGCCTTCCTCGGCTTCCTGCGCGCCGCCCAGGAGTACGAGCGCGGCCTGGACAGCAGCCTGCCCGGCGGCGAGGACACCGTGAAGGTGCTCACCGCGCACAAGTCCAAGGGCCTGGAGTGGGACGTGGTGGCCGTCCCCGGCCTGGTGAAGGGCGCGTTTCCCTCCGGCAGCCCGCGCGAGCGCTGGACCAGCACCAAGCGGGTGCTCCCGCACGCCCTGCGCGGCGACGCCGCGACCCTGCCCGACGTGCGGGGCGGCTGGACGTCCAAGTCGATGGCCGCGTTCAAGAAGGAGCTGGCCGAGCACTCCGGCACCGAGGAGCTGCGGCTGGGCTACGTCGCCTTCACCCGCCCCCGCTCGCTGCTGCTGGCCTCCGGGCACTGGTGGGGGCCGAGCCAGAAGACCGTCCGCGGCCCGTCCGCGTTCCTGGAGCAGCTGCGCGCGCACTGCGAGCAGCCCGGCGCCGGCGAGGTCGAGCACTGGGCCGAGCAGCCGGAGAAGGGAGCCCAGAACCCGGCGCTGACCGCCGCCGTCGAGCGCCCCTGGCCGCTGCCGCTGGACCCGGCCGCCCAGCACGCCCGCCGCCGGGTCGCCGAGGTGGTGCGCACCCGCCTGGCTGGGGCGTCGGCCCCCGAGCCCGAGCCGATGGCCGTCGAGGACCAGCGCCAGGTCGCCTCCTGGGACCGCGACCTGACCGCGCTGCTGGGGGAGTTGGAGCGCTCCCGGCGCACCGCCCGCGAGGTGCCGCTGCCGCCCGCGCTGTCCGCCACCCAGCTGCTGCGCCTGGCCGCCGACCCGGACGGCTTCGCGCACGAGCTGGCCCGCCCGATGCCCCGCCCCCCGCAGCCCGCCGCCCGGCGCGGCACCCGCTTCCACGCCTGGGTGCAGTCCCGGATCGAGCCGCTGCTGCTGATCGAGCCCGGCGCGCTGCCCGGCGCCGACGACGACGGCATCGAGGACGAGCAGGACCTGGAGCGGCTCAAGGAGGCGTTCCTGCGCACCCCGTACGCGCAGCGCCGGCCGCACCGGGTCGAGGCGCCGTTCCAACTGGTGCTGGCGGGGCGGGTGGTGCGCGGCCGGATCGACGCGGTCTACCGGGACGGTGACGGGGTGTCGGAATCCGGTGGTGCGTCACGCTACGAAGTGGTGGACTGGAAGACCCACCGGGAGGAGACCGCCGACCCGCTGCAGCTCGCGGTCTACCGGCTCGCCTGGGCGGAGCAGGCGGGCGTTGATCCCGAGCTGGTCACGGCGTCGTTCCTGTACGTCCGCAGCGGACGGATCGTCCGTCCGGAAGGACTTCCCGACCGAAAAGAGTTGGAACGGCTCCTGATCGGGAACAGTGACTAATGAGTCACGCAGAGCACCCGAGTCATCGCGCCGACGTCCGAAACCTGTGCGTCGTGCACGTTTCGCGCCTATTGTGGGGTCGGTAACCGGTCAACCCCCGTACTCCGGCCGCCGACGAGGCCCGCATTCCCTGACCCTCAGTCATCGCCGCAGGTGCCCACGGGCATCGGCGTCTTCTGCTGGAGAGACCGAAGTTGAGCGCGACCGGATGGATCAGAGAGCGGTTCACCGGGCCGACCCCGGGACCCGCTCCGGGCGCGACCGGCACCTGGCCGAGGACGGCGCTCGCGCTGCCCTTCCTCGGCATGGCGCTGATCGTCGTCCTCGACTACCTCAGCGGCACCGAGGTGACGGTCGAACCCGCCCTCACCGCCGTACCCGCACTGGCCGCCGTGGTCAGCCACCGCACCTGGTACCCGCTGCTCATCGGCCTGGGCACCGAGGCGGCGGCCTTCCTGATGGCCTTCCGCAGCGACGCGCTCGGCCAGTCCGTGCACGCCGCCAGCGTCATCGCGATCCTGCTGGTCGCCACGATCGGCTGGGTCAGCGCCACGCTGCGACTGCGCCAGGAACGCGCCCTGGCCGACGCCCAGTTGGTCGCCTCGATCGCCCGCCGGGTGCTGCTGCGGCCGGTCCCCGAACGGGTCGGCAGCGTGCGCGCCGCCGTCCACTACGAGGCCGCCGCCGCCCACGCCCGGATCGGCGGCGACCTGTACGAGGTCGTCAACACCCGGCACGGCGTACGGGCCGTGGTCGGCGACGTGCGCGGCAAGGGCCTCGGCGCGGTCGAGACCGCCGCCGCCGTCCTCGGCGCCTTCCGCGAGGCCGCCCACCAGGAGCCCGCCCTCGACCGGGTGGCCGGCTGGCTGGCCGTCAGCCTCGACCGGGCCCTGCACGAGAACGACCACCCCGGGGTGGAGGAGGAGTTCGTCACCCTCGTCCTGATCGGGGTCGGACCGGACGGCACCGCCGAACTCGTCAACTGCGGCCACCCCTCGCCGCTGCTGCTGCGCGGCGGCCTGGTCCACCCGCTCGAACTCGCCGAGACCGTACCGCCGCTGGGTGTCCTCGACCCGGCCGACGTCCGCCCCCCGGTGCACAGGGTCCCGCTGCTGGCCGGCGACCGGGTGCTGCTGTTCACCGACGGGGTGATCGAGGCCCGCGACCGCTCCGGCGCCTTCTACCCGCTCGCCGAGCGCTTCCCGCGCTGCGCCGACGGCCGCCCGGCCGACGTCCTGCAGCGCCTGCACGAGGACGTGGTGCGCCACGTCGGCCGCCAACTCGGCGACGACGCGGCCATGCTGCTCCTGCAGTACGACCCGACCCCGCCCGCCCTCGCCCACCTGCCGCAGCAGGCGGGCGTCCTGATCAAGCGTTGAAGCCGGACAGGCCCTAGAGCGACACCCGGACCAGCAGCGGCCGGTGGTCCGACACCCCGGCGTGCGGTGCCGCCGCCGGGCCCACGGCCGCGCGCGGCACGCCGACCGCCAGCACGTGGTCGAACTGCACCGCAGGGCGGTGCGCCGGATAGGTCGGCGTGCGGGCCAGGTCGTACCAGCCCTGCAGCCGGGCCCGCGGTTCGCGCACCCGCCGCCGTCGCGGGGTGCCCAGCGCGGTGCCCAGCGCGGGCCGGGCCCGCCGGGCCGCCCGCAGCTCCCGCACCCGCGCCCGCGGCGCGGTGCGCTCCAGTGCCGTCGCCCCGCCGAGCACCGTGCGCGGCACCGCGCCGATCAGGTTGAAGTCGCCCAGCACCAGGTACGGCTGCGGCAGGTCGGCGATCCAGCGCCGGATCCCGGCCAGCTGCGCCATGTTCCAGCCCGGCACGAAGGACAGGTGGGCGGCGACCACCGTGAACGGCCCGCGCTCGCCCTCCAGCACGGCCGCCAGCGCCGCCCGGGGCTCGTCCGGCACCGGGGTCAGCCCGCGCCGCCCGGCCACCCGCAGCGGCAGCCCGAACGGGGCCGGGGCGAAGCGCCGGGCCCGCCAGTGCCGCACCGGCAGCCGGGTCAGCAGCGCCGTCCCGTAGGAGGGCGGGGCGTCGTCGCCGACCTCGGCCGGCCCGTACACCCGCAGTCCGTTCGGCCCGGACGGCTCCGGCACCCAGCCGGCCACCGGGGCCGGGCGTCCGTGCAGGGCGGCGGCGAAGCGCCAGTCGCCCGCGCCCATCGCCGCGGCCGCGACCGCCGTCTGGTCGGTGCCGCCGGAGCGGGCCTGGTGCCGGTCCACCTCCTGGAGGGCCAGCACGTCGGCGTCCAGCGCGGCCACCGCCTGCGCCAACGGGGCGCCCGCGTCGGCCGGGTAGGGCAGCGGCGAGCCGTCCGGGGCGAGCGGCTGACCGTGCAACAGGTTGAAGGTGGCGATGCGCAACTGGCTCACACCGCACGACGGTACCGGAGGGGGCGCGGCTTGAGGCCGTAGGGCATACCGGGTATACATACTCAGTATGTCCATCCGCCACGGTCTGCTCGCCCTGCTCGACCAGGGCCCCCGCTACGGCTACCAGCTGCGCACCGAGTTCGAGGCGCGCACCGGCGCCACCTGGCCGCTCAACGTCGGACAGGTCTACACCACCCTGTCCCGACTGGAGCGTGACGGCCTGGTCGAGGCCGCCGGGGAGGACGAGGAGGGCCACCAGTTCTACGCCGTCACCGACGCCGGCCGCACCGAACTGCGGGCCTGGTTCGACACCCCGGTGCCCCGGACCAACCCCCCGCGCGACGAGCTGGCGATCAAGCTCGCGATGGCCGTGACCGTCCCCGGGGTCGACGTCTCCGCCGTCGTCCAGGGCCAGCGCCGGCACAGCATCAAGGCCCTCCAGGACTACACCCGGCTCAAGGGCCGCGCCCTGGCGGGCGAGGCCAGACCCGGCGTCGTGCCCTCCGAGAGCAACGAACTCGCCTGGCTGCTCGTCCTCGACCAGCTGATCTTCCAGACCGAGGCCGAGATCCGCTGGCTCGACCACTGCGAGACCCGGCTCGCCCAGCAGGCCGAACTCCTGCAGGCCCGCGCCGCCGAAGCCGCCCGCGACGGCGCCGCGAAACCCAAGCGGCTCGGCCGCCGCACCCGCGCCTGAGGCGCGCCCCAGCCACTCGAAACCGGCCGGCGCCCCCCGGGGCGCCCCACCCGTACCCAGCACAAGGGGGGAACCGTGTCCCACACCCAACAGCCCCGGCAGACACCGGTGCTGCACCTGGAGAACGTCACCCGAGTCCACGGCCAGGGCGCCGCCGAGGTCCAGGCCCTGCGCGGCGTCGACCTCAAGGTCCACCCCGGCGAGTTCGTCGCCGTCATGGGCCCCTCCGGCTCCGGCAAGTCCACCCTGCTCACCCTCGCCGGCGGCCTCGACACCCCGACCACCGGACAGGTCCTGGTCGAGGGCGTCGGCCTCGGCGGGCTCACCCGCAAGAAGCTCGCCCAGGTCCGCCGCCGCTCCGTCGGCTACGTCTTCCAGGACTACAACCTGATACCGGCGCTCACCGCCGCCGAGAACATCTCGCTGCCGCGCGAACTCGACGGCCTGTCCGCCCGCGCCGCCCGCCGCGAGGCCCTCGCCGCCCTGGAGGAGCTCGGCATCCCCGAACTCGCCGACCGCTTCCCCGACGACATGTCCGGCGGCCAGCAGCAGCGCGTCGCCATCGCCCGCGCCCTGATCGGCGACCGCCGCCTCGTCCTCGCCGACGAACCCACCGGCGCCCTCGACTCCACCACCGGCGAAGCCGTCCTCGCCGTGCTGCGCGCCCGCTGCGACGCCGGCGCCGCCGCCATGATGGTCACCCACGAGGCCCGGCACGCCGCCTGGGCCGACCGCGTCGTCTTCCTGCGCGACGGCCGCATGGTCGACGAGTCCGTCAGCCAGGACGCCGCCAGCCTGCTCGTCAGCGCCGCCACCAACAGCGCGAAGGTGGACGAGTGAAGCTCAGCGCCTGGCGGGTCGCCCTGCGCATCGCCCGCCGCGACGCCCTGCGCGCCAAGGGCCGCAGCGCCCTCGTCGTCGCGATGGTCGCCCTGCCCGTCCTCGGCGTCACCGGCGCCGACGTGTTCTACCGCAGCTCCACCCTCCAACCCGCCGAACGGGTCGTGCGGATCATGGGCCAGGCCGGCGCCGAGATCGGCCTGAGCGAACGCGGCGCCACCGTCAAACAGGCCCCCAACCCCGACGACGGCGTCATGGTCGACAGCCCCAAGTACCAGGCCAAGGACGGCGCCGCCCCCGTCTACAACCCCGCCCAGCAGCGCTCCCTCGACACCGAACCCGCCAAGCTGGTCCAGCAGGTGCTCCCGCCCGGCAGCACCCTGGTGCCCGAACGCACCGGCCCCAGCACCGCGGCCACCAGCACCGAGGGCCTGCTCACCACCCAGACCAGCGAAGCCGACCTGACCGACCCGGTCTGGCACGGCCGGGTCGACCTCGTCCAGGGCCGCGCACCCGCGAACGACCACGAGGCCGCCGTCACCCGCGAGTTCCTCAACCGCTCCGGCCTGAAACTGGGCGACCGCACCACCGTGCGCGGACTGGAGTCCACCCCCTTCACCATCACCGCCACCGTCGAGTTCCCCGGCGACCTCAAGGCCACCGAACTCATCGCCCGGCCCGGCACCCTGGTCGCACCGCTCGCCGGCGCCTCCGCCGCCGCCCAGGACCCGGCGTCGGCCGCGGCCCGGACCAGCGGCCCGGCCTCCGCCGCCGACCGGGCCAAGGCCCCCGACGACGCCACCCGCTGGCTGGTCAAGCTCCCCGCCGGCACCGGCCTCGACTGGGCCAAGGTCACCGAACTCAACGGCTACGGCTTCACCGTCGCCTCCCGCGCCGTCCTGCTCGACCCGCCCGCCCGCGCCGACGTCCCGTACTACGCCGACATGGACAAGCGCGGCGGCTTCGGAGCCACCGCCTTCTTCGACCGCACCTCCGTCGTCATCCTCGGCACCGTCGCCGGCATGGCCCTGCTGGAGATCGTGCTCCTCGCGGGCCCCGCCTTCGCCGTCGGGGCCCGGCGCTCCCGGCGGCAGCTCGGCCTGCTCGCCGCGGCCGGCGGTGACCGCGCCAACGTCCGCGCCGTCGTCCTCGGCGGCGGCATCGTCCTCGGCGTCACCGGCGCCGCCATCGGCCTGGCCCTCGGCGTCGGCCTGGTCGCCCTGCTGCGCACCCAGGCCGAGGACTACGCCGGCCAGCGCTTCGGCCACTTCAACCTGCAGCCGCTCGACCTGCTCGGCGTGCTCCTGGTCGGCCTGGTCACCGGGCTGCTCGCCGCCGTCGTCCCCGCCGTCCAGGCCTCCCGCCAGGACGTCGTCTCCGCGCTCACCGGCCGTGACTCGCTCAAGCCGCCGAGCCGCAAACTCGCCCTGCTCGGCCTGCTGATGCTCGCCGGCGGCACCGCCCTCGCCCTGCTCGGCGCCACCAGCGGCTTCGTCAGCCGCAGCATCGCCGTCCTCGGCGGCTCCGCCGTCGCCGAACTCGGCATGGTCGCCCTCACCCCGTACTTGGTCGGCCTGTTCGGCAAGCTCGGCCGCTGGCTCTCGCTCGGCCCCCGGCTCGCCCTGCGCGACTCCGTCCGCCACCGCGGCCGCACCGCACCCGCCGTCGCCGCCGTCATGGCCGCCGTCGCCGGCTCCGTCGCGGTCAGCATCTACCTCGCCAGCTACGAGGACCAGCAGCGCCGCGAGTACGTCGCCTCCGGCCCCGCCGGAGCCGTCATGCTCGGCGGCTGGATGAGCGCCAACGACGCCAAGCTGCTCCCCCAGCTGCGCGACACCCTGGAACGCGCCATGCCGAACATCGGCCCGCGCGCCGACGTCGCCCGGGTCAACTACAAGGGCGACTGCTCGGGCGGCCAGCCCTGCGGCTACGTCCGGGTCGACCTCCCCAAGGAGCTGCGCTGCCCCGCCTACGACAGCGACACCAGGCTCAGCAGCGCGGAGATGGACCGGATCACCAGCTCCGACCCGCGCTGCCAGATCCACGAACGCGGCGGCAACCACTTCAGCTCCCTCACGGCCGGCGACCCCACCCTGCTGCGCAACCTCTTCGGCGTCACCGACCCCGCCGCCGGGCAGGCCCTCGCGGCCGGCAAGGCCGTCGTCTTCGACCCGCGGTACATCAAGGACGGCAAGGTCGTCATCCAGACCACCGAGCCGGTCGACTACAACACCCCGGGCGGCACCACCATGGCCACGCCCCTGCGCACCGACCACGCCGTCGACGCCGTCCTCGCGCCGGCCACCGTCCCGGCCCACGGCCAGGCCGTGATCAGCCCGGAGACCGCCACCCGGCTCGGCCTCGGCACCAGCCCGGCCGGCTCGGTCTGGCTGCCCGCCGAAGCGCCCACCGACGCCGCCGAGCAGAAGGCCGGCGGCGCGCTCTCCAAGGTCAGCGAGCACAGCGAGTTCTCGGTCGAGCGCGGCTACCAGTCCCGGGCCGGGCTGATCGGCCTCGGGCTGTCCGGCTTCGCCGCCCTGGTCGCCCTCGGCGCCGCCGGCATCGCCACCGGACTGGCCGCCGCCGACTCCCAGCGCGACCTGACCACCCTCGCCGCGGTCGGCGCCGAACCGCGCATCCGGCGCTCGCTCTCCGGCTTCCAGTGCGGGGTGATCGCCGCCATGGGCACCCTGCTCGGCACGGTCTGCGGCGTGCTGCCGGCCGTGGCCCTGCGCAAGGTCCAGGCCCTCGCGACCACCTACCCCGGGATGAGCCCCCAGGAGATCGCCGACAAGGCGTCCGTGGTCTTCCCCTGGCCCACCGTCGCCGCCACCGTCCTGGTGCTGCCGCTGCTCGCGGCCGCGCTGGCCGCGGTCCTCACCCGCTCGCGGATCTCGCTGCTGCGCCGCACCGGCTGAGGCCCGGGCCCGGCTCCCGCCACCCCCGTCCGCCCTTCCCGGCGGCGGGGGTGACGGAGGTTACAGGCCCGACGGCGTCCGGCACCCGGAGGGCCGGGGCGGGCACCCGCACGGGCGAACTACAGTCGTCGGTATGACGAGAACCCCGGACAGCGCCGTCCGCTCCTACATCGACCAGCACCAGGCCGCCTTCCTCGCCGACCTCTCCGAGTGGCTGGCGATCCCCTCGGTCTCCGCCGACCCGGAGCGCGCCGGCGACGTGCGCCGCTCCGCGGACTGGCTGGCCGCCAAGCTGCGCGACACCGGCTTCCCGGTGGCCGAGGTGTGGGAGACCGACGGGCTGCCGGCGGTGTTCGCCGAATGGCCGTCCGGGGACGAATCCGCGCCGACCGTCCTGGTCTACGGGCACCACGACGTGCAGCCCGCCGCGAAGGAGGACGGCTGGGACACCGAGCCGTTCACCCCGACCGTCGTCGGCCGGCGGCTGTACGCGCGCGGCGCGGCCGACGACAAGGGCCAGGTCTTCTTCCACACCCTGGGGGTGCGCGCCCACCTCGCCGCCACCGGGCGCACCGCGCCGGCCGTCAACCTCAAGCTGCTGATCGAGGGCGAGGAGGAGTCCGGCTCGCCGCACTTCGCCGACCTGGTCCGGCGCGAGGCCGGGCGGCTGGCCGCCGACGTGGTGGTCATCTCCGACACCGGCATGTGGTCCGAGACCACCCCGACGGTGTGCACCGGCATGCGGGGCCTGGCCGACGCCCAGCTCGACCTGTACGGCCCGGACACCGACATCCACTCCGGCTCCTTCGGCGGCGCCGTCCCCAACCCGGCCCAGGTCGCGGCCGAGCTGGCCGCCGCCCTGCACGACGCCGACCGCAAGGTCGCGGTCCCGGGCTTCTACGACGGGGTCGTGGAGCTGACCGAGCGCGAGCGCGAGCTGTTCGCCGAACTGCCCTTCGACGAGGCGCAGTGGCTGCGCGTCGCCAAGTCGTACGGCACCCGCGGCGAGGCCGGGTACTCCACCCTGGAGCGGGTCTGGGCCCGCCCCACCGCCGAGGTCAACGGCATCTGGGGCGGCTACACCGGCCCCGGCGGCAAGACCATCGTGCCGTCCTCGGCGCACCTCAAGCTGTCCTTCCGGCTGGTCGCCGGGCAGGAGGTGGAGAAGGTCCGGGAGGCGGTCCGGTCCTGGATCGCCGAACAGGTCCCCGAGGGCATCCGGTACGAGCTGGTCTTCCCCGGCGCGACCCGGCCCTGCCTGACCCCGCTGGACCACCCGGCGCTGCAGTCCACCGTCCGCGCGATGGGCCGCGCCTTCGGGCAGAAGATCCTCTTCACCCGCGAGGGCGGCTCCGGCCCCGCCGCCGACCTCCAGGACGTGCTGGGCGCGCCGGTGCTGTTCCTCGGCATCTCGGTGCCCTCGGACGGCTGGCACTCGGTCAACGAGAAGGTCGAGCTGGACCTGCTGGCCAAGGGCGTCGAGACCGCCGCCTACCTGTGGGGCGACCTGGCCGAGAACTTCCGGCCCGGCGCGTGAGCGAGCACGGCGGGGCGGGTTCCCGAGCGGCCGCGCGCGGAACGGCAGTCAGATCACTCATCCGGATGATTCACCACGTGGGGATGGAACGACGTGAGCACCGAGCCTGATACCGAGCGCCCGCGAGCCCTGGCCCTGGCCAGGGCCGGGGTGGAGCGGGCCGCCGAGCACCGGTTCGACGAGCCCTGGCTCGCCGCCGCCTGGAGCCACCCCGCCACCCGGGTGCTGCCGATCGCCGGCGGCGAGGCCTTCGTCGTCGACACCGCCGAGGGCACCGAGCTCGTCCTGCTGCCCTCCTTCGAGGCGCCGCAGACCGGGGACCGCTACTTCCTCGGCACCGACGAGGACGGCGTCTCCTACTTCGCGCTGGCCGGCGAGAGCCTGCCCGGCCGGCTGGACGGCGACGCCCGCCCGGCCGGGCTGCGCGAGGTCGGCGCGATGCTGTCCGACCGCGACGCCGGCCTGCTGGTGCACGCCGTCGCCCTGGAGCACTGGCACCGGCTGCACAGCTTCTGCTCGCGCTGCGGCCACCCCACCGAGAAGGCCGGCGCCGGGCACGTGCGGCGCTGCACCTCCTGCGCGGCCGAGCACTACCCGCGCACCGACCCGGCGGTGATCATGGTGATCACCGACGAGCAGGACCGCTGCCTGCTCGGCCGCCAGGCGCTGTGGCCGGAGGGCCGCTGGTCCACGCTGGCCGGCTTCGTCGAGCCGGGGGAGTCGATCGAGCAGGCGGTGGCCCGCGAGGTGCACGAGGAGGCGGGGGTGCGGGTCGGCGAGGTCCGCTACGTCGCCAGCCAGCCCTGGCCGTTCCCGTCCAGCCTGATGCTCGGCTTCACCGGCAAGGCGCTGCCCGGCGGCACCGACATCACCGTGGACGGCGAGGAGCTGGCCGAGGCGCGCTGGTTCTCCCGGGAGGAGCTGCGGGCCGGGATGGAGGCCGGGGAGATCCTGCCGCCGTCCGGCATCTCGATCGCCCGCCACCTGGTCGAACTCTGGTACGGCGAGCCGCTGCCCTCGGCGGCGCGCTGGTAATCCTGTACGAATTCCCCGGACGCCCGGGGATGAGTCGGGGATGGGGGGGCGCGTGGCTTATGCCGCGCGCCCCCGATTTCCTTTCCAAGCCCTTCCCGAATCCACCACCACCGGCTGTTCGTAACCGGACGGGCCAGTTCTGCTACCGCAGGACACTTCGGAGCCCCCACCGTCAACCCGCGCGGACGACATTGCCGGAAACGGCTGAAACCGCGTCACCGCGCTCGCTACATTCACTCGGGTGACAATCCCCCGGGGCACCGCCCAATCCCCCAAATACCAGCGCCTCGCCGCCGACCTGCGCCGCCGGATCGCCGAGGGCGAGTTCACCGCCGCCGCGGCGCTCCCGGTCGAGAGCGAACTGGAACGCCAGTACGGCGTCGCCCGCAACACCGTCCGCCTCGCCGTCGACGTCCTCGTCAACGAAGGCCGGCTCGTCCGCCTCCAGGGCAAGGGCACCTACCTGCGCGAACACCCCGTGCTCGACCACCGCGCCTACGGACCCACCCTCGCCCCCGTGCCGCGCGACTGCCTCGCCGCACCCTCCGCCGTCTACCTCGGCGAAGCCGACGAAGCCGGGCGCGAACTCAGCACCGACTTCGAGATGATGATCGTCCGGGCCCGGGTCGACATCGCCGAACGCCTCGGACTGCGCCCCGGCGAGGCCATCGTCGTCCGCCGCCAGCTGCGCCTGCTCGACCGCGAGCCCTACTCCATCGAGGAGAGCCACTACCGGGCCGGACTCGCCGCCGGCACCCCGCTGATGGAACCCGACCCCGTCGAAGGCGGCGACGAGGCCGTCCTCGCCACCCTCGGCCGCACCGAGATCGGCGCCGTCGACCACCTCGTCGCCCGGATGCCCGGCCCCGAGGAGGCCCAGTGGTTCCAGGGCGGCCCCGGCGTCCCGCTGATGGTCCAGACCCGGGTCACCTACGACCGGCGCGGCCCCGTCCGGGTCATCGAGACCCGCTACTCCGCCGACCGCAGCCGGCTCGTCTACGGCATCGGCGACCTCGGCGCGCGCACCAGCCTGCCCGCCCCCGCCGCCCCCGTCGACCCCGCCCGGGCCGACGCGCGGTGACGCGCGCCGCCCCCGGGCGGAACCGGACGGATCAGGCCGCCAGGGCCTTCTTGACCTGGATCAGGCTCGGGTTGGTCATCACGACCTGCTCGCCGCCGCCCACCGGCTGGACCAGCACCGTCGGCACCGTCTGGTTGCCGCCGTTCACCGACTCGACGAACGCCGCCGACGCCGGGTCCTCCTCGATGTTGATCTCGGTGTAGCCGATGCCTTCACGGTCCAGCTGGCTCTTGAGTCGGTTGCAGTAACCACACCAGGTCGTGCTGTACATCGTCACGGTGCCGGACATCGAGGGGGCTCCTTCGAAAGAGGGGTTCGTACGTTCTCACAGCCGCAACGTCCACCGCGCGGCCGTCATTCCGGCCCCACGTCGCACGGGGGCGGAGCGATCATCCTGCGATCGCACCGGGCCTGTGGACAACCCCGTCCCCGTTGTCCCACCGGGCTGAGAGGATGGAACGCATGCAGGAAGACCTCTTGAGCGGCAGCCCCTACGACGGCCCCCAGGGCTCCCCCTGGGCCGACCCCGGCGCCGCCACGGGCCCCGACGCCGTGCTCGCCGGGCTCGACCCCGAACAGCGCGCCGTCGCCACCGCCCTGCACGGCCCCGTCTGCGTCCTGGCCGGCGCCGGCACCGGCAAGACCCGCGCCATCACCCACCGCATCGCCTACGGCGTGCGCAGCGGCGTCTACCAGCCCCAGCAGGTCCTCGCCGTCACCTTCACCGCCCGCGCCGCCGGCGAGATGCGCGGCCGGCTGCGCCAGCTCGGCGCCGAAGGCGTCCAGGCCCGCACCTTCCACGCCGCCGCCCTGCGCCAGCTCCAGTACTTCTGGCCCCGCGCCGTCGGCGGCCCGGTGCCCCAGCTGCTCGAACGCAAGGTCCAGCTCGTCGCCGAGGCCGCCGGCCGCTGCGGACTGCGCGTCCAGCGCACCGAACTGCGCGACCTCACCGCCGAGATCGAATGGGCCAAGGTCACCCAGACCGCCCCCGAGGACTACCCGGCCGCCGTCGCCAAGTCCGGCCGCGAGGCCCCCCGCGACCCGGCCGAGACCGCCCAGGTCTACCGCGTCTACGAGGAGACCAAGACCCGCCGCGGCAACATCGACTTCGAGGACGTGCTGCTGCTCACCGCGGCCATCCTGGAGGACCGCCCCGACATCGCCGACCAGGTCCGCAGCCAGTACCGGCACTTCACCGTCGACGAGTACCAGGACGTCTCCCCGCTCCAGCAGCGCCTGCTCGACCGGTGGACCGGCGAGGACGGCGGCGCCAGCCTGTGCGTCGTCGGCGACGCCAGCCAGACCATCTACTCCTTCACCGGCGCCACCCCGGACTACCTGCTCAACTTCCGCAGCCGCCACCCCCAGGCCACCGTGGTCAAGCTGGTCCGCGACTACCGCTCCACCCCCCAGGTCGTCCACCTCGCCAACGGACTGCTCTCCCAGGCCCGCGGCGAGGCCGCCCGCCACCGCCTCGAACTCGTCTCCCAGCGCGAGGCCGGCCCCGAACCCGTCTACACCGAGTACGAGGACGAGCCGACCGAGGCCGAGACCACCGCCCGCCGGATCAAGGACCTCATCGCCGCCGGCGTGCGCGCCAGCGAGATCGCCGTCCTGTTCCGCACCAACGGCCAGTCCGAGGTCTACGAGCAGGCCCTCGCCGACCTCGGCGTCCCCTACCAGCTCAAGGGCGCCGAACGGTTCTTCGAACGGCCCGAGGTCCGGGACGCCGGCGTCCTGCTGCGCGGCGCCGCCCGCGCCGCCGCCGACCCGCTCACCGCCGGCGCCCCCGACCTGGCCGGCCAGGTCCGCGCCGTCCTCGCCAGCCGCGGCTTCACCCCCGAGCCGCCCGCCGGCTCCGGCGCCGTGCGCGACCGCTGGGAGTCCCTCGCCGCCCTCGTCCGGCTCGCCGAGGAGTTCGAGCGCACCCGCACCGCCGAGGGCCTGGGCACCGACCTCGCCGCCTACGTCGCCGAACTCGACGCCCGCGCCGCCGCCCAGCACGCCCCCGCCGTCGAGGGCGTCACCCTCGCCTCCCTGCACGCCGCCAAGGGCCTCGAATGGGACGCCGTCTTCCTGGTCGGCCTCACCGAGGGCACCCTGCCGATCATCTACGCCAAGACCGACGAACAGATCGAGGAGGAGCGCCGCCTCCTCTACGTCGGCGTCACCCGCGCCCGCAAGCACCTCAGCCTCTCCTGGGCCCTCTCCCGCTCCCCGGGCGGCCGCGCCTCCCGCAAGCCCAGCCGCTTCATGGACGGGCTGCGGCCCGGCTCCACCGCCCCGGGCGCACGCGGCGGCGCGCGCGGCGGGCGGGGGAGCGTCGAGGCCGGCGAGCGCTCGGCCGCCCGGCGGGTCCGCGGCCCGGTCAAGTGCCGGGTCTGCGACAAGCCGCTCACCGACGCGGTCGAACGCAAGCTGCGCCGCTGCGAGGACTGCCCGTCCACGATGGACGAGGCGCTGTACGAACGGCTGCGCGAGTGGCGGGCCGCGCAGGCGAAGGAACAGGGCGTCCCGGCGTACGTGGTGTTCACCGACGCGACCCTGATGGCGATCGCCGAGGACGTGCCCGCGAACCGGCAGGAACTGGCCCTGATCTCGGGGGTCGGTGCCATGAAGCTGGACAAGTACGGGGCCGCCGTGCTCTCGTTGTGTGCGGGGGAGGAGCCCGAGGGGGATCCGGACGGCGTCGAGGACGACGGTCCGGTCGATCCGGCGTGAGCCGGCACGGGCGCGGTCCAGGGGACTGCTCGGGGGACTTCGCAACCGCCGCGGAACGTCGCGCGGACCGCGCCGTCGATGGCGTCGCGTGAACTCGCGTGAAAAATAGTTTGCGCGGCGTACCGCGAGCGCAATAGCCTGCCGGAGCGGTCAAGGGGACGAGGTCGCACGGGGTGAAACCTGTGCCGATTCCCCTGGCCACGCAGCTTCACCAGCTTCACCGAGACAGACATCCGAACATTCGGAGCCAGGGGAACCAGGCTCCGCGAGACGCCGAGAGGAGGCGAAGACAGTGGGAAACATCATGATCACCAAAATGACTGGCCAGACCGTTGTCGCTGCCTCCCTGCGTGCCGCCCGTCTGCGGGCGCTCGCCGAGCTCGGTGGAACCGGTCTGGGTCTCGACACCACCGGTGTCTCCGTCGCCTCCGCTGTCAGTGGTCTTGGACACACTGATCTGTGCCCCGCGGGCGGCAGGAGTGTCGAAGGCATCGTCGTCGAGACCGGTCTGTCCCGTGACTGGGCACTGGTCGGTACGTCGCGCTCCGAGTGCGATGAGCGACCGACCCAGGCACCGAAGGCGGCCGTAGCCGCCGCCATGCATGGCGGCTATGCGCGGGTCATCGGTGCCGGAAACGCCCAGAAGCAGAACGAGCAGCAGATCAACCAGGCCAAGGCCGCCTTTATCGGGGCCCAGGCCATCCGGATGCGGGCCTTCCGCGGGCCTGAACCCTGGAGAGAACGAACCTGAGTCAGCCTCAGGTCGGCACCTCCAGGGCCGCGGAACCCGTCACACCGGGATCCGCGGCCCTTCTGTTTTGTCCGGTACGCAAGACCACCCAGGCCCTCCGGGGCCTCCGGCCCAGCACCACCAGTCCCCTGGGTCGGAACCACTGAGAAGACGAGGAAGACGCCCACAGTGTCCACGGTCATCACGCCGCCCATCCCGTCCGTACCGCCGACAAGCCAGATCACCAAGGCCGACCAGGCCGACCCTCCGGAGGTTCCGTTCATGCAGCTCAACTCGATCGAGCAGGCCGAGGCGCTCGGTCTCCCCATCCCGTGCCGCGCCTTCGACCCCGAGGTCTTCTTCGCCGAGACGCCCGCCGACGTCGAGTACGCGAAGTCCCTCTGCGGCACCTGCCCGGTGAAGGAGACCTGCCTCGCGGGCGCCCTGGAGCGGCGTGAGCCGTGGGGCGTCTGGGGCGGCGAGCTGTTCGTCCAGGGTGTCGTCGTGGCCCGCAAGCGGCCGCGTGGGCGTCCGCGCAAGACCGAGGTCATGGCGTGAACCCCGCCCTCGAAGCCAGGGCAGTCCGCCGGGGAGAGCAGCCCCCGCTGGACAGCGCCCTCCGCCGGTCCGTACGGATCGCCGCCGCCAAGGCCGACGCAGCAGCCCGCACCGTCCCATTTCCGAGCACGCACCACGAGCAGGACCACCACATGACCCCCGCCGCCATCGATCCGACCGTCCGCGCCGAGCAGACCACCGAACTTCAGATCCAGAACAGGACCCTCGAAATGCAACTCCTGCATGAATCCCTGGCCCGAGCCCATATGCAAGACAGGCTCCACGAGGCCGAGGAACAACGTCTCGTCACCCGGGTCGCCCGGGCCCGCAGGCTCCGGCAGCGGGCCGAGCGGGCCTCTCTGCGCGCCCGTAAGGCGCTCGCCGTCGCGCTGATGTAGCGCGCCGGACTCCGGCGGTTCGCCGCCGATCCGACTGACCCCCGTCGTGCCGCAGGCCGCCCCCGTTCGCGGGGAGCGGCCTGCGGCCGTTGTCGGGGCGGTTGCCCCGGGCGGTGGCCCGTCGGGCCGTCGTCTCAGGGGCGGGCGGGCTTGGCGGGCTTGGAGCGCTTCGCGGGTGCGGGGTCGGTTGCGGGTGCGGTCGCCTTGGTCGCCGTGGCGGGCTTCGCGGCCTTGGCCGGCTTGCTCGATCGTGCGGGTCGCTCACCGGAGAACTCGGGCAGCCACTCCAGCATCTCGGCGCGGAACGGCGCCTTGGCACCCAGCTGACACAGCACCCCGATGGTGCTCAGCGTCACCCGGTGGATCAGCAGGTACGAGGGCGGCAGGTTCAGCTGCTTGCCCAGGTTGTAGGCGGGCGAGCGCGGATCGGCGATCCGGGCCGCCTGGGCGCGCATCCAGACCCGGGTGAAGTGGAAGCTGTCCACCGCCGCCGGCTCGATGATCGGCACCAGGTAGTCCAGCACCGCGTCCGGGTCCAGCTGGATCGAGGGCTTCACGAAGCCCTCGTCGCGCAGCATCTTGAGCACGCCCGCCGCGTCCCCATCCAGCGCCATCCGCAGCGAGGCCCCGATCGGCGCGGGCAGGCCGCCCGGCAGCCGGTCCACCGTGCCGAAGTCCAGCACGCCCAGCCGCCAGCCCTCGACCGGGCCGTCGTCCTTCAGTAGCCGGAAATTGCCCGGGTGCGGGTCCGCGTGCAGCAGCCCCGTCCGGGACGGGCCGGCGAACAGGAACCGGGCCAGCAGCTGCCCGGCGCGGTCGCGCTCCTCCTGGGTGCCGTTCGCGATCACCTCGGACAGCGGGGTGCCGTCCATCCACTCGGTGATCAGCACCTGGTCGGCCTGCGCCACCACGACCGGCACCACGATGTCCGGGTCGCCCGCGAACTCCTCGGCGTGCCGGCGCTGGGCCTGCGCCTCCAGCTCGTAGTCCAGCTCCTCCGAGACGCGCTCGCGCAGCTCGGTGATCAGCGGCTTGATGTCCAGCCCGGGAATCAGCGGGCCCAGCAGCCAGGCCACCCGGGAGAGCTGGGAGAGGTCGGCGAGCAGGGCGTCGCCCGCACCCGGGTACTGCACCTTGACCGCGACCCGTCTGCCGTCGTGCCAGACCGCGCGGTGCACCTGGCCGATCGAGGCGGCCGCCGCCGGGCGGTCGTCGAACTCCAGGAACAGCTCGCGCCAGCCCTCCCCGAGCCGCTCGGCGAGCGCGGTGTGCACCTTGGCGGCGGGCATCGGGGGAGCGGCGTCCTGCAGCTTGGTGAGCGCCGCCCGGTACGGCCCGGCGACCTCCTCGGGCAGCGCGGCCTCGAAGACGGACAGCACCTGCCCGAACTTCATCGCCCCGCCCTTGAGCTCGCCCAGCACCTTGAACAGCTGGTCGGCGGTGGCCTGCTGGAGCTCGGCCGTCACCACCTCGGCGGACCGGCCGCCGATGCGCCTGCCCAGTCCGAGCGTGGCGCGACCGGCTATCCCCAGCGGCAGGGCGGCGAGCCGTGCCGTGCGGGTCACTGCCTTGCGCGGAAGATCGCTCACCCGGGCCTCCATTCCCCTGGCCCCCCGACACCGGACGGGCCCACCATCACTAGGCCATTGTGCCCGCTTCCGGGGCTGCGTCCGGCGGTATTTCGCGGGGTCCCTTCGGGGCCCCGGTTCATCGACACCTCCGGGGCCCGCCCCCTCCCCCCGCCCCCACCCACCCTCCTCCTCCCACCTCACCCGCCGCCCGCCCACCCACCTCCCGTGTTCGCCCCGTCCCTCGGAACAGCGGCTCCCGCTTCTCCCGGCCCGCGCCCTGCCCCCAGGCAGGGCG
>NZ_JBHVUS010000063.1:0-25950 GCF_042884005.1 Kitasatospora sp. NPDC058162
GCGTTGGGGTGCGTGCATCGCAAGGCGGAGGAGGGAGTCCATGCGGAGCATCGGCGACCGACGACAACGCGGCGAGGCGCGTGCCCCGGCGTCGCCCCGCAGGCGGGAGTTTGGCGACCGGCCCTAGGGCTTCGGCAGGCCCACCGGGTTGATCTCGGAGGTCTGGACCGCCTCGTTCTCCAGGCCCCAGCGCTTCAGCACCTGCCCGTACGTCCCGTTCTTGATCACCTCGTTGAGCGCGCCGTTGAGCGCCTTGACCAGGCCGTTGTCCTTGTGGGTGGTCGCCGCGATCTTGCCGAGGACGTCCGCGCCGCCGCCCGAGTAGGTGCCGACCACCTCGGTCTCGCCGGTCTGCACGGCGTGGAAGGAGAGGCTGGGGTTGGGGCCGGTGTAGACGTCGATCCGGCCGGAGGAGAGCGCCAGGTAGTACTCGGTGCCGGAGAAGTACTTGATGTCGATCGGCTTGAGCCCGTTGCGGACGTTCTCCTCGCTCCAGGAGATCAGCAGCTTCTCCTGGTTGGTGCCGGTGGCGACGCCGACGGACCGGCCGGCCAGGTCCTTGGCGCCGGTGACCTTGATCCCGCTGCCCTTCTTGGTCTCAAAGCCGAGGACGTCCAGCCGGTAGGTGGCGAAGTCGTACTTCTCCTTGCGCTCCTCGGTGACGGTGATGTTGGACAGGCCCGCGTCGTACTTGCCGCTGTCCAGGCCGACGAAGATGTTCTCCCAGGAGACCGGGTTGAGCTCGACCTTGAGGCCGAGCACGTCGCCGATCAGCGAGGCGATGTCCGGTTCGACGCCGATGATCGTCTTGTCGTCGTTGGCGTAGAAGTCCAGCGGCGGGGTGGTGCCGATCGAGTCGACGACCTTCAGGGTGCCTCTCCTCCGGATCTCCTCCGGGACCAGCGCCGCGATCGCGTCGACCTTGGCCGTGGACACCCGGTTCTGCTGCGGCGACAGGTTCACCACGGTGCCGTCCGGCGCCGTGCTGCCCTTGGCCGGGGCGAGTTCCGCCGAGGCGCCGGTCGCACCGCTGCCGCAGCCGGCCAGGACGAGGGCGGCGGCGAGCGAGCCGGCGGCGGTCACGAGGGCGCGACGGGGTAGGGACATGGCGGAACTCCTGCTCGGGTGAAGGGGGTTCGGGGAGAGGGGAGAGGGGACGGAGAGGTGTTACAGCACCTTGGCCAGGAAGGTCCGGGTGCGCTCGTGCCGCGGACGGTCCAGGACCTCTGCGGGCGGGCCCTGCTCGACCACCACCCCGCCGTCCATGAACACCACCGTGTCGGCGACCTCGCGGGCGAAGCCGATCTCATGGGTGACCACGATCATCGTGGTGCCGCTGCGGGCGAGGTCCTTGATGACGTCCAGCACCTCGCCGACCAGTTCGGGGTCGAGCGCGGAGGTGGGCTCGTCGAACAGCAGCACCTTGGGCTCCAGGGCCAGCGCCCGGGCGATCGCCACCCGCTGCTGCTGCCCGCCGGACAGCTGTCGGGGGTAGGCGGCGGCCTTGTCGGCCAGCCCGACCCGCTCCAGCAGTGCCAGCGCTGCCGCCCTGGCCTCGGCCCGGGGGCGGCCCAGCGCGGCGATCGGCGCCTCGACCAGGTTCTCCAGCACGGTCAGGTGCGGGAAGAGGTTGAAGTTCTGGAACACGAAGCCGATGCCGGTGCGCTGGCGCAGCACCTCGCGCTCCTTGAGCTCGAACAGCCGGTCGCCGGCGCGCCGGTAGCCGATCAGCTCGCCGTCGATCGCGACGTAGCCGCGGTCGAGCTTCTCCAGGTGGTTGATCGCCCGCAGCAGGGTGGACTTGCCGGAGCCGGACGGGCCGAGCACCACGGTGACCGAGCCGGCCGGGACGTCCAGGTCGACCCCGCGCAGCACCTCCAGTCGGCCGAAGCTCTTGTACAGGCCGCGGACCTGCACCATCGGGGCGGCCCCGGTGGCGTCGGCGCGGTCGGCCGGCGGGGTCGGGTCGGCCTTGGTCAGCGTGGTCACGGGGTTCCTCCGGAGGTGCGGGCTGCGGTACGGGCGGCGGTGCGGGCGTCCGCGCGGGCGGGCAGGCCGGCCAGCAGCGTCCGCAGCCGCCGCAGCGGGGTGGGTGGCGGGGTGCGCCGGGCGCCGCGGGCGAAGTAGCGCTCGACGTAGTACTGGCCGATCGACAGCACCGTGGTCAGCACCACGTACCAGACCGTGGCCACCATCAGCAGCGGCACCACCCGACCGGTCCGGCCGTAGATCACCTGGGCCTGGTAGAAGAGCTCGCCGATGGCCATCACGTAGACCACCGAGGTGCCCTTGAGCAGCGAGATCACCTCGTTGGCGGCGGCCGGCAGGATCCCCCGCATGGCCTGCGGCAGCACGATCCGCCAGGCCTGCCGCCAGCGCGGGATGCCGAGCGCGGCGGCGGCCTCGCGCTGGCCGGCCTCCACCGCGATGATGCCGCCGCGGATGATCTCGGCGGCGAACGCGGCCTGGTGCAGTCCGAGGCCGAGCACCGCGGCGCCGAGCGCGCCGAGCACCCCGACCGTCTCGAAGTCACCGAAGGTCGGGCCGAACGGGATGCCGAAGCCGAACCGCTTGTAGAGGTAGGAGAGGTTGAACCAGAACACCAGCTGGACGATCAGCGGGATCGAGCGGAACACCCAGACGTACGCCCAGGCGATGGTCCGCAGCACCGCGCTGCGGGACAGCCGCATCCCGGCCACCACGGCGCCGAGCGCGAAGCCCAGCACGGTGCCGTAGGCGGTGAGTTCGAGGGTGCGGCCGATCGCCTGGAGGATGGTGTCGGCGGTGAAGTAGAGCCGGAAGGTGGCCCAGTCCCAGCCGGGGTTGGTGGCCAGGCCGTGCAGGAACTGGAGCAGGACGACGAGGGCGGCGGTGCCGGCCGCCCAGCGCCACGGGTGCCGGGCGGGGACGGTCCGCAGGCCGTCCAGCTCCTCGGCGTCGAGCCCGGGTCCGGGGGCGGGGTCGGGGGCGGGTCTGGGCGGGGACGGCGCTGCTTGGGTACTGGTGGTCATCGGGAGACTCCTTCAACTGGCCCGTCGGTCACGGGTGTTCGGGCGGACTGATCTGCGACTCCTTGATCGCCGAGTCGGTGAGCCCCCACTTCCGGAGGATCCGCTCGTACGTCCCGTCCTTGATCAGCTGGTTGACCGCCGCCTGGAAGGCCGGGGTGAGCGGGGAGCCCTTCTTGAAGGCGAAGCCGACGTCCAGCCGGTGGAACTCGTTGAGGAAGCGCACCCCCGCGGCCTCCTGCGCGGCCTGGTGGCGCAGCCCGTTGATGGTGGACATCTCGACGTCCACCCGGCCCTGCTGGAGGCCGGTCAGCAGGGCGCCGCCCTCGCTGAACGCCTTCACCTCGTACGGCTTCTTCCCGGCGTCGGTGCAGACGTTCTTCTTGCTGTTGAGCGTGGTCTCGAAGGTGGTGCCGGCGCCGGTGCCGATGGTCAGCCCGCAGAGCTGGGTCAGGTCGGTGACCGGCTGGACCGCGGTGTTGTCCTTCTTCACCGCGAAGCCCTGGCCGTCGTCGATGTAGGTGACGAAGTCGATGGTCTTCAGGCGCGCGGTGGTGACCCCGAAGTTCCCGGTGCCGACGTCGAACTTTCCGCTGTCCAGGGCGGGCAGGATGGTCTCGAAGGCGGCGTCCTGGCGCTGCACCGTCAGGCCGAGGACCTTGGCGACGGCGTCGGTGAAGTCCACGTCGACCCCGACCGGCTTCTTGGTGGCCTGGTCGGCGTAGTAGGCGCTGGGCGGGGCGCCGAAGGACGAACCGAACTTCAGCACCCCGGACTTGCGCACCTCCTCGGGCAGCAGTGCGGCGGCGGTCTCCGACTTCCCCAGGCCGGAGACGACGTCCTCGGTGGCGGTGGCGGCCGGCCCGCCCGCCCCGGCCGCGCCCGCGATCTTCGGGTCCGAGCCGCACGCGGCCAGTGCCAGGACCGGCAGCAGGGCGGTGGTCGCGAGGAGGCGGCGGCGGACGGTGGTGGTTCTCACGGGGGGCCTTTCGGTGGGTCGGGGCCGGGGCGGGGTGGGCGCGGGTCAGTGGGTCGGGACCAGCGCGGGTCAGTGCGCCGGGGCCGGCGTCAGTGGGTCGGGACCAGCGCGGGCAGGGGCTTCTCGAAGGGGAGCGGGCCGATGGTCAGCGGATCGGCGGCGACGTCGAACAGCGGGGTGTACCCGGCGGCCAGGTAGAGGCCCTTGGCCTCGGGCTGGCGCGGGCCGGTGGTGAGGTAGATACGGCGGTAGCCGACGGCCGCGGCGGTCAGCTCCAGTTCGGCGAGCACCCGGCGGGCCAGGCCGCGGCGGCGGTGCGCGGAGTGGGTCCACATCCGCTTCACCTCGGCGGTGTGCTCGTCGTACCGCTTGTACGCGCCGCCGGCCACCGGTTCGCCGTCCTCCAGCAGGAGCAGCAGCACTCCGTGCGGCTCGGCGAAGGCGTCGACCGGGTAGCGGGTCATCTCCTGGTGGGCGTCGGGGCCGTAGCGGGTGACGTACTCGTGGGTGAGCTCGCGCAGCAGCGGTTCGACCAGCGGGTCCGCCAGGGTGACCCGGCGGAACTCCCGGGCCGGTACCGGGCTCACGCCTGCACCGCGATCAGCTGGTGCCGGTCCCGCTCGGCGCGGGCCGCCGCCTCGGCCTTGGCGGCGTCCCGCTTGGCGACCTCCTCGCGGACGATCGGGATGACGTACCGGCCGAAGTCGATCGCGTCGTCCAGCAGGTGGTAGCCGCGCGCGGAGAGGATGTCCACGCCGAGGTCGTAGTAGTCCAGCAGGGCCTGGGCGACCGTCTCCGGAGTGCCGACCAGGGCGTTGGAGTTGCCGGCCCCGCCGGTGGCCGCCGCGGTCGGGGTCCACAGCGCGCGGTCGTAGCGCTCGCCGGCCTCGGCGATCTCGATCAGCCGCTGGGAGCCAGTGTTCTCCGGCTGGGCGGTGACCGGGCGGCGGCGGGGGGCGAGTTCGCCGCTCTCCCGGCGGGCCCGGATGGCGGCCACCGTGCGGTGTGCCTTCTCCCAGGCCAGTTCCTCGGTCGGCGCGATGATCGGCCGGAACGCCACCTGGATCCGCGGCAGGTCGGTCCGTCCGGCGGCGCGGGCCGCCTCCTTCACCCGCTCGATCTGCTCGGCGGTGCGGGCCAGCGGCTCGCCCCACAGGCAGTAGATGTCGGCCTCGGCCCCGCCGGCCGCGTAGGCGGCGTCCGAGGAGCCGCCGAAGGAGACCGCCGGGCGCGGCTGCTGGACGGGGAAGACGTCGGAGACGAAGTCGTTGAAGCGGTAGTGCGGGCCCTCGTGGTCGAAGGGCTCCCGGCTGGTCCAGGCCTTCTTCACGATGCCGATGTACTCGCGGGTGCGCTCGTAGCGCTGGTCCTTGGTGAGGAAGTCGCCCTCGCGCTGCTGCTCGTGGTCGGTGCCGCCGGTGATGAAGTGGACGGTCAGCCGGCCCTCGCTGATCCGGTCGAGGGTCGCGAAGGTCTTGGCGGCGAAGGTCGGGTAGGAGACGTTCGGCCGGTGCGCGAGCAGGATCTGCAGCTTGTCGAGGTGCGAGGCGAGGAAGGCCGCCGCGGCCGCGGGCTCCGGGGAGCCGGAGCCGTACGCGAAGAGCACCCGGTCCCAGCCGTGGTCCTCGTGCGCCCGGGCCAGCCGCAGGGTGTAGTCGCGGTCGAAGGAGGCGGTGGTGCGCGGGCTGGTCTCCGAACCGTCGCCGGTGGCGGCGATGCCGAGGAATTCGACGGGCATGGCGGAACCTTTCGGGGTGGGCTGACTCCGGCGGGCCGCGGGTGGGCGGACCGGAGGCGGCCGCGGCGGGGCGCGGCCGTCGGGCGCGTGACGGGTGCGGCGGTGACGGGGTGCGGCGGTGACGGGGTGCGAGGGAGTGGGGACGCGAGCGGAGGAGGGCGCGAGGGAACTGCCGGAGCGCAGAGCGAGGAGGGTGGTGAAGTGCGAGGCGGCAGCGTGCGCCTGACGGTCCGTCAGCTCGTGCTACGGACGACGGTTCCCGGCCCGCGACGGGGCACACCGAGGGAGGACTCCCCGAAGGGGATCAGGGCCGGACGGGCGGCCCGCTGCCGGGTCAGCCGCGACACGCCGCGGACCACACTCGACCGAAGTCGATGTGGTCGCGGGTGACCAGGGGCTGCTCGGCGTACATGGCTTCAAGTTGAGCAGTCGGTCGAGCGGTACGTCAACCATTCATCATTGCCGCACTGTTGCGATCTCCTGTCGCCTTCCCTACGCGCCGTGAGCGGCCCCGACCGCGATCCGATCGTCCACCGATCACCCTTGACAGCCGTCGATCGTGCACGCGTACGATCGAGACGGAGTGCAGTGCGCTGCGCCGACCGCGTTGAGGGACGCGGGCCGGCGCCCGAGGGCCCGTACGTGATCACACCCGTACCTCTCCCCGCCCGCCCTCCGCCCAGGAGCCGCCGCCATGGCCACCCCGCAGGACGTCCTGCCCGCACCCGCCCCCACCCTCGCCCTCGTCGAGGGTTCACCGCCAGCCCCGGCCCCCGAGGCCCGGATCGTCGCCCGCCGCAAGCCCGGACAGTGGATCGCCGCGGCCGTCGCCCTGCTGCTGGCCGCGATGGCGGTCGGCTCGGTGATCCGCAACAAGGCCTTCCAGTGGAGCGTGGTCGCCGAGTGGTTCACCGCCCGGTCCGTCCTGGACGGCCTCACCCTGACCCTCTGGCTGACCGCCGTCACCCTCGCCCTGGGCTTCGTCTTCGGCACCGCCCTCGCCACCATGCGGCTGTCCACCAACCCGGTGCTGCGCACGCTCAGTTGGGCCTATATCTGGATCTTCCGGTCCACTCCCCCGCTGGTGCAGCTGCTGTTCTTCTTCAACATCGGCGCGCTCTACCCGACCCTCGGCCTCGGCATCCCCTTCGGCCCCGAGTTCGTCACGGTCAAGACCGTCAACCTGATCGGCCCCACCCTGACCGCCGTCATCGGCCTCACCCTGCTGGAGACCGCGTACGCCGCCGAGGTGATCCGCGGCGGCATCCTCTCGGTCGACCGCGGCCAGCTGGAGGCCGCCGCCGCACTCGGTCTCGGGCGGTGGCGGGTGCTGCGCCGGATCGTGGTGCCGCAGGCGATGCGCGCGATCGTGCCGACCGCCGGGAACATGCTGATCGGCGCGCTCAAGGGCACCAGCATCGTCAGCGTGCTGGCGGTCTCCGACCTGCTCTACTCGGTGCAGCTGGTCTACCTGCAGTCCTACCAGGTCATCCCGATGCTGATGGTCGCCACCCTCTGGTACCTGGTGGTCACCACCGTGCTGTCGATCGGCCAGTACTACGTCGAGCGCCACTTCGCCAAGGGCGCCACCCGGGACGGCCTGCCGCCCACCCCGCTGCAGCGCGCCCGCGCCGCCTTCGGCAAGGTGGTCCGGGCATGACGACGCTCGTGATCGTCGGCGCCGGGCCGCGCGGCACCGGCCTGCTGGAGCGGATCGCCGCCAACGCCGCCGAACTGCTGCCCGCCGACCGGCCGTTGGAGATCCACCTGGTCGACCCGTACCCGCCCGGCGCGGGCCGGATCTGGCGCCACGACCAGTCCCCGCTACTGCGGATGAACTCGATGGCCGAGGACGTCACCATGTTCACCGACGAGCGCGCCACCATCGAGGGCCCGGTCCGCCCCGGCCCCTCGCTGGCCGAATGGGCGCTCCGGCAACGGGAGTTCGCGCCCTACCGGGAGGTCACCGACCCGGCCGTCCGGGCCGAGCTGGACGCCCTGGCGCCCACCGACTTCCCCACCCGGCGCGCCCAGAGCGCCTACCTGGACTGGGTGTTCCGCCGCGCCGTCGCCGACCTGCCGGCCCACGTCACGGTCACCGTCCACCGGAGCACCGTACGGCGGATCGACGGCCCGGCCGACGGGCCGCAGACCGTCCACCTCGACGGCACCACCCTCACCGCCGACCACGTCGCCCTCACCCTCGGCCACCTCGACTCCGCCCCGCACCCCCGGCACGCCGACGACGCCGGGTTCGCCGCCCGGCACGGCCGCTTCCACCTCCCGCCCGCCTACTCCGCCGACGTCGAGACCGAGTTGGCCAGGATCGCGCCCGGCGAGCAGGTGGTGCTGCGCGGCTTCGGCCTGGCCGCCGTGGACCTCCTCGCGATGCTCACCGAGGGGCGCGGCGGCCGCTTCGAGCCCACCGGCGAGGGGCCCGCCCTGCGCTACCTCCCGTCCGGCCGCGAACCGGTGCTGCACCTGGGCTCCCGGCGCGGCGTGCCCTACCACTCCAAGACCGGCTACCGGCTCCAGGGGCCGCCCGCCCCGCTCCCCCGGTACTTCGACGCGGCCGCCGTGGACGCCCTGCTCGCCACCGGCCGGCCGCTCCGACTCCGTCGCGACGTCTGGCCGTTGATGGCCAAGGAGATCGGCTTCGGGCACTACCACGAACTGTTCCACGCCCACCCGGACCGCACCGCGCTGCCCTGGCCCGACTTCCTGGCCCGGTACGACCGGTACGACTGGTACTCCCCCGAACTCGCCGCGCTGGTCGCCGAGGCCGTCCCCGACCCGGCCGACCGGATCGACTTCGAACGGCTCGACCACCCCTTGGCCGGGCTCGAACTCGGCTCCGCCGAGGAACTCCAGGCCCAGCTGCGCGGGTACGTCACCGCCGACGCCGACCGCCGCGCCGACCCGGCCCACAGCGCCGACCTGGGCGCCTTCCTCGCCCTGCTGTCGCTGTTCGGCCAGCTCCCCCGGATCCTGGCCTCCGGCCGGCTCACCGCCCGCTCGGTCGCCGAGGACGTGGATGAGTGGTTCTTCGGCTACTTCAGCTTCCTCGCCTCCGGGCCGCCCGGCTTCCGGCTGCGCCAACTGCTCGCGCTCTCCGAGGCCGGGGTGGTGCGCTTCCTCGGTGCGGGCGTACGGGTCGAACGGGACGAGGCCACCGGCACCTGGCGGGCCTCCGGCGCCACCGTGCCCGGGCACACTGTCACCGCCACCGCACTGGTCGAGGCCTACCTGCCCAAGCACGCGCTGGCCCGCACCCTCGACCCGGTGCTGGGCGAACTGCACCGCGCCGGACGGGTGTCGGAGGAGGTGGTGGCCGACGAGGAGCACACCCACCGCTCCGGACTGGTCACCATCGACCCCGCCGACAGCCGGCTGATCGACCCGGCCCTGGGCGGCGCCCCGCACCCGCGCCGCACCGCGCTCGGCCCGCACACCAGCCTGCGCGCGGCCGCCGCCTTCGCCCGGCCGCGCACCAACTCGCCGGGCTTCCGGCAGAACGACGCCGCGGCCCGCGCCCTGCTGCGGGCGCTGGCGGCGCTCCCGGCGGCAGCACTGGTGGGATGAGGGTCCTGGGGGCTCCGGAGGACGCCGTCAGGGTCCGAAGAGCTCCTCCGTGAGGTCCTCGGGCGTCACGTACCAGGGGGCCCGCTCCACCCGGTCGGCGACACCCCGATGACCGGTCGCCTCGTCCAGGGCGTCCCGCCAGACCCGCAGCTCGACCTCGCCGACGCGGAAGTCGGCGGAATCGGCGCGCAGCGCCCGGACCAGCCGGAAGGTCTCGCCCCGGCTGGTCTTCGGGCGCCGGGACCACCGCTGCTCGCGTTTGCGCCCGGCCAGCACCGACTCACGCTCGTAGTGGGCCAGTTCCGCCCTGACCGGGTCCAGCTGCGGGGTGGACGCCGCCGGAATCCCGGCGAAGGCGCGCAGCAGCGTCCGCAACTGCCGTACGGCACGGGGGAAGTCGCCCCGTCCGGCCTGCAGCGCCGCCAGCTCGCGCCGTGCCCGGACGACCCGGTCGTCCTGCCCGCCCCAGGCGGCGTCCGCCGCCTCCACCAGGCCGGTCAGCAGCCGGATCGCGGTCACCGTCTCACCGCTGTCGGCCACGCAGCGGGCCAGGTGGTAGCGGGCGACCAGGGCGTCCTGGTCGGCCCCGCCGAGTGCCCGGGCCATCTCCTCGGCCAACGGCAGCAGCAGCCGGACGGCGGACTCCGGGGTGCTCGCCCGGCCGAGGTACCAGGCGTGGTCGCGCCGGGCGCACAGGGTGTCCCGGTCCGCCTCGCCGAGCACTGCGAGGCACTCCCGGGCCAGTGCGTGCAGCAGGCTCGCCGACTCGGCCGCGTCCGCCGCCCGCCAGGCGGCCGTACGGAGCTCCTGCAGCCGGGCCCGGACCGGGTCCCCGGTCGGCTGCGGAGCCTCGACCATCGGCGGGGTGCTGCGCGGCAGGGGCGGGGGCGCGTCCGCCGGCGGCGGGGTGTCGGCCGGCTCCCCCGCGACCGGCTGCCCCGCGACCGGCGCCGGGGCCGGGGCCGGGGCCGAGGGGTCGCCGCGCCACTCGGCCAGCTCGGCGAGCCGGCGGGCCACGGTCCGGGCGTCGGCCGGCCGGTCCTGCGGCTCCTTGGCCAGCAACTCGGCCACCAGGAGCGCCAGTTGTGGCGCCAGCCCGTAGGCCGCCGGATCCAGCCCGGGCGAGGGCTTGGTCAGGTGCTCGAACATCGCCGCCGGCAGGTCGGCCCGGAACGGCCTGGTCCCGGTGAGGAGTTCGACCAGCAGGCAGCCGACGGCGTACAGGTCCGCCCGGCCATCCACCGGATCGCCCCGCCAGCGCTCCGGCGCCATGTACGCCGGGCTGCCGACGATCGTCCCGGTGGTGGTCAACCCACCCGCCCCGGTGCCCAGTTGGGCGATGCCGAAGTCCAGCACCTTGAGCCGCCCGGCGTCGGTGACCATCACGTTGTCCGGCTTGATGTCCCGGTGCACCACACCGGCGTCGTGCGCCGCCGCCAGCGCCTCGCAGATCTCCCGCACCCAGCGCAGGCTGAGCGCGGGCTCGGGCGGTCCCGAGCGCAGCACCTCGGTCAGGGTGCGGCCGGTCAGCAACTCCATCACCAGGAAGGTGACCTCCCGCCCGGCGAGCTCGCCCTGCCCGAGGTCGTGCACCGTGACGATGTGCGGGTGGGACAGGTTGCCCGCCGCCGACGCCTCCCGGGCGAACCGCAGCGCCTCCTTCGCCTGGTCACCGCCGAAGTGGCCGATCACCTTGACCGCCACCGGCCGCCCCATCCGGGCGTCCTCGGCCCGCCAGACCACCCCGAACCCGCCCTCGCCGAGCTTCTCCCGCAGCTCGTACCGGTCGTCGAGAACGTCCCCGACTCGCACGCGCCCCTCCCCCACCGAGTGCCCCGCAACGCCCGGACCCTACCCCACCCCTTCCGGGCTCCACCGCACCCAGGAGTCGGAACTCAGGAGCCGAAGATCTCCACCGCCAGGTCCTCGTCCGTCACGAAGGGCGGCGCGGCGATCACACGCTCCCCGGCGCCCTTGACGCCCGTCCCGCGCTCCAGCTCGCGGACCAGCTCCGGGACGGGCTCCCCGCCCGCTTTCCGGATCCACCCGACCAGCCGGAGCACCCGGTCGCGGTCGATCCGCAGCCGCAAGGCCCGGGCGATCCGGTTCGGCGCACGGTGGAACCGGGACTGCCTGCGGTACTCCACCAAGTCCACCCGGGCCTGCATGCACCGCCGGTCGGTCGGGCCGAAGGCCTCGACCAGCTGGGGCAGCAGTTCCTCCAACCGCGCCGCCGCGCCCGGGAAGTCGCCCAGCCGCGCCTGGCAGGCCGCGAGGTCCGCACCGGCCTGGAGGACGAGCGTGCCGCTCGGGCCCCGGGCCGACCTCAGCGCGGGCAGCAGCGCGGTCAGCAGGCGCAGCGCGGTGGCCGGCCGGTCGCTCTCCCGGACCAGTGCGGTCAAGTCGTACCGCACCTCCAGGGCGAGCGGATCGACCGGCCCGAGCGCGGAGGCCAAGTCCTCAGCCACGCCCTCCAGTTGTCGGAAGGCCTCGGCCACCCGGCCGAACTTCCCAAGGTTCCACGCGAGGTCCCGTCGGGCGGCGACCACCTCCGGATCGGTCGCGCCGAGCGCCCGTTGGGCGGCCTCCACCATCGGACGCAACCGGTGTGCGGCCAGCGCCGGCCGCTCGTCCCGCGCCACCCGTACGGCCTGCGCCAGCCGGGCTCGGACGACCGCCGCGTCCTCGACCGGCACCGGCGGCTGGGCGGGCCGCCCGCCCCGGGCGGCGCCGGGCGCCGGCTGGGGGTATTCCAGTGCGGGCCGGCCCACCGGGCGCAGCTTCGGCCCCCTGGACTCCCGGGCCTGGACGCGCCGCCGGACCGGCTTGACGAGCTTGACCGGCGGGGCCGCGGGAGCCCGGTCCACCACGGTCCGGTCCGCCACGGCCCGGGCGTCGACGGGCGCCGGCGGCAGCTCCCGGCCCTCCGCGAGGTCCGCGAGCCGCCGGGCGACCGTCCGGGCGTCGGCCGGCCGCTCCGCCGGCTCCTTCGCCAGCAACTGGGCCAGCAGCTCGGGCAGTTGGCGCGGCAGCCGGTACTTCACCGGATCCACCGGCGGGGGCGGCTCATTGAGGTGCTGGTACATCAGCACCGGCGTCGAGTCCCCGCTGAACAGCCGCTTCCCGGTGAAGAGTTCGACCAGCACGCAGCCCAGCGCGTAGAGGTCCGCCCGCCCGTCCACCCGGCCGCCGGTCCACCGCTCCGGCGCCATGTACGGCGGGCTGCCGATCACCGTGCCGACGGTGGTCAACCCGCTGGCCCCGGTGTCCAGTTGGGCGATGCCGAAGTCCAGCACCTTCGGGATGCCGTCCTCGGTGATCATCACGTTGTCGGGCTTGATGTCCCGGTGCACCATGCCCGCGTCGTGCGCGGCCGCCAGGGCCTCGCAGATCTGCCGCGCCCAGCGCAGGCCCTGCTGCGGCTCCGGCCTGCCCTCCCGGATCACCTGGGTCAGGGTGCGGCCGGTGAGCAGCTCCATCACCAGGTAGGTGACCTGCTGTTCGTCGGACTCGCTGTGGCCGAGGTCGTGCACGGTGACGATGTGCGGGTGCGAGAGGTTGCCCGCCGCCGACGCCTCCCGGGCGAACCGCAGCGCGGCCTTCGCCTGGTCGCCGTCGTCGTGCCGGATGACCTTGACCGCCACCGGCCGCCGCACCCGGGTGTCCTCGGCCCGCCAGACCACCCCGAACCCGCCCTCGCCGAGCTTCTCCCGCAGCTCGTACCGGTCGTCCAGGACCTCACCGACTCGCACATGCCCTCCCCGTCGGCCGTGTACCCACCGACTCTAGCGAGAGCGGCCCACCACACCGCGCCTCGGCCTCGGTCGCCGGCCTCAGGGGCCGAAGATCTCCTCCACCAGGTCCTCGTCCGAGACGTGGTCCGGCGCATCGAAGACCAGGTCGGCGACGCCCTTGAGGCCGATGCCCCGCTCCAGCGCGGTGACGCAGGCGGCGCCCTCCTGGTCGGTGCCGAAGTCCCACACCCGCAGCCGCCGGACCAGCACCAGGGCCTCGATCGGGCTCATCCTCGGCGCCCGGCGGCGGTGGCCGCCGCCCTTGCGGCCGGCCTGGGCGAGCCGCTGCTGGTAGCCGGCCAGGTCCTGCCAGGCCTGGACGGTGCTCGGGTGGTGGTCGCCCAGCATCCGGGCGAGGTCGGGCAGCAGCGCGTGCAGTTGCACCACCGCGGCCTGGAGGTCGCCCCGGTTGGCCTGGTGGACGGCGAGGTCGTGCCGGGCCTTCAGGACCCGGCTGTCCTGGGGGCCCCAGGCCGCGGTCAGGTCCGGCAGCAGTTCGCGCAGCAGCCGGATCGCGGTGACGGCCGAGCCGCTCTCGCCGATGCACCAGGTGAGGTGGTAGCGGGCGCCCAGGGTGTCCGGGTCGGTCGGGCCGAGCGCGGAGCCCATGTCGGCCACGACGCTGGACAGCAGCCGGATCGCGCCGTCCAGGTCCCCGGTCCGACTGAGGTACCAGGTGAAGTCCCGCCAGGCGCCCAGGGTGTCCCGGTCGCCCGCGCCGAGCGCGGTGACGCTCTCCTGGGCGATCGTCTGCAGCAGGATCGCCGACTCGCCCGCCGTCGCGGCCCGGTACGCGGCCGAGCGGCGCGCGCGCAGCCCGTCCCGCACGGGGTCCCCGGCCGACGGGGCGGCGACCACCGGCGGGGTGGTCAGCGGGGACAGCACCGAAGCCGAGGGCGGCGCGGCAGGCGCGGGCGGCGCAGGCGGCACGACCGGTGCGGGAACGGCGGGCGGCGCCACCGGAGCGGGCGGCACCACAGGCACCACAGGCCCGACCGGCCCCACCGCAACGACAGCAGCCGAAGCACCGGAGCCGCCCGCAGCCGCCCGGTCCACCACCGTCGGCACCGCCGCCACCGCCACCGCCCCGCCGCCCGGCCACCCGGCCAGCTCGGCGAGCCGCCGCTCGACCGTACGGGCGTCGGCCGGCCGCTCCTGCGGGTCCTTGGCCAGCAGCTCCGCGACCAGCCCGGCCACCTGCGGCGGCAGCCCGAACTGCGCCGGGTCCAGCGCCGGGGGCGGCTCGTTGAGGTGCTGGTACATCAGCACCGGCGTCGAGTCCCCGGTGAACGGCCGTGCCCCGGTGAAGAGTTCGACCAGCACGCAGCCCAGCGCGTACAGGTCGGCCCGCCCGTCCACCCGGCCGCCGGTCCACCGCTCCGGCGCCATGTAGGCGGGGCTGCCGACGATCGTCCCGGTGGTGGTCAGCCCACCGGCGCCGGTGTCCAGCTGGGCGATGCCGAAGTCCAGCACCTTCAGGTGCCCGGCGTCGGTGACCATCACGTTGTCGGGCTTGATGTCCCGGTGCACCATGCCGGCGTCGTGCGCGGCCGCCAGGGCCCCGCAGATCTCCCGCCCCCAGCGCAGGCTGAGCGCGGGCTCGGGCAGGCCCGCCCGGAGCACCTCGGTCAGGGTGCGCCCGGTGAGCAGCTCCATCACCAGGAAGGTGACCTCCTGGTCGCCGAGTGCGCTCTGCCCCAGGTCGTGCACGGTCACGATGTGCGGGTGCGAGAGGTTCCCGGCCGCGCAGGCCTCCCGGACGAAGCGCAGCGCGGCCTTCGCCTGGTCGCCGCCGTGGTGCCCGATGACCTTGACCGCCACCGGCCGCCGCATCCGGGTGTCCTGGGCCCGCCAGACCACCCCGAAACCGCCCTGACCGAGCTTCTCCTGCAGCTCGTACCGACCGTCCAGGACGTCTCCGACTCGCACGCGCCCCTCCCCCTCCCGTTGTGACGCCCAGACTCTACCGACGGCCCTCCCCCCTCGATGACCGACGGCCCTCCCCCCTCGATGACCGACGGCCCTCCCCCCGCGATGGCCCAGGTGGAAGGATGGGAGGGAGCCGCGCAACGGTGCGACGGCTCGCAGCAGCACAGCCCCGAGGAGCGCAGTCATGGCCAAGCAGGCCCCGCAGAGCGACCCGGTGCAGGACGCCCCCGAGGTGTCCGCACCCCAGCACGCGGCCGCCGGCCTGCCCGCCGTCGGTCACAGCCTGCGGATGGCCGCCGAGCAGATGGGCGCCCGGCGCACCCTCGCCACCCTGCTCAAGGTCAACCAGCCGGACGGCTTCGACTGCCCCGGCTGCGCCTGGCCCGAGCCGGACAAGACCCACACCGCCGAGTTCTGCGAGAACGGCGCCAAGGCCGTCGCCGAGGAGGCCACCGAGCGCCGGATCCGGGCCGAGTTCTTCGCCGCCCACCCGGTCGCCGACCTGGCCGACCGCTCCGGCTACTGGCTGGGCCAGCAGGGCCGGCTCACCCAGCCGATGCTGCTGGACGAGGGCGCCACCCACTACACCCCGGTCTCCTGGGACGACGCCTTCGCGCTGATCGCCGAGGAGCTGCGTGCCCTGGACACCCCGGACGGCGCCGCCTTCTACACCTCCGGCCGGACCAGCAACGAGGCCGCGTTCGCGTACCAGCTGTTCGCCCGCCGGCTCGGCACCAACAACCTGCCGGACTGCTCCAACATGTGCCACGAGTCGTCCGGTTCGGCGCTCACCGAGACGCTCGGCGTCGGCAAGGGCAGCGTCAGCCTCAAGGACCTCTACCAGGCCGACCTGATCATCGTGGCGGGCCAGAACCCGGGCACCAACCACCCCCGGATGCTCTCCGCGCTGGAGCGCGCCAAGCGGGCCGGTGCCACCGTGGTGAGCGTCAACCCGCTGCCGGAGGCGGGCCTGGAGCGGTTCAAGAACCCGCAGAACGCCCGCGGCCTGGTCGGCCACGGCACCAAGCTGACCGACCTGTTCCTGCAGATCCGCCTCGGCGGGGACCTGGCGCTGTTCCGCGCGCTCAACCGGATCATCCTGGAGGCGGACGGCGTGGACCGCGCCTTCGTCGCCGAACACTGCCACGGCTTCGAGGAGTTCGAGGAGCAGGCGGGGAAGACGAGCCGGGACGAGGTGCTGGCGGCGACCGGCCTGCCCTGGGAGCAGATCGAGGAGCTCGGTCGGCTGGTGCTGGCCTCGAAGAAGATCATCGTCTGCTGGGCGATGGGCCTCACCCAGCACAAGCACGCCGTGCCGACCATCCGCGAGGTGGTCAACTTCCTGCTGCTGCGCGGCAACGTCGGCCGCCCCGGCGCCGGGGTGTGCCCGGTGCGCGGGCACAGCAACGTCCAGGGCGACCGCACCATGGGCATCTTCGAGCGGCCGTCGACGGCCTTCCTCGACGCGCTGGGCGGGGAGTTCGGCTTCGAGCCGCCGCGCGAGCACGGCCTCGACTCGGTCGACACCATCCGGGCGATGCGCGACGGCAAGGTCAAGGTGTTCTTCGCGATGGGCGGCAACTTCGTCGCCGCGACGCCGGACACCGAGGTCACCGAGGCCGCGATGCGCCGCTGCCGGCTGACCGTGCACGTCTCCACCAAGCTCAACCGCTCGCACGTGGTCACCGGCGCCCGCGCCCTGATCCTGCCCACCCTCGGGCGCACCGACCGGGACGTCACCGGCGCCGGCGCCCAGTTCGTCAGCGTCGAGGACTCGATGGGCCAGGTCCACTCCTCCCGCGGCGGTCTGCGCCCGCCGGCCCCCGGCCTGCTCTCCGAGACGGCGATCGTCTGCCGCCTCGCCCGGAGCGTCCTCGGCCCGCAGGACACCGTGCCGTGGGAGGACTTCGCGACCGACTACGACACCCTGCGCGCCCGGATCGCCCGGGTGGTGCCGGGCTTCGAGGACTTCAACGAGAAGGTCCGCCGCCCCGGCGGCTTCACCCTCCCGCACGGCCCGCGCGACACCCGCACCTTCCCCACCGCCACCGGGAAGGCCAACTTCACGGTCAACCCGCTGACCGCCCCGGAGGTCCCGCCGGGCCGCCTGCTGCTGCAGACCCTGCGCTCCCACGACCAGTACAACACCACGATCTACGGCCTGGACGACCGCTACCGCGGCATCAAGGGCGGCCGCCGGGTCGTCCTGGTCAACCCGGCCGACGCCGCCGAACTCGACCTCGCCGAGGGCCGGTACGTCGACCTGGTGAGCGAGTGGACGGACGGCACCGAGCGCCGTGCCCCACACTTCCGCGTCGTCCACTACCCGGTCGCCCGCGGCGGCGCGGCGGCCTACTACCCCGAGACCAACGTGCTGGTGCCGCTCGACTCCACCGCGGACATCAGCAACACCCCCACCTCCAAGGCCGTCGTGGTCCGCTTCGAACCCGACAGCGGCGCCGCCGGGTAGCGAGGCGCCCCCGGACAGCACGGAGGCCGCCCCACGTCCGGTGACGTGGGGCGGCCTCTGTCGGTGAGTGCCGGGTCAGTGCAGCAGGCCGCCCAGGCCCAGCGGCAGCGTGGCCGTGGGGCTGCCCGGCGCGGAGGCGCCGGACGAGCCGGTGGCGCCCGGGGTCCCGGTACCGGTCGGGGTCTGGGTCGGCGTGCCGGTGCCGGTCGGGGTCTGGGTGGGCTTGTCGCTCGGCGTCTGCGTCGGCGTACCCGTCGGGGTCTGCGTCGGCGTGCCGGTGGGCGTCCCCGTCGGAGTGCCCGGGTCGGTCGGCGTCGGCGTGCCGGTGCCGGACGGCGTCCCGGTCGGGGTGCCGGTGCCGCCCGGGGCGGGCGTGGCCGGGGTGCCGCCGGGGGCCGGCGGGGCCGGGGTCTGGTTGGCCGGGCTGGGCGCGATCGGGGTGACGGAGTCCCAGCCCTTCGGCAGGTCCGGCACCTTCCAGGCGCCGCCGGCGTCGTCGGCCGCGCCGTCCGGGTCGGGCCGGACGGCGCCGAGGATCGCCATCGAGCCGATCGGCGAGACCTTGATGAAGGCCCCCGGCCGCGGCGCCTGGACGATCAGTCCGCCGCCGATGTACATCGCGACGTGCGAGGCGTCCTGGAAGTAGACGACCAGGTCGCCGGGCCGCAGCTGGTTGAGCGGCACGTGCTGGAGCTGTGCCCACTGCTCCTGGCTGGTGCGCGGGATCGCCTTCCCGGCGTGCAGCCAGGCCTGCGAGGTGAGGCCGGAGCAGTCGTAGGAGTCCGGGCCGGTGCCGCCCCACAGGTACGGCTTGCCGATCTGGGCGAGCGCGAAGGCGACGGCGCCGCGACCGGTCAGCGAGGGGGTGCGCTCGCCCTTGCCGAGGGCCCCGGAGGCGAGGAAGGCGAGCTGGGCCTCGTCGGCCTTGGCCTTCTCCAGCTGTTCGAGTTCGGTGCGCTGCGCGCCGGTGAGCGAGGAGACCAACTGCTCGACCGAGGCGAGGTCGGCCGCGACCTTGGCCTTGGCGGCGTCCTGCTGGACGACCAGCGCCTGGGAGGCCTTGAGGGCCTCCTCGGTCTGCTTCTTCAGGCCGTCGAGCGACTCCCGGTCGGCCTTCAGCTTGTCCAGGAACTCGGACTGCGAGCGGCTGGCCGCGGCCAGCAGTTCGGCGATGGTGACGGCCTCGTACGGGTCCTTGGAGAGCAGGAGTTCGGCGTAGGCGGAGGAGGCGCCGTTGCGGTACTGGGCGGCGGCGAGCTGGGAGGCGATGTCCGTCCCGGCGTCGACCTGCTTCTGCTGCCGGTCGAGCCGGCCCTGGAGGTCGGTGAGCGCGGCCTGCTGTTCGGCGACCTTGGCCACGGTGCCGTTGTACTGCTCGGTGGCGGCCTCGGCGCTCTGGTAGAGCCCGTGCAGCTGGTCGAGCAGCGGGCCGAGGGTGGCCTTGGCCGCGGCGAGCGGGTCGGTGCCGGGGGCGGCGGCGATGCCGGTGCCCGGGTCGGGTGCGGCGTAGGCGGCCTGGGTGGCGACCGGCAGCGCGAGCGCGGCGGCCGCGAGAACGGCCCCGCACCTCAGGGCCGCCCGCACCCAGGGGCGTACTCCTGATCTCTCCGTGCGCTCTCCAGCCCCGCCCATGGGTGGTCCTCCCCGCCCTTGCCCTGCCCTGCCCGGTGGCGCCGTCCGCGGGCTCCCCCGGGGACGATCCCGCAGATCCTCCCACGGGTTACTCGGCGGAAACAGAGCGCACGCGGACCGGGAGGTTAATTCTCGATTGAACCGTCGAGCAGAGCGGCATCTGTGAGACAGCTCTCAGCAAACGGGGACGAACCGGGATGTTCTCCGCTAATGTCCAGCTCAGCGCGGCCCAGGTCACCCCTCCGAAAGCTCCCGGCCATCGGTGGGACACCAACGGAACCACGATTCCCGGCCCAGTTCACCTTCCGTTTACCCAACAGACCTACGGTCGCGACGTCACCAACGTCCGTGCGACAACTACGACGATTGTTTGGGTATGGAACACATCTCGTTCCTGGTAGCCGTTGTGATCATCACAGCGCTCGCCTTCGACTTCACCAACGGGTTCCACGACACCGCGAACGCGTCCGCCACCGCGATCGCCACCGGGGCCCTTCGTCCGAAGGTCGCGGTCACCATCGCGGCCCTGCTGAACTTCGCAGGCGCGTTCCTGTCGGTGAAGGTCGCCACCACCATCTCCGGCGGCATCGTCAACGAGAAGGCGGGCGTCCACCCGGAGATCATCTTCGCCGCCCTGGCCGGCGCGATCCTCTGGAACCTGCTGACCTGGCTGCGCGGCCTGCCGTCCAGTTCCTCGCACGCGCTGTACGGCGGCCTGATCGGCGCCACGATCGTCGGCGTCGGCATGAACGGCGTCAACTTCGACACCGTGATCACCAAGATCATCATCCCGGCGGTCGCCTCCCCCCTGGTCGCCGGTCTCGCCTCCTGGGGCGCCACCAAGCTGGCCTACGCGATCACCCGCAAGGGCAACGGCGCGGCCACCGACAAGGGCTTCAAGACCGGCCAGATCTTCTCCTCCTCGCTGATCTCGCTGGCGCACGGCACCAACGACGCCCAGAAGACGATGGGCATCATCACCCTGACCCTGGTCTCGGTCGGCGCCCTGCCGCACGGCGCGCTGCCCCCCACCTGGGTGATCGTCTCGGCGGGCGGCGCGATCGCGCTCGGCACCTACATGGGCGGCTGGCGGATCATCCGCTCGATGGGCAAGGGCCTGGCGGACATCAAGCCGCTGCAGGGCTTCGCCTCCGAGTCGGCCGTCTCGACCGTCATCCTGACCTCCTCGCACATGGGCTTCGGCCTCTCCACCACCCAGGTCTGCACCGGCGGCATCATGGGCGCCGGCCTCGGCGGCCCGAAGCCGGAGCTGCGCTGGAGCCTGGTCCGCCGCATGGTCTACACCTGGGGCCTGACCCTGCCGGCCGCCGGCCTGGTCTCCGGCGGGGCGGCCGTGCTGGCCCGCCAGGGCAGCTGGGGCGTCGCCGTGGTCGGCGCCGTGCTGGTGGCCGGTTCGGCCACGATGTGGATGATCTCCCGCCGCCAGCCGGTCAGCGCGGACAACGTCAACGACGTCCCCGAGGTCACCCCCGTCGAGGTCACCACCACCCCGGCCACCGCCGCCCCCACCCCCGCCTCGACCACGGTCGCGGCCTGAGCGCCGCAGGCTGAGGAGTCTTCACCATGCACATCAAGTGGAACGCCCTGGCCCAGACCGCCGGCATCAGCTTCGGCGTCACCGTCGCCGTGGTGGCCGTCTTCGCCCTCGGCATCCTGGCGCTGTCCCGCCGGGAGGCCGCGCTGAGCTCCCGCGAGGCGGGCGGCCAGGCGGCCGGCGGCGGCAAGCCCGCCCTGCTGGCCGGCGCGTACGCCTGCTTCGCGCTCTGCGCCTGCGCCGTGGTCTACGGCCTGGTGCTGATCGCCGCGCCGTAAGGCCTAGCGACACCCCCGACACAGCAACACCCGCGCCGTAGCAGGACCCGCGCAGAACGCCGACGGGCCGGGGAGAGTCGAACTCTCCCCGGCCCGTCGGCGTTCGCGCCTGCGCGTTCCCCGTCGCCGGTCAGCCCTCCTGGGTGGTCCTCAGCGCGGTCTCCCGGATGAACAGCACGGTGACGAAGGCCAGCGCCGCGAAGGGCGCGGCCCAGAGGAAGACGGTGCCGACGCCGTGGCCGAAGGCGTCGGTCACCAGCGGCAGGATCGGGGCCGGCAGCTTCGCCAGGTCCGGGATGCCGCCGCCGGCCGCCGCGTGCCCGGCCGGGATGTGCGCCGCGGCCAGGTTCTCGGTCAGGTAGTGGCCGACCTTGTTGGTCATCAGCGCGCCCAGCGCGGAGACGCCCATCGCGCCGCCCATGGTGCGGAAGAAGGTGACCACGGAGCTGGCGGCGCCGAGCTCGTGCCGGGGCACCGTGTTCTGCACCGCGAGCACCAGGTTCTGGCTGGTCAGGCCGAGACCGATGCCGGTGAGCGCCATGTAGAGCGAGAGCAGCCCGTAGCTGGTGTCGACCCGGATGGTGCCGAGCAGGCCGAAGCCGATCGCGAGCAGCGCGGTGCCGGTGACCAGGTAGGCCTTCCACTTGCCGTACTTGGTGATCAGCCGGCCGGCCACGGTGGAGGAGACCGCCAGGCCGAGGATCATCGGCAGGGTCATCAGGCCGGCCATCGTCGGGGACTTGTCCCGGGCGAGCTGGAAGTACTGGCTGAGGAAGGTGGTCGCGCCGTACATCCCGACGCCGACCAGCACGCTGGCGATCGCGGCCAGGGTGACGGTGCGGTACTTGAACAGCGACGGCGGGATGATCGGCTCGGCGGCGCGGCGCTCGACCACGACGGCCAGCGCGGCCAGCAGCAGGCCGCCGCCGACCATCGCCGCGGTCTGCCAGGACAGCCACGGGTAGTTGGTGCCGGCCAGGGTGATCCAGATCATCAGCAGGCTGACGGCGCCGGTGATGACCAGCGCGCCGAGGTAGTCGATCTTCACCGAGCGCTTGACCACCGGCAGCTTGAGGGTGCGCTGCACCACCAGGATCGCGGCCAGCGCGAACGGGATGCCGACGTAGAAGCACCAGCGCCAGCCGAGCCAGGAGGTGTCGACGATGACGCCGCCGATCAGCGGGCCGCCGATGGTGGCGAGGGCGAACACGGCGCCGAAGTAGCCGCTGTACCGACCGCGCTCGCGCGGCGGGACCATCGCGGCCAGGCAGATCTGGCCGAGCGCGACGACGCCGCCGGCGCCGATGCCCTGCAGGGCGCGGCAGGCGATCAGCTCGCCGGTGTTCTGCGAGAGGCCGGCCAGCGCCGAGGTGGCGATGTAGATCAGCAGGGCCATCTGGAGCAGCAGCTTCTTGCTGGCCAGGTCGGAGAGCTTGCCCCAGATCGGGGTGGAGGCGGTCAGCGTGAGCAGGGCCGCGGTGATCACCCAGGTGTAGGCGGACTGGCCGCCGTGCAGGTCGGTGAGGATGTGCGGCAGGGCGTTGGAGACGACGGTCGAGGAGAGCACGGCCACGAACAGGCCGAGCAGCAGGCCGGACAGTGCCTCCATCACCTGCCGGTGGGTCATCGGGCGGTCGTCGACGGCGGCGGCGGTGCCGGTCGAGGCCTGGGTGGTCGCGGTCATCTGGGTCCTTCGGCGAGGCGGGCGGAGTGGGGGGCGCGGCGGGCGTGGGTGTGCGGGCGTGAAAATTCGTTGCCTTAAGCAACCATACGGCCGATAGTTGAGTAAGGCAACCTTCTT
The DNA here is from genome assembly GCF_042884005.1 of Kitasatospora sp. NPDC058162. NCBI lineage: Bacteria > Bacillati > Actinomycetota > Actinomycetes > Kitasatosporales > Streptomycetaceae > Kitasatospora > Kitasatospora sp. NPDC058162. Next base: position 22,767 of record NZ_JBHVUS010000063.1, read on the forward strand.
CAAGTCCAAGTAAAGCCCCGCCCGACGTGAGAGTTCCGCCACTCCCTCGCGGCCCGTCGGGCCCCCGCCCCCACCCGACGCCCCGTCACCACCAGGCACTCCTCGTCCGCCACGGCGTCGGTATCGCCCAGCGGCAGTGGCCGAGAACCGGCGCGGGAGGTAGGACAAGCTAGTTAGTTCATGGTATTAAGTATCCGTTTTCCGCCGATACGCAAGGAGATGTGGATGACCGCCCCGGGGCAGGGATTCATCGCCGAATTGAAGGGCGCGGTCACACCGCGTGCGGCACTGCTGGTGATCGGCGTGCTGCTGCTGCAGCTCGGCTTCATCACCTCGTACGTCGGGGCGCTGCACCACCCGACCCCGCACAAGCTGTCGATCGCGGTGGTCGCCCCGCCGCAGATCACGCCCAAGCTGGTCCAGGCCCTGGAGTCGGTGCCGGACGAGGCGGTCAAGCCGGTCACCGCGCCGGACGCCGAGACGGCGACCCAGCAGATCAAGGACCAGAAGATCTACGCCGCGCTGGTGGTGAACCCGACCGGCACCGAGGACACCCTGCTGACCGGCGGCGCCCGCGGCACCTCCGCGGCCAAGGCCGCCGAGAGCATCACCACCGCGCTGGACAAGGCCCAGGGCCGCACCGTCAAGGTCGAGGACGTCGTGCCGCTGGCCAAGGGCGACACCAACGGGCTCACCGGCTTCTACCTGGTCATCGGCTGGTGCGTCGGCGGCTACCTGGTCGCCTCCATCCTCGGCATCAGCGCCGGCTCCAAGCCGGCCAACGTCCACCGCCTGCTGATCCGCCTCGGCGTCCTGGCGCTGTACTCGGTCGGTGCCGGCCTCGGCGGCACGATCATCGCCGGACCGGTGCTGGATGCGATGCCCGGCTCGATCCTGGCCCTGACCGCCATCGGCGCCCTGGTGGTGTTCACGGTCGGCGCCTTCACCATGGCGCTGCAGTGCCTGTTCGGCATCATCGGCATCGGCCTCGCGGTACTGGTCTTCGTGGTACTCGGCAACCCGAGCGCCGGCGGCGTCTACCCGGCCCCGATGATGCCGCCGTTCTGGCGGGCGATCGGCTCGCTGATCCCGAACGGCGCCGGCACCAGCGCCACCAAGTCGATCGCCTACTTCGGCTCCACCAACCTGGGCATGCCGATCCTGGTCCTGGTGGCCTGGGCGGTGATCGGCATCGGCATCGCCTTCCTGGCCGTCCTGCGCGGCCCGCGCGAGGCCGCCACCGAGGCGCCCGCAGCCTGACGCCCGCAGCACCGAACGGGCCCCCGGCCAGCACGGCCGGGGGCCCGTTCGCGTTCCGCAGGGGTAGGGGACGGGCTCAGGGCCTCTAGCCGCCCGCGAGCCGCCCGGGGTCGGCGACGATCGCGCGCACCACGCCCACCGCCGCGCCCAGCAGCGGCCCACGCCGGCCGAGCCGGGAGACCCTCAGCCGCTCGTCCGCCCAGGGCCGCACCGTCACCCGGGCGGCCAGCTCGTGCCGCATCGCCGGCAGCAGCCAGGGCGCCAGCCGGGCGTAGCCGCCGCCCAGCACCACCTCGGCCGGGTCCAGCAGGTTGACCGCCCCGCCGGCGGCGATGCCGAGCGCCGAACCGGCCCCGGCCAGGGCCGCCCGGGCCGGCTCGTCCCCGGCGGCGGCGCGTTCGGCGAGCAGCGTCACCCAGTCGCCGCGCGCCCCGGCCAGCCCGGCCGCGCGCAGCACCGCCTCCTCGCCCGCGTACTGCTCCAGGCAGCCGTGCGCGCCGCAGGCGCAGCGCCGCCCCTCCGGGTGGACGGGCACGTGGCCCAGCTCGCCCGCGTAGCCGCGCGCACCGCGCAGCAGCCGGCCGTCGACCACGACGGCCGCGCCGACGCCGGCCTCGGCGGAGACGTACAGGAAGTCCTCCGGGCCCTCGCCCAGCCACCGTTCGGCGAGTCCGCCGAGGTTGGCCTCGTTGTCCGCCTCGACCGGCAGCGCGGCCAGGCCGTCCCCGACCAGGCGCAGCGCCGGGCGCAGTTCGGGGGCCAGCGGGACGTCCTGCCAGCCGAGGTTGGCGGCCCGCTGGAGCACCCCGCCGCTGCCGACCAGCCCGGGCACGGCCAGGGTCAGTCCGGCCGGGCGCAGGCCCGACTCGGCGACGGCCGAGCGCACCAGGTGGGCGAGGTCGGCCATGACGGCGGCGGGTTCCCGGCCGCGGTTGGCGCTCTCCTGGCGCCGCCAGGCGCGGACCTCGCCGCGCAGGTCGACCACGCAGACGCCGAGGTGGCGGACCCCGATCTCGGCGCCGAGGCCGCCGGGCCCCAGCGGGTTGAGTCCGAGCGCGGTGCCGGGGCGGCCGACCTTGCCGCTGGGCGCGGTCGGGCCCTCCTCGACGACCAGGCCTGCCGTGATCAGCTGTTCGGCGAGCGAGGAGACCGCGGCCCTGGTCAGCCCGGTCTCGGCGGCCACCTCGGCGCGCGAGCGGGGCCCGCTCGCGATCACCCCGAGCACCAGGGCCAGGTTGGCCCGGCGCATCCCCTGCTGGCTGGCGGGCCCGGTCCGGACGCCGTCCGGCTCCCCGCGCATAACTCTCACCTCACGGTCTTTCCGGTCACGGTCTTTCCGGTACATCCCGTGGCATCTCGGGTGCAGCGTAACCGGGTTCCGGCCCGGTGTGCGCCCGGGCCGAGGGGCTGGTGAAGACCCAGCGCCGCATCGCCCAGAAGCGGAACAGCATGGCGACGAAGGTGCCCACGACCATCCCGCTGAGGAAGTCGGCGACCTCCTGCTGGAACGGGCCGATGTACGGCTCGCGCAGGTCGAAGGCGTACCGGGAGAGCGCCAGCGGGATGACGTTGACGCCGATCGCCACCGCGCTGACCAGGAAGAACAGCAGGGCCTCCGGTCGGCGCCCGTCCGTCCGGAAGGCCCAGCGGCGGTTGAGCACGTAGGAGACGACGGTGGCGATCACCGTGGCCACCGTGAGGGCCACCACCGGCGCGTGCGCCAGGACGGTGAACTTGAGCTCGACGTCGATCACCGTGGTGAGGGCGAAGCAGCCGCTGCCGACCACCAGGAACTTCACCAGCCGGCGGTGCCGCACCAGGAACGGCCGCAGCCGCGCCGGCACCCGGGCCAGGACGCGCTGCGTGGGGGACGGCATCTCCGCAGTGTGGCACGCCGCGGGCCGGTCCGGCGGATCCGCCGGAC
>NZ_JBHVUS010000064.1:0-25630 GCF_042884005.1 Kitasatospora sp. NPDC058162
GGGCGGCGCCGCGGCCGTCGGACACGGTGGTGCCGCCCGGTGCGGCGCCCTGGCCCCCGGCGGCCCGCTGGAGGGGCGGCTGCCCCGCCGACGGCCCCGCGGCGCCCGACTGCTGCTCCTGGGGCGCCTGCCGGTCGCCCTGGGCCCCCTGGGCGGCCTCGGTGCCCTCGGCACCGTCGCTGCCGTTGACGGTCCGCGCGGTCTCCGGTCTGGATGCCTCGGCGGCCGGACGCGGGGCGAGGGACGGCGACAGCGCCATCCCGCCGGTGGTCCGGAACAGCTCGTCGGCACCCGGGAGACTCACTCGGCGGGGCGGCACCGGTCGAGCACCTCCCTGGCGAGCTGACGGTAGGCGGCGGCCCCGACCGAGTTGGTCGCGTACGTCGTGATCGGCTCGCCGGCGACGGTGGTCTCCGGGAAGCGCACGGTCCGCCCGATGACGGTGTGGAAGACGTGCTCGCCGAACGCCTCGACGACCCGCGCCAGCACCTCGCGGCTGTGCACGGTGCGCGAGTCGTACATGGTCGCGAGGATGCCGTCCAGGCGCAGCTCGGGGTTGAGCCGCTCGCACACCTTCTCGATGGTCTCGGTCAGCAGCGCGACGCCGCGCAGCGCGAAGAACTCGCACTCCAGCGGGACGATCACGCTGTGAGCGGCCGTCAGCGCATTGACCGTCAGCAGGCCCAGCGAGGGCTGGCAGTCGATGATGACGTAGTCGTAGTCCGGCAGCAGCGGCTTGAGGGCGCGCGCCAGCGCGGACTCCCGGGCCACCTCGCTGACCAGCTGCACCTCGGCGGCCGAGAGGTCGATGTTGGAGGGCAGCAGGTCCATGCCCGGGACCGCGGTCTTGAGCAGCACCTCATCGGCCGTCAGGCCCCGCTCCATGAGCAGGTTGTAGACGGTGACGTCGAGCTCCATCGGGTTGACCCCGAGGCCGACCGAGAGCGCGCCCTGCGGGTCGAAGTCGACGAGCAGCACCCGGCGGCCGTACTCGGCCAGCGCCGCGCCCAGGTTGATGGTCGACGTGGTCTTGCCGACGCCGCCCTTCTGGTTGCACATGGCGATGATCTGGGCGGGGCCGTGCTCGGCCACCGGCGCGGGGATCGGGAAGTAGGGCAGCGGACGGCCGGTCGGGCCGACCCGCTCGCGGCGCTGGCGCGCGGCGTCGGGGGCCAGCGTGGCGGCGTACTCCGGGTCCGGCTCGTACTCGGCGTCCGGGTCGTCGTAGGCGCCGTAGGCGAACTCGCCGTAGGCCAGGCCGTAGGCCGCCAAGTCGGCGTCGTGATCGGTCACCGTGGTCACCTGCGCTGTGTTCTGGCGTGCTTCGAAGGTACGGAGTGCGACCGAGCCGACCTCGGCCGAGCCCACGGAGGCCTGCCGGGCCCCGGGCTCCTCACTCGGCTGGCCGGCGGTGAGCTCCGCCAGTCCTGGCTGACCACCCCCGGGAGCAATTGTCGACTCATTCACAAGTCGTCTTACCTCCTTGGGGATCCAGGACTCTATGTCGATTCGTCAGCGTGGCAGCATGCCGACGGTTTGCGACTCTAGGCCGTTCAAGGCGTTCGCAGCAACACAATCCACGGTAGTGGGCACGATGTGTCGACTATCGGGCGGGCTGCTGTCAAGGGATGAGCAGGCCGATGACCCTAACGTTTCTGCGGGAGGCCGAGGGTCGGGTGACGCCACCGACGGAAATTGACGACAGAGCGACCCGCCCGGTCCATCCGCTGTTCACGGGCATGGTGAAGCCCCCGACCCGAGTGGATCGGGTCGGGGGCGAACGACCGCCGCGCGGTCAGGGGGTTCAGGCGAGCACGGTCTCCAGCGTGACCGACTCCAGGCCGAAGGCCTCGGCCACGGCCGGGAAGGTGATCTGGCCCTCGTGGACGTTCAGGCCCTTGGCGAGCGCCGCGTCACGGCGCAGCGCCTCCTTCCAACCGCGGTTCGCCAGCTCCAGCACGTACGGGAGGGTGGCGTTGGTCAGCGCGTAGGTGGAGGTGTTCGGGACGGCGCCCGGCATGTTGGCCACGCAGTAGAAGACCGAGTTGTGGACCTGGAAGGTCGGGTCGTCGTGCGTGGTCGGGTGCGAGTCCTCGAAGCAGCCGCCCTGGTCGATGGCGATGTCGACGAGCACGGAGCCCGGCTTCATCCGGGAGACCAGCTCGTTGGTGACCAGCTTCGGGGCCTTGGCGCCCGGGATCAGCACGGCGCCGATGACCAGGTCGGCGTCCAGGACGGCCTTCTCCAGCTCGAAGGAGTTGGACATGATGGCCTTGATCTTGGTGCCGAAGATCCGGTCGGCCTCGCGCAGCTTGTTGATGTCGCGGTCCAGCAGGGTCACGTCGTAGCCCATGCCGATGGCGATGGTGGCCGCGTGCCAGCCGGAGACGCCGCCGCCGATGACGACGGCCTTGGCCGGGTGGGTGCCGGGCACGCCGCCGGGCAGCACGCCGCGGCCGCCGGCCGGACGCATCAGGTGGTACGAGCCGACCTGCGGGGCCAGCCGGCCCGCGACCTCGGACATCGGGGCGAGCAGCGGCAGCGCGCCGTTGCCCAGCTGCACGGTCTCGTACGCGATGGCGGTGGTGCCGGAGGCGACCAGCGCGTCGGTGCCGGCCCGGTCGGCCGCCAGGTGCAGGTACGTGAAGAGGGTCTGGCCCTTCCGCAGCCGGTGGTACTCGGAGGCGATGGGCTCCTTGACCTTCAGCAGCAGGTCGGCGGTGGCCCACACCTCGTCGGCGGTGGGGAGGATCGCGGCGCCGGCGGCCACGTACTCCTCGTTGGGGATCGAGGAGCCGAGACCGGCGTTGTCCTCGATGTAGACCTCGTGGCCGTTGCGGACCAGCTCATGCACGCCGGCGGGCGTGATGGCCACGCGGTACTCGTGGTTCTTGACCTCGCGGGGGATGCCGACCTTCACGACTGAACACGTCCTCTTGCCATGGGGGTCCCGACCGGAGAAGACCGGTGGGCGACGCGCACGTGGGGAAGCCTCCGGGCATGCCGGGGCAGGGGATCGCTGCGCGACTGGGTTCGAGTGTAATGAAGCCCAGGCGGCCTGTCAGCCTTCCAAATCTAACAATTTCGACGAAGGCATTGGCAGGTTCGTAGGCTTCCACTGGAACTTACCTGTCATAGGTGTCGTAACAGGGCACTTTCGACGATACCTCCGAAACCGCCCTCACCACCCGCCGTCGACGCGTTCCCGCAGGTCGGCGAGGGCGCTGCCGACCGCCTCCCGGCCGCGCTCGTCGCCGATCCGGCGCAGCACGGCCAGCGCGGCCCGGTACTCCCGGTCGGCCTCCTCGAAGCGGCGCTGCGCGGTGTGCGCCTCGGCCACCCGGGCCAGCAGCCGGGCCTCCGCCGCGTGGTCGCCCAGCGACTGCCGCAGCCCGAGCGCCCGCCCATACCAGTCGGCGGCGCGCACCGCGTCACCGAGCGCCCGGTGGCAGCCCGCCGCGCCCTCCAGGGCCCGGGCGCAGAGCGGTTCGTCGCCGACCGCACGGGCGTGCTCCAGGGCGGCCCGGTAATGCGCGGCGGCCTGCTCCCAACGGCCCGCCGACACCTGGAGGTCGCCCAGGTTGAGCAGCGCCGCCGAGGCCCTGCGGGGGCGGCCGTTGCGCTCGGCGACGGTCAGCACCAGCTCGTGCAGCCGGTAGAGGTCGGCCGGGGCGGCCGCACCGGTCAGCGGCAGCGCCCGCAGCAGCGCGGTGACCAGCCGCCCGGCCGAGCCGTCCAGGTCGCCCTGTCCGATCGCGTCGGCCACCGCGCCGAGCAGCAGTTCGCGCTCGCCGAGCAGCCAGTCCCGGGCGTGCGCGGCCGAGCTCAGCCGCAGCGCGGCGGGCAGCGGGTCGGGGGCCGGGCCGTCGGCCGGCTCCAGCAGGGCGCGGGCCGACTCGGTCAGCCGGACCAGCCGCTCCAGCAGCCGAGCCCGGGCGAGTTCGGTCTCGGCCGGCCGGTCCTCCTGCTCCCGCAGCCGGACCAGCCGCTGGTAGAGCCGCCCGGGCACCCGGTAGCGCGGGGTGCCGTCGGCGGCCGGCGCCTCCTCGCCGAGCAGCTCCCGCTCGGCCAGCGCGGCCAGGGTCGCGGCGGCCTCCGGCGCCGGGCAGCCGACCAGGGCGGAGGCGGTGCGCGGGTCGGCGGTCTGCGCCGGGGCCAGGGTGAGGGTGCGCAGCATCCGCGCCTGGGCGGCCGGCAGGCCGCGGTAGAGCAGGGTGAAGGCGCCCAGCAGCGGGTCGTTGTCGGGGACGGGCACCGGCTCGGCGGGCTCCGGACCGGGCTTCACCCAGCCCGCCGGGCGCCCGGCCGTCCCGGCCGCCGTCGAGTCGGCCGCCTTCGTCCCTGCCGCCGTCCCTGCCGCCGTCGTCCCTGCCGCCGTCGTCCCTGCCGTCGGCGACCCGGCGGCGGGACCGGACCCTGCCGCGGAGCCGGGCCCGGTGGCCCGCTCCTCCCCCTTCTTCTGCTGCGCCTTCGGCCGCCCCGGCTGCTCCCCGGCCGTCGCGGGCCGTGCGGCCCCGGCGGCCTGCGCCGTCCGCGCGCTCCCGGGGGTCCTCGCCGCCTCGCCCGGCTTCGGGGCCTTGGCGCCCTCCGCCGGCTTCGACGGCTCCGGCTCCTCCCCCACCACCCGGCCGAGCTCGCGCACCGCGTCCGTGACCGCGACCTTCGGGTTGCCGCGCAGCCATCCCGCGATCAGCCGCAGCGCGGCCGGACCGGCGGCGCAGGCCTCGGCGAGGTCGGCCCCGCCGACCGGGTCGCAGGAGATCCGGGTGCCGCCCACCAGGTCGGCCAGCAGTTCGCCGGAGGCCTGCCGGTCCAGTCCGCCGAGGATCACCGGGTCGATGTCCTCGATCCCGGTGAGCGGCCCGGCCGTGGTGGCGAGCACCAGGCAGCCGGGTTCGTCGGCGAGCAGCGGCCACAGCTGGCCGGCGTCCCGCACGTCGTCCAGCACCAGCAGCACCTTGAGTCCCGCCAGCGCCTCCCGCAGCGCCACGCTGCCCGGCTCGTCCCGCCCGTCCTCGACGGCCCCGGGCAGCGGCACGGCGGCCTGCGGGTCGAGCTGCTCCAGCAGCAGCCGGGCGGCCCGGCCGGGCGGCACCCGCCCGCCGTCCGGGGCGGACAGCCGGGCGAACAGCACGCCGTCCGGGTAGTCGGCGGCGGCGGTGCGGGCGAAGCGGGCGGCCAGCGCCGTCCGGCCCGAGCCGGGCCGCCCGGCCAGCACCAGGACCGGGCAGCGGCCGCTCACCGGGCGGGCGGCGGCGGCCCGCAGCGCGGCCAGTTCGGTGCGCCGCCCGGCGAACAGGGCGGGCCCGGCGGGCAGCCGGTCGAGCCCCGGGACGGCGCCGACGGGCGCGTCGGGGCCGGGGTCCATCGTCGCCGTCTTCCTCGCCACCCGTGCCACTCCCGACGTCGTCCCGCGGCCGGCGCCCGACTGGTCGGCGTCCGGCGCTCGGCGGAGGCGGCCCGGGACGGGCGCCCTGTCTGCGAAGCGTAGTTCGACCGTCCGGCTGATCCGAGGTGACATCCGGTCGTACGAACCGGCAAATCACCCCAAGGAATCAACCCGGGCGCCCCACACCTCGAAGGGGGCGCACGCCTCGACGGGTGATCAGGCCTCGAAGGGGCGCGCCGGCCAGGGCGCCTCCGGGTGGCGCAGCCCGTCCAGGCCGTCCGGGGAGGTGAGCGCGGCGTGCACGGCGAGGACGCCGGTGACCAGGGTCGGGTTGTGCAGCCGCCCGGCCTGGATCAGCCGGATCAGTTCGGGCACCGGCACCCAGGCGACCTCGATCTCCTGCTCCTCGCCCTCGGCCTCGTAGCGCTCGCCCTCGGCGGCCGACAGGTCGGTCGCCAGGAACATCCGCAGCGCCTCGTCGGTGCCGCCCGGGGAGGTGTAGTAGTCGGCGAGGACCCGCCAGGTGTCGGCCTTGCAGTGCGCCTCCTCGTACAGCTCGCGCTGGGCGGCGTGCCACGGGTTCTCGCCGGGCACGTCGAGCAGGCCGGCCGGCAGCTCCCAGAGCCGCTGGCGCACGGGGTGGCGGTACTGGCGCAGGATCAGCACCCGCTGCTTGTCGTCCAGGGCGAGCACGGAGACCGAGCCGGGGTGGGTCTGGTAGTCGCGCCGGGACCAGCTGCCGTCGGGCATCCGGACCTCCTCGCTGCGCACGCCGGTGACCCGGCCCTGGAACGGCGTCGAGCTCGCCCGGACCTCCCACTCCTCGGCCGTGTCGGCGATCACCTGGTCGCTCTGCTCGTCCATCGCTCTCCCCTTTTCGTCAGTACGACACAATCTAACGCCGAACGGCGGCCCCGCGGGAATCGCGGGGCCGCCGTCCGGTGGAGCGACCTGGGCCGGGAGGAGTACGACTACTCCGCGGCCGGGGCCGTCTTGATCTCGATGGCGGCCTTGACCAGGCCCGCGAACAGCGGGTGCGGGCGGGTCGGGCGGGACTTCAGCTCCGGGTGGGCCTGGGTGGCCACCAGGTACGGGTGCACCTCGCGCGGGTACTCGACGTACTCGACCAGGTCGCCCTTGGGCGAGAGGCCGGAGAACTGCAGGCCGGTCTTCTCGAGGTCCGCGCGGTAGGCGTTGTTGACCTCGTAGCGGTGGCGGTGGCGCTCCTCGACGTACGGCTCGCCGCCGTAGACCTCGCGGACGATCGAGCCCTCGGCGAGCTTGGCCGGGTACAGGCCCAGGCGCATGGTGCCGCCCAGGTCGCCCTTGCCGTCGACGATCGCCAGCTGCTCGGCCATGGTGGAGATCACCGGGTGCTTGCCGGCGGCGTCGAACTCGGTGGAGTTGGCCTCGGGCAGGCCGGCCAGGTTGCGGGCGGCCTCGATGACCACGCACTGCAGGCCCAGGCACAGGCCCAGCAGCGGGACCTTGTTCTCGCGGGCGAAGGTGATGGCGCCGACCTTGCCGTTGACGCCGCGGTCGCCGAACCCGCCGGGGATGCAGATCGCGTCGACGTCGCCGAGCTGGGCGCGGGCGCCCTCGGGGGTCTCGCAGTCGTCCGAGGTGACCCACTTGATCTCGACCCGGGCGTTGTTGGCGAAGCCGCCGGCGCGCAGCGCCTCGGTCACCGACAGGTAGGCGTCCGGCAGGTCGATGTACTTGCCGACCAGGGCGACCTTGACGATGTGCTGCGGCTCGTGGACGCGGCGCAGCAGGTCGTCCCAGGTGGTCCAGTCCACGTCGCGGAACGGCAGGTCCAGGCGGCGCACCACGTAGGCGTCCAGGCCCTCGCCGTGCAGCACCTTCGGGATGTCGTAGATCGACTTGGCGTCGATGGCCGCGACCACGGCCTCCTCGTCCACGTCGCACATCAGCGAGATCTTGCGCTTGATCGCCTGCGGGACCTCGCGGTCGGCGCGCAGCACGATCGCGTCCGGCTGGATGCCGATGTTGCGCAGCGCGGCGACGGAGTGCTGGGTGGGCTTGGTCTTGAGCTCGCCCGAGGGGCCGATGTACGGCAGCAGGGAGACGTGCACGAAGAACACGTTGTCCCGGCCGACCTCGTGCCGGACCTGGCGGACGGCCTCCAGGAACGGCAGCGACTCGATGTCGCCGACGGTGCCGCCGACCTCGGTGATCACGACGTCGACGTCCTCGGTCGCCATCCGGCGGATCCGGGACTTGATCTCGTTGGTGATGTGCGGGATGACCTGGACGGTGTCGCCCAGGTACTCGCCGCGGCGCTCCTTGGCGATGACCGTCGAGTACACCTGGCCGGTGGTGACGTTCGCCGAGCCGTGCAGGTTGGTGTCGAGGAAGCGCTCGTAGTGACCGATGTCCAGGTCGGTCTCGGCGCCGTCGTCGGTGACGAAGACCTCACCGTGCTGGAACGGGTTCATGGTGCCCGGGTCCACGTTGAGGTACGGGTCGAGCTTCTGCATGGTCACGCGCAGGCCGCGGGCCTTGAGCAGCGCGCCGAGGCTGGAGGCGGTCAGCCCCTTGCCGAGCGAAGAGGCGACACCCCCGGTGACGAAGAGGTGCTTGGTCGTCACGGCGCGGCCGTTCGCTGCCTTGCCGGAATGGGGCTGTGCCAAGAGGGGGCTCCCGTGGGTCGCGTGTCGAAGGTGACGTGGGCGGGAGGCTCGCGGCTCGCCGGGCGACGGGAGGCCCGCAACTGTGCGGGGCTCGTAGGGTCGTCGGTTCGGCTGGTCCGGGGCGTTTGATCCCGCCGGTCCACGGGATACCAGGGTAACAGTGACCTGACCGGGACGCCTTTCGGCCCGCGCTCGGCGCTCCGGGAGCGTGCGCCGGGCGCACCACCGGCGCATCATCCGCCGCACGCGTCACACCGGTCGCACCACCCGCCGGACCGGGCCAGCCGGGGCGCTCCGACCGGGCCATGGCGGCTCCTCCGTTACGGCCACCCGGAGCTGATCCTTCCGGACCATCCTGCGCCACGCCCCCGCGATGCACGGCATTTCCGCCGAATTGCGGCGCCACACGAAGCTGCGCCCGCGTGCTTCGCCCCTTTCGTCCGTCGTAAGCTGCACGGACGCATCGCGACAGCACGAGCACGCGGAGGGCGTGGGAGCGTCAGGACACTCCCGGTCCCCGATGCGCGACCGGACCTCCCCGTTATCCAGCTCCTCCCCACCCACCTCAGGGGCTCGACCGAGCCCCGCGCGGACACTCCAGCAAGGCCCGCCACCACCCCCCGGCGGGCCGGACGTCCCGGGGTGAACCTCCGGCCCCGCAGACCGCTCGCTCCATGGGTTCGCCGATGCCCTGACCACATTGCGAACTGGAGATCCACGTGGCCGGCCGTATCGAGGACTACGCACTCATCGGGGACATGCAGACCGCTGCCCTGGTCAGCAGGGACGGGGCGGTGGACTGGCTCTGCCTCCCCCGCTTCGACTCGCCGGCGGTGTTCGCCGGCCTGCTGGGCACCGATGAACACGGCTTCTGGCGGATCGGCCCGGCCGAGGCCGTGGCGACCGACCTCCCCGCCCCCGCCGCCGCTCCCGCCCGGGCCGACCTGCCCCGCTTCACCGACACCGCCGCCCTGCGCGTCCCCCCGCCCACCGCCGCCGCCCCCGCCGTGCCCGCCGACCGGCGCCGCTACCGGGGCGACTCGCTGATCCTTGAGCAGGAGTGGGACTCCCAGGGCGGCACCGTCCGGGTGATCGACTTCATGCCGCCGCGCCCGCTGGCCGGCAAGGACTCCGTGCCCCAGATGATCCGGATCGTCGAGGGCGTGGCCGGCACCGTGCGGATGCGCTCGGCGCTGCGGATGCGCTTCTCGTACGGCCGGATCGTCCCCTGGGTGCACCGGGTCGAGCAGGCCGACGGCGGCCACCGCACCGTCGCCGTCGCCGGGCCCGACTCGGTCTGGCTGGACGGCGAGGCCGAGACCTACGGGCGCGACCTCACCACCTACGCCGACTTCACCGTCCGGGCCGGCGAGCGGATCGCCTTCGCGCTCACCTGGCAGGCCTCCCACCTGGAGCCCCCGGCCGTCCCGGACGCCGAGGCGATGCTCGACGCCACCGCGGACTTCTGGCACGACTGGGCCGACCAGTGCACCTACCAGGGCCCCTACCGCGAGGCCGTGGTCCGCTCGCTGATCACCCTCAAGGGCCTCACCTACGCCCCCACCGGCGGCATCGTCGCCGCCCCCACCACCTCGCTGCCCGAGGACATCGGCGGCGAGCGCAACTGGGACTACCGCTACACCTGGCTGCGCGACGCCGCGATCACCCTCTCCTCGCTGCTGCGCACCGGCTACCGCGAGGAGGCCCGCGCCTGGCGCGAGTGGCTGCTGCGCGCGGTCGCCGGCGACCCGGAGAACCTGCAGATCATGTACGGCATCGCCGGCGAGCGCGAGCTCACCGAGTCCTCGCTGGACTGGCTGCCCGGCTACGAGGGCTCACTGCCCGTGCGGGTCGGCAACGGCGCCGCCGGACAGCTCCAACTCGACGTCTACGGCGAGGTGGTGGAGGCCCTGCACCTGGCCCACATGACCGGCCTGGTCCGCAACGACCACGCCCACCACCTCCAGCTGCGGCTGATCGAGTACCTGGAGGACCACTGGCAGAACCCGGACGAGGGCATCTGGGAGGTCCGCGGCCCGCGCCGGCACTTCGTCCACTCCAAGGTGATGGCCTGGGTCGCCGTCGACCGCACCATCAAGCTGCTGGAGCAGACCCCCGAGGACGCCCCCTCCGACGGCCAGCTGGAGCGCTGGCGCGAGCTGCGCGAGACCATCCACCGGGACGTCTGCGAGAAGGGCTACGACCCGGAGCGCAACACCTTCACCCAGTACTACGGCGGCCGGGAGCTCGACGCCTCGCTGCTGCTCATCCCCCAGGTCGGCTTCCTCCCGCCGGACGACAAGCGGGTGATCGGCACCATCGAGGCGATCCAGCGCGAACTGTCCACCGAGGACGGCTTCGTGCTGCGCTACCCGACCCACGACGAGTCCGGCAACAACGTGGACGGCCTGTCCGGGCACGAAGGGGCCTTCCTGGCCTGCTCGTTCTGGCTGGCCGACGACCTCGCCATGATCGGCCGGGTGCAGGAGGCGCGCGAACTGTTCGACAAGCTGCTGTCGCTGCGCAACGACGTCGGGCTGCTCGCCGAGGAGTGGGACCCGCGGCTCAAGCGCCAGGTCGGCAACTTCCCGCAGGCGTTCAGCCACGTCCCGCTGATCGACACCGCGCTGCGGCTGACCGCCTGCGGCGCCGCCTACCTGTCGGCCCAGCCGGACGGCGCCGAGGGCGACCGGACCGCGGACCGCGCGGAGCGGGCGACCGTCTGAGGGCTCAGCCCCGCTGCACCAACTCGTCGTAGGTGCTGAGCACCTGGGCGACGGTGGCGGCCTCGTCCGGCCAGGTCTCGGCCTGCTGCCGGCCGGCCGCCACCAGCTGCTCGCGGCGGGCCGGGTCGGCGAGCAGCCCGCGCACCGCCCGTCCGAGCGCCGAAGGGTCCCCCGACGGCACCAGCAGGGCGGCGTCGCCGACCAGTTCGGGGATGCCGCCGACGGCGGTGGCGACCACCGGCACGCCGGCCCGCATCGCCTCCTGGACCACCAGCGAGCGGGCCTCCCAGCGGCTGGAGACCGCCACCACGTCCGCGGCGGCCAACAGGTCGGGCACGTCGGTGCGGTAGCCGAGCAGCCGCACCGGCAGCTTCTCGGCGGTCACCCGCTCGCGCAGCGGGCCCGCCTCCGGGCCGTCCCCGGCCAGCAGCACCAGCGGCTCCGGGTCCAGCGCGGACAGCTCGGCGGTGGCGTCCAGCAGCACCCCGAAGGCCTTCTGCGGGACGAGCCGGCCGACCGCCAGCACCAGCGGGCGGTCCGGGCCGTCGCCGAGCAGCGCGGCGCGCGCCTCGGACCGGCCGAGTCGGCCCTCGGGCATCGGCGGGGCGGCCACCGGGCCCAGCCGGGCGTCGGTGGCGCCCAGTTCACGGGCCCGGGCGACCAGGTCGGAGGAGGCGCCCAGGACGAGGTCGGCGGCGCGCGCCACCCGGCGCTCCATCAGCCGTTGCAGGCGCCGCTCCATGCCGGTGGCCAGCAGCGCGTGGTGCGAGGTGACCACCAGCGGGGTCTCCGGACGCAGCCCCGGGAAGCGGCCGGCGGTGCGCAGGGCGAGGTCGGACAGCAGGCCGGCCCGCAGCCCGTGGGCGTGCACCACGTCGGCGCCGGTGAAGGCCCGGCGCAGCTCGCCGATCGCGGTGGCGTCGCTGCGGGCGCCCGCGGTGGGGGTGATGTCGACGGTGTGGAACCGGGCGCCGGTGCGGGAGAAGCCGAACAGCGCGTCCGTGCCGGCCGGTGCGCAGACCGTGACGGTCACCCCGTGCGCGACCAGGCCCTGGGCCAGGGAACGCACGTGCGCACCGATGCCGCCGGTGCTGGCGGCCAGGACGAGTACCACGTGCAGCTGCCCCGGTTCCGGGGCGGCCGCGGTGGCCCGGGCGGCGGAATGGTCCACGTCGTCTCGCATCCGACTCGATCAGGTTCGCGCGCCGCTTCGCGAGGATTGCCCGCCCGGCGGCGCTCGGGACTGGAAAGCCAGTGTCCAGCCGCCACCATGCCAGGTCGGCGGCCCTCTTGGACAGTCGGCGCCACCGGGGGCGCGTCGCCGTCCTCGCGGGGAGGGCCGCCGGTCGTCGCTACCGGTGGCGGGGGGCCCTGGCGGCGGCCAGCAGCTCCTCGGCGTGGGCGCGGCCCAGCTCCGAGTCCTCCAGCCCGGCCAGCATCCGGGAGAGTTCCCGCACCCGCTCCTCGTCGTTCAACACCTTGACACCGGAACGGGTCACGGTGCCGTCGTGGGTCTTCTCCACCACCAGGTGCCGGTCCGCGAAGGCGGCGACCTGCGGCAGGTGGGTGACCACCACGACCTGGGCGGATTCCGCCAGTTTGGCCAGTCGGCGGCCGATCTCCACCGCGGCCTTGCCGCCGACGCCAGCGTCCACCTCGTCGAACAGGTAGGTGGGGACGGGGTCCGCGCCCGCGAAGACCACCTCGACGGCGAGCATCACCCGGGAGAGCTCACCGCCCGAGGCGCCCTTGGCGATCGGGCGCGGCTGGGCGCCCGGGTGCGGGGCGAGCAGCACCTCGACCTCGTCCACGCCGTGCGGCCCGTACGCGACGGTCCGGCCGTCCAGCTCGATGCCGGCCAGGTCGTCGACCCGGGAGATCGAGAAGGTCACCCGGGCGTGCGGCATGGCGAGTTCGGCGAGCTCCGCGGAGACGGCCTCGGCGAAGCGACCGGCGGCCGCCTGCCGGGCGGCCGAGACCTCGGCCGCGAGCTCGGCCAACTCGGCCCGCAGCTCGGTCTCCTGGGCGCCGAGCTGGTCGATCCGCTCGTCGTCGCCGTCGAGTTCGGCGAGCCGGGCGGAGCCGTCCTCGGCCCAGGCGATCACCTCGGCGAGGGTGTTCTCCCCGCCGCCGTACTTGCGCAGCAGCTGGGCCAGCACGGACCGGCGGTCCTCGACCGCGGCCAGGCGCACCGGGTCGGCGTCCAGGTCGTCGGCGTAGCCCGCGAGGTCCCCGGCGACGTCGGCCAGCAGGTAGCCGACCTCGTTCAGCCGGTCGGCGAGGCCGGCCAGCCGCTCGTCGTGGTGGCGCACGGCGTCCAGGGCGCGCCGGGACTGGGCGAGCAGGGTGCCCGCGTCCAGCGCCTCCGGGTCGGCCGGGTCGCCGGCCAGGGCGGCGTGGGCGAGGGTCGCGGCGGAGGACAGCGCGTCGGCGTGGCCGAGCCGCTCGGCCTCGGCGGCCAGCTCGACGTCCTCCCCGGCCACCGGCTCGGCGGCGGCGATCTCGTCCAGGCCGAAGCGCAGCCGGTCGGCCTCCTGGGCCCGCTCACGGGCCCGGGTGGTCAGCTCCTCCAGGGTGGCCGCGACCTCCCGCAGGGCGCGGTAGGTCTCCCGGTAGCGGGCCAGCGGCTCGGCCACCGCCTCGCCCGCGTAGCGGTCCAGCGCGCCGCGCTGGCGGGCCGGGCGCAGCAGCCGCTGCTGGTCGGTCTGGCCGTGCACGGCGATCAGGTCCTCGCCGAGCTCGGCGAGCAGCCCGACCGGGACGGCCCGCCCGCCGACGAAGGCCCGGGAGCGGCCCTCGGCGGAGACGGTCCGGCTGATCAGCAGGGCGCCGTCGTCCAGTTCGGCCCCGGCCTCGACGGCGCGGGCCGCCACCGGGGAGTCGGCGGGCAGTTCCAGCCTGCCCTCCACCACGGCACGGCCGGCCCCGTGGCGCACCAGGCCGGGGTCGGCGCGGCCGCCCAGCAGGAGGCCGAGGCTGGTCACGACCATGGTCTTGCCAGCACCGGTCTCACCGGTCACGGCGGTGAAGCCGGGGGCCAGCTCGACCACCGCATCGTCGATGACCCCAAGATCCCGTATCCGCATCTCGTCCAACACGGAGACGACCTTACGAGGTTCCGCCCCCGGAGCGCGACGAGCGGCAACGGCGCGCGGCAACTCCGTGCCGCCGAGTTCATCCCTTCCGGGGGTTTTGGGCGGCGGTGGGCACCGTGCACCACGGCAGGAAGAGCTGCACCAGCGGACCGATCGCCAGCGCGTACACCACCGTGCCGACCCCGGCCGTGCCACCGAGCAGCAGCCCGACGGCCAGCACGGTGACCTCGATCCCGGTGCGGATCAGCCGCAGCGAACGCCCGGTGCGCCGGTGCAGGCCGGTCATCAGCCCGTCCCGCGGGCCCGGGCCGAGCCGGGCGCCGATGTAGAGGCCGGAGGCCACGCCGTTGAGCAGCACCGCGGCGGCCATCAGCGCGATCCGGGCGGGCAGGCCCTGCGGCCCGCCGACCAGCCGCAGGGTCAGGTCCATCGCCGCGCCGATCATCAGCACATTGGCGACGGTGCCCACCCCGGGGCGCTGGCGCAGCGGGATCCACAGCAGCAGCACGAGGGCGCCGCAGATGGTCACCCAGGCGCCCACGGTGAGGCCGAGCACCCGCTGCAGGCCCTGGTGGAAGACGTCCCAGGGGTCCAGGCCGAGGCCGGAGCGGAGCATCAGCGCCATGCTCACCCCGTACAGGGTGAGGCCGACGGCGAGCTGCGGGAGCCGGCGGCCCAGCGCGTGGGTGTCGCCGAGGACCCGGACGGCCGGGCCCGGCCGGGCCGGCTCCGGAGCGGCCCCGGACGTGGCGGAGGTCGTGGGGGTGGTCATGGGGGTGGACGTGGACGCGGTCGTGGTGGCCACTGCTGCTCCTGCCGGCGGTGCTGCACCCCGGGGCGGCCCCGGTGATGGCGGCTCGGTGGCCGCCCTGTCATCATGAAGGGGCCAAAGCGGCCCTCGACAGGGCCAATTCCGAGCAAGTGGACTGATGACCGTGGCCGACTGGCACACCACCGTCTCCCCGCCCGCCCTGGCCCGGCTGCTCGCCGCCACGCGACTGCCCGAGCCGGCCACCGCGCGCCGCCCCGCCTACCGCACCCTCGCCGGGCAGATCCGGCTGCTGGTCACCGAGGGCCGGCTGCCGGTCGGCGCCCGGCTGCCCGCCGAACGCGAGCTCGCCTCCGCCCTGGAACTCAGCCGCACCACCGTCGCCACCGCCTACGAGGCCCTGCGCGGCGACGGCTACCTGCTCAGCCGCCGCGGCGCCGGCAGCTGGACCGCCCTGCCCGAGGGCGCCCCGCCGCCCAGCGACGCCCTGCACCCCGTCCCGCCGGACGAACAGGGCCGCACCCTCGACCTCGGCGTCGCCGCCCTGCCCGCCCCGCAGCCCTGGCTCGGCCAGGCCGCCGCCCGGGCCGTCGAACTGCTGCCGCACTACGCCGCCGGGCACGGCCACTACCCCACCGGCGTCCCGGTGCTGCGCGAGGCCGTGGCCCGCCGCTACACCGAGCGCGGGCTGCCCACCACCCCCGACCAGATCCTCATCACCACCGGCGCGATGGGCGGCCTGCACCTGGTCCAGCGGGTCCTGGTCGGCCGCGGCGACCGGGTCGCCGTCGAGGCCCCGAGCTACGCCCACACCCTCCAGGCCCTGCGCCTCACCGGAGCCCGCCTGGTCCCGGTCCCGTACGCCTCCGCGCCGCCCGCCCACTGGGACCTGGAGGAGTGGCAGCGGGTGCTGCGCGGGGCCGCCCCCAAGGTCTCGTACGTCATCCCCGACTTCCACAACCCGACCGGCGCGCTGATCGACGAGGAGCAGCGCCGCCGGCTGCTGGCCGCCGCCCGGGCCGTCGGGAGCGTCGTGCTGGTGGACGAGACCACCGCCGAACTCGGTTGGGGCGTACCGGAGTCCACGCCGCTGCCGCGCCCGATGGCGGCGCTGGACCGGGCCGCCCAGGTGGTCACCGTCGGCTCGGCCGGCAAGCTGCTCTGGGGCGGCCTGCGGATCGGCTGGGTCCGGGCCGCGCCCGCGCTCGTCCGGCGGCTGGCCACCGAGCGGGTCTACAGCGACGTCGGCACCCCGGTGCTCGAGCAGCTGATCGCCGCCGACCTGCTCGGCGAGCCGCTCCCGGCCGTCCGCGCCCACCAGTCGGACCGGCTGCGGGCCACCGCGCACGCCTTCGCCGCCGCGCTGTCCGAGCGGCTGCCGGACTGGAGCGTCCCGCTGCCGCCCGGCGGCCTCTCGCTCTGGGTCAACACCGACGGCCTGTCCGGCGCGGCACTGGCCCAGGCCGGGGAGCACGCCGGGATCCGGATCGCCGCCGGCAACCGGTTCGGCTCGGACGGCGCCTTCGAGCACCACATCCGGATCCCGCTGACCGTGCCCGCCCCGGCCGTCCCCGCCGCCGTCGAGCGGCTGGCCGCGGTGGCCGCCCGCGCGGCGGCGGGCGGCCGGCTCGGCGCGGCCGACGAGGGCCAGGCGCTGGCGGTCTGAGCCGCCCGCCCGCTCCGGCGGACCGTCAGCAGGGGGTGTTCGAGCGTCCCCGCCAACCCGTCACCGGGAGCGCGAACTTGGCGACCAGCCGGTCGGTGAACGGCGCCCGGTGCAGTCTGGCCAGCCGCACCGGCGTCTGCCCCCGGCGCACCTCCACCCGTGCCCCGGCGGGCAGTTCGACCGAACGCCGCCCGTCGCACCAGAGCACCCCGTGCGGGGTCTTGGGCTGCACCTCGACCGCCAGCACCGAGTCCGGCGAGGTCACCAGCGGCCGGGCGAACAGCGCGTGCGCGGAGATCGGCACCATCAGCAGCGCCTCCACCTCCGGCCACACCACCGGCCCGCCGCCCGAGAAGGCGTACGCGGTGGAACCGGTCGGCGTCGCGCAGACCACCCCGTCGCAGCCGAAGTTGGAGACCGGACGGCCGTCCACCTCGGTCACCACCTCCAGCATCCGCTCCCGCGAGGCCTTCTCGATCGACGCCTCGTTCAGCGCCCAGTCCTCGTGCACCACATCGCCGTTGGTGCGGACGATCACATCGATCGTCATCCGCTCCTCGACCTCGTAGTCGGCGTCCACCACCCGCTCGACCACCACCGCCAGGTCGTCCCGCTCCGCCTCGGCCAGGAAGCCGACCCGGCCGAGGTTGATCCCCAGCATCGGCAGCCCGTGCGAGCGCGCCAACTCCGCGCCGCGCAGCAGCGTCCCGTCCCCGCCGGCGACCAGGATCAGCTCACAGCCGTCCGCCGCCCCCGGCCCCTCGGCCACCTTCTCGACCCCGTCCGGAAGGTCGAGGTCCACCGCCTCGGCCTCCAACAGCCTGATCCGGAGCCCCGCCTTCAGCAGCCCGTGCACCAAGCTCTCGACGCTGCGCAGCGCCGCCTCCCGGCCGGTGTGCGCGATCAGGAAGACCGTGCGTTCTTCATCGCTCATGCCGCTGCCCTCTCCCTACGCCTGCCGGGTCGCCCTCGGCCCGGTGCGGCCGCGCCATCCAGCATGACGGGCCGGACGCTCGCAGAGCACCCTATCGGGGCCCTTCCGCGACGGCCCGGTCCGCGTCCGCGGGGTCCAGCTGCGGGGCGTCCCGGCGCATCCAGAGGAAGTACTCGACGTTCCCGGACGGCCCGGGCAGGGGGCTCGCGGTGACCGCGCGCACGCCCAGCCCGAGCTCCCACGCCTGCCCCGCCACCTGGCGGACCATCTCGGCACGCAGCTGCGGGCTGCGCACCACCCCGCCGCTGCCGAGCCGCTCCTTGCCGATCTCGAACTGCGGCTTGACCATCAGCACCAGGTCCGCGTCCCCGGCCGCGCAGGCGGCCAGCGCCGGCAGCACCAGGCCCAGCGAGATGAAGGACAGGTCGCCGACCACCAGGTCGACGGGGGTGCCGCCGATCGTCTCCAGGGTCAGCTCCCGCACGTTGGTGCGGTCCATCACCGTCACCCGCTCGTCGCTCTGCAGCGACCAGGCGAGCTGCCCGTAGCCGACGTCCACCGCCAGCACGTGGGCGGCCCCGGCCCGCAGCAGCACGTCGGTGAACCCGCCGGTGGAGGCGCCCGCGTCCAGCGCCCGGCGGCCCTCGACCACCAGGCCCTGCGGCACGAAGGCCGCGAACGCCCCGGCGAGCTTGTGCCCGCCGCGCGAGACGTAGTCGGGGTCGTTGTCGTCCTTGGCCACCACGACCGCCGCCGAGGTCTCCACCTGGGTGGCCGGCTTGGTCGCGGTGGTGCCTCCGACGGTCACCCGGCCGGCCGCGATCAGCTCGGACGCGTGCTCACGCGACCGGGCCAGCTTGCGGCGGACCAGCTCCGCGTCGAGTCGGCGTCGTGCCACTGCCACTGGTGTTTCAGCTCCTACGGGTCCTGCGGATCATTCCTGGTCGAGCGCGGCCAGCGTGTCGGCGAGCCGCTGGTGAACATCTTCGTACACCGCGACGTGTGCCTCGGCCGGGACCCCGTCCAGAGCCTCCAGCCGGGCCAGCCCGGCGTCCACCCCGGGGTGCCCGGTGGGCAGCAGTTCGACCCCGATCGGCTCGACGGAATCGGCACGGCCGAGCGGCTCGACGGGCTCGGCCGGTGCGCCCGGCTCACTCGTCCCGGACATCGGGCTTCTTCGTGCTGGTGGCCTTGCGCACGGTGGTCTTCTTCGTCGCCGTGCGCTTGGCCGGGGCCTTCTTCGCGACCTCGGTCGGCTTCGCGGCGGTCGCCTTCTTGACCGTGGCCTTCTTGGCGACCGCGGTCTTCTTGGCGGCGGCGGTCTTCTTCGACGCCGCCTTCTTCGTCGCGGTCTTCTTCTCCGCAGCCTTCTTCACCGCGGCCTTCTTCGCCGCGCTCTCCGCCACGACCGGCGGCTCGGCCACCACCACGGGCGGCACCGGCGCCACCGGCGGGTCGAACTCGACCGGCTCGTCCACCTCCACCCGCTCGGCCACTATCGGCTCCGCCGCCACGGGCTCGTCCTCGAACTCCCAGCCGCGCCCGAACAGGTCGTCCGCCCGGGGCGCCGGCACCGGCTCCTCCTCCGGGTACCCGGCCGCGTACGGGCCCGCTCCGGAGCCCGCCGCCGGCTCCTCCTCGACCTCACGCAGCTTGCTCTCCAGGTACGCCAGCACCACGCCGACCTTGGTCACCTGGTCGCCGACCCTCTCGAAGGCCTTCTCCACCTCGTTGCGCGCCACCCCGACCGCCAGGTCCACCCCGGCCCGCCCGGCGGTGACGGCCTCCTCCGCCAGGGTCTGCAGCGTCTTCGCCGACGGCGGGAACTGCCCGCCCAGCCTGCGCTCGACCTCGGCCACGTCGACACCGGTCTTCTCCAGGACCGCGGCAGCCGTGTCGACGACCCGCTTGCCGACCTCCTCCACCACCACGGCGGCGGCCGCCACCGCTCCCCGCACCGACCTCGGCAGCATCCGGGTGCCTCCTCCGCGCCTGCGCGCGCCTCGCTCCGTCGCCCTCGGCACCCGGGCGATTCCGGGCACCCCACTGACGACGCTACCGCCAAAACCCTCCTGAGGTACCGTGGCCCGGCAGTCCGCACCGTAGTGACCCGGGGACGGAGGAAGCGCCGTGGCGAACGAGGAGCAGTGCCGGGAGGCGCTGGAGCAGTTCAGCCGGAACATGGCGAAGGCCGACGGCAGCGCCCGCAAGGCGGCCGCCCTCGACCGCTCACTGAGCTGCCGGATCACCGACCTCGACCTGACCTTCACCGGGCAGCTGCGCGACGGCCGGATCCAGGACCTCGTCGCCGTGCCCGGCCGGCCCGCCGAGAAGGCGGCGATCCGGCTCACCATGGCCGGCGACGACCTGCTCGCCCTGGTCGGCGGCGAACTCAACTTCGCCTCCGCCTGGGCGAGCGGCCGGATCAAGCTGGAAGCCGGCTTCCGCGACCTGCTGCGGCTGCGCACCCTGCTCTGAGCGCCGCGGCCGGAGCTTGCCCGGCCCCGGACACCCGGGTCAGAAGCCCAGCTCGGCCAGCGCCTTCCGCCCGTCCACCGGGCCGCCGTCCGCGTCCAGCGCCGTCCACGCCGCCGCACACAGCGCCCGCAGGCCGTCCCAGCGGTCCCCGGCACCGGCCAGCCGCAGCACCCCGTCCCGCGCCGCGGCCGTCCAGCCGCCGCACGCGAAGCCGCCGTCCGCCGCCGTCACCGCCGGCTGCGGGACCAGCAGGCCCCGCAGGTCGGCCGCCAGGTACGTCGGCCGGTGCTCGGCCGGGGCCGCCAGCAGCTGGGCCGGGGTGGTCACCCCGGTGAAGACCAGCAGGCTGTCCACCCCGCCGTTGAACGCGCCCTCGATGTCGGTGTCCAGGCGGTCCCCGACCACCAGCGGGCGCCGCGCGCCCGTCCGCAGCACGGTCTCCCGGTGCATCGGCGGCAGCGGCTTGCCCGCCACCTCCGGCTCCACCCCGGCCGCCGCCCGCACCGCCGCCACCAGCGTCCCGTTGCCGGGCGCGATACCGCGCGCCGTCGGCACCGTCATGTCCGTGTTCGACGCGACCCACGGCAGCCCGCCGCGCACCGCGTACGCGGCCTCCGCCAGCTGCGCCCAGCCGACCGACGGGTCGAAGCCCTGCACCACCGCGAGCGGCTCCTCGGCCAGCGAGCGGACCGCGACCAGCCCGCGCTCGGCCAGCGCCTCCTCCAGCCCCAGGCCGCCCACGACCAGCACCTTCGCCCCGGCCGGCACCTTCTCGGCGACCACCCGGGCGGCCGCCTGGGCCGAGTTGATCACGTCCGCGGGCTCGGCCGGCACGCCCAGCTCGGTCAGGTGCTCGGCGACCACCCGCGGCGGGCGGGAGGCATTGTTGGTCACGTACGCGAGCCGCATCCCGGTCGCACGGGCGACCGCCAGCGAGTCCACCGCGTGCTCGATCGCGTGCGGGCCGGCGTAGACCACGCCGTCCAGGTCCAGCAGCGCCGTGTCGTACGCCTCGGTCAGCGGGCGGTCGCTGCCGCCCGGGGCGGTCCGTCGCGCGGGGGTGGCCGTCTCGGTCATGCCTGCCCTACCTCATTCACTGCGGTTCGTCTGCTCGTCACTGCCCGCCCGGTCAGGCGTCGCCGTTGACGCCGCCGGGCTCTCCCCCGACCTGCCGGGCAGGCCCGCCCCCGGCTCCCGGCCCCGGCCGTCACGGCCGGTCGGAACGCCGGGCAGCAGCGGGCCGTAGGCCCCGGCGCGGGCCGCCAGGGTCGCCCTGGTCTGCCGCAGCGCCGCCCGGTAGTGGTCGGCCTCCGGCCGCATGGCCACGGCCAGCGCCAGGTGCTCGGCGGAGGTCTCGAAGTCGCCCAGCCGGGCCGCCGCGACGCCCCACCCGAACTGAGCGTAGTCGTCCGAGGGATCGGCCAGCGCCACGGCCCGGAAGTTCTCCAGCGCCGCCGCGTACGAACCGGCGTCGAACTGCGCCCGGGCCAGCGCCTCCCGGATGCTGCGCGAGTGCGGCTCGGCCTCCGCCGCCCGGGACAGCAGCTGCTCGGCCGCCGCCGGGTGCCCCTGGGCCAGCAGCTTCGCCCCCCGCCGGAACCACTCGTAGACGTCCCCGGCCGGCTCCCCCGGCCGCCCCTGGGCCGGGACACCACCCGCCGGCAGGCGCTCCCCCGGCGCGCCGCCGTCCAACCGTTCCTGCCCGTCCTCCATGCCGTACCTCGCCCTCGGTCGCACACCCGCCCGACCACTCGGGGCGGGCATTCCGATCTCTCAACAACGCGTACCCGGTTACGATGCCCAGAATGAGCACACCCAGTGCAGAAGACGGAGTCGAGACTCCCGTGGGCGGCCCCGGCGATCCCGGGCACGTCGCCACCGCAGGCCTGTCCCTGTCCCCCTTCCGTGGCCTGCGCTACGTCCCCGACCGGGTCGGCGCGCTGGCCTCGGTGATGTCCCCGCCGTACGACGTCGTCGACCCGGGGCGCCGGCTCGACCTGGAGACGGCCGACCCGCACAACGTGGTCCGGCTGATCCTGCCCCGCCCGGAGCCCGAGGACGCCGGCGACCGCCCCGACCGCGACACCAAGTACCGGCACGCCGCCCGGCTGCTGGCCGCCTGGCAGCGCGAGGGCGTCCTCGCCGCGGACCCGGAGCCGGCCCTCTACGTCTACGAGCAGCGGGTCCCCGGCAACGGCGACGCACCCGAGCTGCTCCAGCGCGGCCTGATCGGCGCCCTCGCGGTGAGCGGCCCCGAGGCCGGCGTCGTCCTCCCGCACGAGGACGTGATGCCCCGGCCGGTCGCCGACCGGGTCGGCCTGATGCGCACCACCCGGGCCAACCTCGAACCGCTGCTGCTCACCTACCGCGGCGGCGGCGGCGCCTCCGGCGTCATCGAGCGGACCGTCGAGGGCGAGCCGCTGCTCTCCACCTCCACCAGCGACGGCACCCACCACCGCCTGTGGGCCGTCACCGACCCCGCCGACCTCGCCGAGATCGGCCGCGACCTGGCCACCTGCCGGGCGCTGATCGCCGACGGCCACCACCGCTGGGAGATGTACCTGCGGCTCCAGCGCGAGCACCGCCACCTGCCGCGCAGCCCGTGGGACCGCGGCATGGTGCTGCTGGTGGACACCGCCCGCTACCCGCTGCGGGTCCGGGCCATCCACCGGGTGCTGTACCGGCTGCCGGTGGCCGAGGCGCTGGAGAAGCTCGGCGACCAGTGGAAGGTCAAGGAGGTCCCCGGCCCGCTGACCGCCGCCCTCCAGGCCCTCGCGGAGCAGAAGCGGCACGGCGGCAACGGCTTCGTCCTCACCGGCGGCGACGGCGTCTTCTGGCTGCTCGGCGAGCCCGAGGAGGCCCTGCTGGAGGCGACCGTGCCGCACGACCGGCCCGAGGAGTGGCGCCACCTGGACGCCACCGTGCTGCACGCCACCCTGCTCGACCACACCTGGCACGTCCCCGACGGCCCCGACGACATCGGCTACCTGCACACCGCCGCGGCCGCCGAGCGCGAGGCCGCCCGCTCCGGCGGCACCGCCGTCCTGCTGCACCCGGTCCGGGAGAGCGTGGTGCGGCGGCTGGCCGAACAGGGCGTCACCATGCCGCGCAAGTCCACCTCGTTCGGGCCGAAGCCGGCCACCGGACTGGTGCTGCGCAGCCTTCCGCTGGGATAGTCCGCCGGGCAGCGGGAACCCCCCGGACGCCGTGAGGCCCTGCCGATGTCCCCCGAAGGGGCATCGGCAGGGCCTCACGGCGTTTCAGGGCGCTCAGCTGCGGGCGTCGCCCTTGGCCTCGGCCTTGTCGGCCTCGTCCGCCTTGGCGTCCTCGGCGCGCGCCGGCACCACGCCGTCGAACTCCTCGTCGATCTCGAGGTCGTCCTCGTCGTAGTACTCCTCGACGTCTTCCTCGTCCTCGAAGATCACGCGGTCGTCGGAGACGTCGCCGCCGCGCTTCTTCGCCGGGGCGTCCGCCTGGTCGGCGTCGTCCTCGGCCAGCTCCGGGTCGAGCGCGTCGGTGAACTCGACGCCGTCGATCTCGGCCAGGCGCTCGGAAGCGTTGGTCGAACCGTCGGTGTCGGCCTCGGCGGCCTTGGCGAACCAGTCACGGGCCTCGTCGCCACGGCCGGCCGCGATCAGCGCCTCGGCGTAGGCGTACCGCAGACGCGCGGTCCACGGCTGCACGGCGCTGGAGGCCAGCTCCGGGCTCTGCAGGGTGACGACGGCCGCGTCGAACTGCTCCATGTCGCTGCGGGCACCGGCCGCGACCAGGCGCATCTCCACCTGGCCGGACTTGTCCAGCTGCTTCACCTCGGGCTCACCGGCCATCGCCAGCGCCCGCTCCGGACGGCCCAGACCGCGCTCGCAGTCGGCCATCACGGGCCACAGGTCGGCACGACCGGTCATCCGACGGGCGGCGCGGAACTCGGTCAGCGCCTCCGAGTAACGCTGCGTCATGTACGAGGCGAAGCCGGCCGCCTCACGGACGGCGGCGACGCGGGACGCCAGTCGCAGCGCGACGCGCGAGTACTGGTAGGCCTCCTCCGCGTCGCTGTCGAGCAGCCGGGCCACCATCACCAGGTTGCGGGCGACGTCGTCCGCGAGGGTCTTGGGCAGGCTCTTGAGCTCCTGGCGCACGTCCGCGTCCAGCTCGAAGCCGGTGACGTCCTCCGGGATCGGCAGGCGCTTGACGGGCTCGTAGTTGCCACGACGGTCGTCGTAGTCCCCACGGCCGCGGTCGCCGCCACGGTCGTCGCGGTCGCGGTACGACGGACGGTCGTCACGGCGGAAGCCGCCGCCACCCTGGCGGTCGTCACGGCGGAAGCCGCCACCCTGGGGGCGGTCATCGCGACGGAAGCCGCCACGGTCGCCGCCCTGGGGGCGGTCACCGCGGTCGCGGTTGAAGCCGGAGGGGCGGTCGTCACGGCGGAAGCCGCCACGGTCATCGCGGTTGAAACCGCCACCCTGCGGGCGGTCGCCACGGTCACGGTTGAAGCCACCGCCCTGGGGGCGGTCGTCGCGACGGAAGCCGCCACGGTCGCCACCGCGGTCGTCGCGGTCGCGGAACGACGGACGGTCGTCACGGTCGTCGCGGCGGAACCCACCCGGACGGTCGTCCCGACGGAAGCCGCCACCCTGCGGACGGTCATCGCGACGGAAGCCACCGCCCTGGGGGCGGTCGCCACGGTCACGGTTGAAGCCGCCACCCTGGGGACGGTCGTCGCGGCGGAAGCCGCCACGGTCGTCGCGGTTGAAACCGCCGCCCTGCGGGCGGTCGCCACGGTCACGGTTGAAGCCACCGCCCTGGGGGCGGTCGTCACGGCGGAAGCCGCCACGGTCGCCACCGCGGTCGTCGCGGTCGCGGAACGACGGACGGTCGTCACGACGCGGACGGTCGTCACGGTTGAAACCGCCACCCTGGGGGCGGTCGCCACGGTCACGGTTGAAGCCACCACCCTGGGGACGGTCGTCACGGCGGAAGCCGCCACGGTCGCCACCACGGTCGTCGCGGTTGAAGCCACCGCCCTGGGGGCGGTCGCCACGGTCACGGTTGAAGCCGCCACCCTGCGGGCGGTCATCGCGGCGGAAGCCGCCACGGTCGCCACCACGGTCGTCGCGGTCGCGGAACGACGGACGGTCGTCACGACGCGGACGGTCGTCACGATCGTCACGACGGAACCCACCCGGACGGTCGTCCCGACGGAAGCCGCCACCCTGCGGACGGTCATCGCGACGGAAGCCTCCGCCCTGGGGGCGGTCGCCACGGTCGCGGTTGAAGCCGCCACCCTGGGGGCGGTCGTCACGGCGGAAGCCGCCACGGTCGCCGCCACGGTCATCGCGGTTGAAACCGCCACCCTGCGGACGGCCGCCGCGGTCGTCGCGGTTGAAGCCGCCACCCTGCGGGCGGTCGCCACGGTCACGGTTGAAGCCACCGCCCTGGGGACGGTCGTCACGGCGGAAGCCGCCACGGTCGCCACCGCGGTCGTCGCGGTCGCGGAACGACGGACGGTCGTCACGACGCGGACGGTCGTCACGATCGTCACGACGGAAGCCGCCACGGTCGTTGGACCAGCCCCCACGCGACCGGGGCTCGTAGCCTCGGCCGTCGTCCGATCGACGCTCGGGACGGCCTTCGGGCTGGTTCGACATCCTCGTGACTCCTTCTGCTGCTTCATCTCCACCGCGGACCGGGCACCGTCAGTGCCCTCACGCGGTATCGGCGCCGGCCTCCTGGCCGTGCACCATCTCCATTGTCCGGCATGTCGGAAGCGTCCGCGCCTGGGCGGAAGTTCCGGCCTGCCGGCCTCATGCAAGTTCGCAAAACACAAAAAGGCCGCGGCCCCAGCGAATCGCGGGGGGCGCGGCCTTGAATAATTGTTCGGCGGCGTCCTAATCTCCCACAGGGTCCCCCCAGCAGTAC
>NZ_JBHVUS010000065.1:0-25108 GCF_042884005.1 Kitasatospora sp. NPDC058162
ATCATCCAGCCCCCGGAGCGCCCACCCCCGGAACCGCCCCCGGACCCACCCACCCTCCCGAAAGCCCCCCACCCCACCCAAGCCCCGCGCAGCGGCCGTTCACCGAACCCCCCAGCCCCCCAACACAAAAAGGCGCCCCCTCCCCAACCCGAAGGTCAGAAAGGGGACGCCCCCAAGAACCCCAGCTACAACCTCAGTTGTCGCCGTCCTCGTCAATCAGAAAGCCCCGCATCGGCGCCGGAGCCTGCTGCATCGGCTGCGGCGGCTGCGGCCGGACGGCCGCCATCGGCTGGGTCATCCCGGCCGGCTGCATCTGCGGCGCCCCGGTGTTCCCACCCTGCTGCCCACCGAAGCTCGGCGCCGGCGGATTCCCACCGAAGGAGCTCTGCCCCCCGAAGGACGGCGAGTTCCCCCCGAACGACGGCTGGTTCCCACCGAACGACGGCGCAGAGCCCATCGACCCGGCCCCGGCCGGAGCCATCGACGAAGCCGCCGGCGGCAGCGACGCGGTGGCGGGGATCCGCGGCGGCGCGAGCGAGTCGTCGGCCTGCGACTCCAGCTGACGCAGCTGGGTCTCCAGGTACGACTTCAGCCGCGTGCGGTACTCCCGCTCGAACGCCCGCAGGTCCTCGACCTTGCGCTCCAGCGTGGCCCGCGCGGACTCCAGCGACCCCATCGCGACGCGGTGCTTCTCCTGCGCGTCCCGCTCCAGGGCGTCGGCCTTGGCCCGGGCGTCGCGCTCCAGACCCTCGGCCCGGCTGCGCGCCTCGCCGACGATCTTGTTGGCCTCGGAACGGGCCTCGGAGATCGCCTGGTCGGCGGTCTGCTGGGCGAGCGCCAGCACGCGGGCCGCGCTGTCGCCGCCGGGGCCCTGCTGCTGCTGCATCGGGCCGCCGAGCGGGCCGCCCATCTGCTGCGGGCCGCCCATGGGGCCACCCATCGGCTGCATCTGCTGCTGGCCCATGCCCTGGCCCATCGGGTTGCCCATCTGCTGCGGGCCACCGGGACCGCCCATGGGCTGGAGCATCTGACCGCCCATCGGCTGCACCAGCTGCTGCTGGCCGCCCATGGTCTGGCCCATCTGCTGCTGGCCCATCTGCTGCTGCGGACCGCCGGGCCCCATCGGGCCACCGGTGCCGGCCGGGAGCTGCGGCGCACCGGACGGCAGGCCGAGGGGCTGGTTGCCCATCTGCTGCTGCGGACCACCCTGGCCCATCTGCTGCGGGCCGCCGGGACCCATCTGCTGCGGACCGCCCGGACCCATCTGCTGCGGGCCGCCGGGGCCCATCTGCTGGGGTCCGCCCGGGCCCTGCTGGCCGGGGACCGGCGGGCCGGATATGGCGGCCGGGACGGGAGCGGCCGGACGCTGGGCGTCCTGCGGCGGCTCCTTCCGCATGTTGGCCTGGTTCTGCGCGGCGGCGCGAGTCGCGGCGGCCAGCTTGGCCCGCAGGTCCTCGTTCTCCCGGAGGAGGCGGGTCAGCTCCGCCTCGACCTCGTCGAGGAAGGCATCGACCTCGTCCTCGTCATAGCCTTCACGCAGGCGGACGGTCGTGAACTGCTTGTTCCGAACGTCCTCGGGGGTCAATGGCATCTCTTCACCTCAACGTGATCGTCGGCACACCGGCATCCTGTCGCATCGCTCACCTACGACTAGGGGTGCACAAGCGAGATCAGGACATACACAATGATCATCAGTACGAAGAAGGACAGGTCGAGCGCCACGCCCCCGAAACGCAACGGCGGGATGAACCGCCGAAGAAGCTTGAGCGGCGGATCCGTGACAGTGTACGTGGCCTCCAGGACCAGGACCATGGCCTTGCCGGGCCGCCACGAACGCGCGAACTGGAAGACCCAGTCCATGACCAGTCGTACGAGCAGGAACACCAGGAAGACGGTCAGGGCGTAGTAGAGCACCGCCCACACGATGTCCATCGCGTTTCCCTCTCCCCGGTCCCGGGCCCTCAGGGCCTGCCGCTCGTCACCTGTCGCCAACCACTGTTGATCAGATCCACACGTAAAGTCGTGGCCGGGTCAGCTCTGGTTGAAGAACCCACCCTCGGCGATCCGAGCCTTGTCCTCCGCCGTGACATCGACGTTAGCAGGCGACAGCAGGAACACCTTCTGTGTCACGCGCTCGATACTGCCGTGCAGACCGAAGACGAGTCCAGCGGCGAAGTCTACGAGCCGCTTGGCGTCCGTGTCGTCCATCTCGGTCAGATTCATGATCACAGGGGTCCCGCCGCGGAACTGTTCCCCGATGGTACGGGCCTCGTTGTAGGTCCGGGGGTGCAGCGTGGTGATGCGGTAGGGCTCTCGTTCGTTCACTACCTTGGGCATGATCACCGGGGCGCTCTTCTCCAGGTTGTGGCGGCGGTCGGGTGTGATGGACGACACGGGGGCCATCCTCGGGGTCTCCTGTCGGATCGGCACCGCGGCCGGCACCGGCTGCGGGGTGATCGAGGAGACCGGAGCGGGAGCGGGGGCGGCTGCCGGCCGGGGGATGTCCTCGGTCCGCTGCCCGGTTCGGATCGGCTCGGGGTCCGCGTCGTAGTCGTCGTCGGGGTCGTACCCCTGGCCGTCGTACGTCTCGTCCTCCACGAGGCCGAGGTAGACCGCCATCTTGCGCATTGCGCCGGCCATGCTCCTGTCTCCTCCGCTTCATGGCCACCTCGCTGACGCTCGGTGGCTGATTCGCGAAACGCGCGCCTTCCGATGGTCGCTCGCTCCGCTCGCTCCGTGCGGACCGGCTCCGTCCCAGCGGGCGGGCCACGGCCCTGCCTCAGGATTCCGCGGTCCGCCCACGACGGCCCGTCAAGGCGACGCGCCGTCAGAGTTCGTGGGAGTGGGGCCGCGGAGCTGCGATCCACGGTTGGCTAGCACTTCCGAAAGCTGCTAGCTTCTGTCCTATTTTGTCCTGCAGTCTGATCTACTACCCGGTGACGTTACCCGAGGGGTGACCTCACTCCGAGTACCGCCGTTCCGACGCGTACATGTGTCGCTCCGGCGGCAATCGCCTGCTCAAGGTCACCGCTCATGCCTGCGGAGACCATGGTGGCAGCCGGATGGGCCGCCCGTACGGCGGTTGCGATTTCCGCCAGCCGCTCGAAGGCGCGAGCCGGGTCCCCGGCCAGCGGACCGGCCAGCGGAGCGACGGTCATCACACCGTCCAGGCGCAGCCCGGGCGTGTCGGCGATCGCGTCGGTGAGTTCGGCGACGTCCTCGGGGGCGACCCCGGCCCGGTGCGCGCCCTCTCCGTGCGCCTTGTCCAGCGCCACCTGCACCAGGCAACCCAGTTCCGGGCGCTCGGACTTGAGCACGGCCGCCGAGAGCGACTCGACGAGCCGCAGCCGGTCCACCGAGTGCACGTGGTTCGCGTACCGGACCACCGAGCGGACCTTGTTGGTCTGCAGCTGTCCGACGAAGTGCCAGTCAAGAGGAAGGTTTCTGCACTGTTCCGCCTTGGGTGCGGCGTCCTGGTCGCGGTTCTCCGCGACATCCGTCACACCCAGTCCGGCGAGCAGGGCGGTGTCCTCGGCCGGGTAGGTCTTGGTGACGACGATCAGGGTGACGTCCTCGCGCGGGCGCCCCGCGGCCGCACAGGCGTCCACGATCCGACGCTCCACCACGTCCAGGTTGGTCCCGAGCTCCTCGTACCGGGCCCGCTGGCCCTCGGTCAGAGCCGCCGAGAAGTCAGGTCCGCCGGGGAACGGTCCGTAGATGTCGTTCGTCATCAGTGATCAGAGCCCAACCAGACGTAGCTCGCGAGCCGGCCCGTACGCTGCTCGCGACGATAGGAGAAGTGATCGGCGGATTCGAGGGTGCAGACCGGTGAGCGCACCAGTTCGGTGACCCCCGCCGCGGCCAGTTGGGCCGCGACCCCCGCCGGCACGTCCAGCGCCGGGGTCCCCCACGAGGTCTCGGCGAAGGCCGCCGGGACGACCTCGGCGACCTCGGCGCGCAGTTCGGCCGGCACCTCGTAGCACCGCCCGCAGACGGCGGGGCCGGTGGCGGCGGTGATCCGCGCCGGTTCGGCCCCCAGTGCGACCATCGCCTCGACGACCGCGGGCACCACTCCGGCCGCCAGTCCGGGCCGGCCCGCGTGGGCCGCGCCCACCACCCCCGCGACCGGGTCGGCCAGCAGCACCGGGGTGCAGTCCGCGGTCAGCACCGCGAGGGCGAGCGGGCGGTCGGTGACCACCGCGTCCACCGTCGGGGCCTCCCCGAGCGGCTGGCGCCGCGTCACCACGGCGACCTCGGCGCCGTGCACCTGGTTCATCCAGACCACGTCGGCCGGGTCCAGCCCCAGTTCCCGGGCCGCGACGGCCCGGTTCTCCCGGACCGCCTCCGGGTCGTCGCCCACCGCGCCGCCGAGGTTGAGCTCCCCGTACGGCGAAGTGCTCACCCCGCCCCACCGATCGGTGAAGGCGAAGTGAGCACCCGCGCGAACGGCGTGATCGATCACTTAAGGAAATCCGGCACGTCGAGTTCCTCGGCCGGGCTCTCCACGAACGGCTGCCGAGCGGGCTGCACCTGCGGCGGCACCGGGGCGGCGGCGGTCGTGGTGGCCGAGGTCTCGGCCGAACGCGACGGGGCGGCCGGGGCCTCCCCCTCCGAACGGGACGTCACCGAGCCGATGCTCCCGTAGGACGGCCGGCCGGCCGGGCGCTCCGGGGCGGCCGGCGGGGTCGCCGCGGCGGGGGTGGTCGACTTCACCACCGGGTCGCGGACGATCGCCGGCGGCTGACCGCCGTCGAAGCCGGCCGCGATGACGGTGACCCGCACCTCGTCGCCGAGCGCGTCGTCGATGACCGCACCGAAGATGATGTTGGCCTCGGGGTGCGCGGCCTCGCTGACCAGCTGGGCCGACTCGTTGATCTCGAACAGGCCGAGGTCGGAGCCGCCCGAGATGGACAGCAGCACGCCGCGGGCGCCGTCGATCGAGGCCTCCAGCAGCGGCGAGGAGATCGCCATCACGGCGGCGGCCTTGGCGCGGTCCTCACCGCGGGCCGAGCCGATGCCCATGAGCGCCGAACCGGCCTCCGACATGACGGACTTGACGTCGGCGAAGTCGAGGTTGATCAGACCCGGGGTGGTGATCAGGTCGGTGATGCCCTGGACACCGGAGAGCAGGACCTGGTCGGCCGAGCGGAACGCGTCCAGCACGCTGACCTGGCGGTCCGAGATGGACAGCAGCCGGTCGTTGGGGATCACGATGAGGGTGTCGACCTCTTCGCGCAGCGAGGCGATGCCGTCCTCGGCCTGGTTGGCCCGGCGGCGGCCCTCGAAGGTGAAGGGGCGGGTGACCACGCCGATGGTCAGGGCACCCAGCGAGCGGGCGATGTTGGCGACGACGGGCGCGCCGCCCGTGCCCGTGCCACCGCCCTCGCCGGCGGTCACGAAGACCATGTCGGCCCCCTTGAGGACCTCCTCGATCTCCTCACGGTGGTCCTCGGCCGCCTTGCGGCCGACCTCGGGGTTGGCGCCGGCGCCGAGGCCCCGGGTGAGTTCACGGCCCACATCGAGCTTGACGTCGGCGTCGCTCATGAGGAGGGCCTGCGCATCGGTGTTGATCGCGATGAACTCGACGCCCTTGAGACCGACCTCGATCATCCGGTTGATGGCGTTGACACCACCGCCGCCGATTCCGACGACCTTGATGACTGCGAGGTAGTTCTGCGGTGCTGCCACGTCGAAGGCCTCTCGCCTCGAATTTCCGGGTCGGTGCGGCCCGACGGGGGCCGTACCGACGGATGTCGATGGGTAGGGAGCCTGGTTTCTGACTGAATGTCCGAAATGCCGACCACCGACCCCAACCCTAAACTTGACCTTTAGGGTTAGTCCTGTGCCTCCGTCACATCACCAATGGACACAGTCTGGTGACACAGGACACTAGGTGGCTCCGGGCACGCGTTTCAACGAACACGCCGAGCTTCCCTTTTTCTTTTGAGCCTATGTGATCATCGGCCGGCAATGGAAACCGGGGTGACCACCAAGGGTCGGGCCGACACTTCGAGGCGTCAACCCCTCCCTCGGGCACAGAATCTAGCGGATCAGCCGGACACCGCCGGCGCCTCCGGCGCCGTCACGTCGAAGCTGGTGCCCTTCTGCTTCATCAGTGCGAGCAGTACCCGGGCCTTCCGGTCGGTCTGCTCGGGACTCCCCCAACGCACCGTCGCACCCCCGCTGAGCTGCAGTTCGATGTCGTCGTAGGAGTGCACCAGGACCGATCCGGCCCGCTTGGCGATCTCCGGCGGGAGCCCGGCGGCAACCGCCACCGCGCCCTGCACCAACTGGCCCCGGGAGATCACCCCGTCCACGTCCTTCGCGGACTGACTGAGCCGCAGTTCCACCACCGGCACGCCCTGCGGCGGGGCCGCCTCGGTGGCGAAGCTCACGCCGCCGGCGTCCACCTGGGTGAACTGGCCGTCATCCCCCTTGACGGCGGCGGCGGCCGTGCGCTGCACCACCTTGACCTGGAGGGTGTGCGGCCAGCCCCGCCACACCTCGGCCTTCGCCACCCGGGGGATCGCCTCCACCCGCTGCCGGACGCCGTCCAGGTCGACCCGGGCCAGCGGGCCGTCGGCGAGCCCGCCGACCGCCGTGCGGACCTGGTCCGACGTCAGCTTGTCGTCCGTCGCGCCCTGGACGGCGACGTCGCGCACGTCCAGCACCGAGGAGAAGAACACCACCCAGGCGAGCGCGCCCAGCACCGCGGCGCAGAGCACGCCCAGCACCGCGATGCCCCGCCGGGAGAGCCGGAGACGCGGAGCGGACTCCTCCTCGTCCCCGAACTCGTCCTCGTCCTTGGGGTACCCCCGGCCGGAGGCCGGGGGTGGGCCGGCGAGCCGGCCGTCAGCCACGGCGGCGACCACCCCGGTGGGCCTGGATCGCCTCGTACACCATGCCGACCAGCAGGTCGTCCGCGTCCCGGCGGCCGAACTCGGCGGCGGCCCGGCTCATGTCCCACAGCCGCTGCGGGTCGGTGAGCACCGGCAGCACGTTCTGCAGCACCCAGTCCGAGGTCAGCTCGGCGTCGTCCACCAGCAGGCCGCCGCCGGCCTTGACCATCGGCTGGGCGTTCAGCCGCTGCTCGCCGTTGCCGATCGGCAGCGGCACGAAGGCGGCGGGCAGGCCGACCGCGGCCAGCTCGGCGACGGTCATGGCGCCGGCCCGGCAGAGCATCAGGTCGGCGGCCGCGTAGGCGAGGTCCATCCGGTCGATGTACGGCACCGGGCGGTACGGCGGCATCCCGGGGACGTCGGCGACCTGCGGCAGCTCGTTCTTCGGGCCGACCGCGTGCAGGATCTGCACGCCGTACTGCTGCAGCCGCGGGGCGATCGCGGTGACCGTCTCGTTGAGCCGGCGCGCGCCCTGGGAACCGCCGGAGACCAGCAGGGTGGGCAGCCGCTGGTCGAGGCCGAAGTACTGGCGGGCCTCCGGCCGGGTGGCGTTGCGGTCCAGGGTGGCGATGGTCCGGCGCAGCGGGATGCCGATGTACCGGGAGTCGCGCAGCTTGCTGTCCGGGGTGGAGACCGCGACGAAGTCGGAGTAGCGGGCGCCGATCTTGTTGGCCAGGCCGGGGCGGGCGTTGGCCTCGTGCACCACGATCGGCACGCCGGCCCGCTTGGCGGCCAGGTAGGCGGGCATCGCGACGTAGCCGCCGAAGCCCACCACGCAGTCGGCGTTGACCCGCTCGATGATCTCCTGGGCGGCCCGTACGGTGCCGCGCAGCCGGCCGGGGACGGTGATCAGCTCGGGGGTGGGCTTGCGGGGCAGCGGCACGGCCGGGATGAGCTCCAGCTGGTAGCCGCGCTCGGGTACCAGCCGGGTCTCCAGCCCCTTCTCGGTGCCCAGGGCGGTGATCCCGATGGACGGGTCGTGCCTGCGGAGTGCGTCCGCGAGGGCCATGGCCGGCTCGATGTGACCGGCGGTCCCCCCGCCGGCGAGTACGACATGCACCGAAATTCACCGCTCCCTGCGTGCCGACCCGGGGGCCGGGCGCGCTGTGGTTCGTCGTCGTGGCAGCACCCGGGCCAGTCGCTTCCTGACCCGGGAGTTCTTGCTCCGGGCGGCCAGGGCCGCCTTCGCACCCGAGGAGCTGCGTGCCAGGCACAGCAGCACCCCGATCGCGGACATGGCCGACAGCATGGCGGAACCGCCGTAGGAGAACAGCGGGAGCGGGACGCCCGCGATGGGCAGCAGTCCCAGCGCCGACCCCAGGTTGATCATGGCCTGCGCCATGATCCAGGTGGTGGCGGCTCCCGCGGCGTACCTGACGAAGGGGTCCTTCGTACCGATGGCCACACGGATACCCGCGTAGCCTAGTGCCGCGAAGAGACCGATCACCGACAGCGTCCCCACCAGACCGAGTTCCTCGCCGGTCGCGGCGAAGATGAAGTCGGTGTGCGCCTCGGGCAGCTGGCCCCACTTCTCCACGCCGGCGCCGAGACCGGTGCCGAAGCCGCCGCCGAGGGCGAACGAGTAGACGCCGTGCAGGGCCTGGAAGCAGGCGCCGTCCGGGTCGAGCTTGGTGACGCCGATGCAGCCCAGGCGCTCGGCCCGGTGCGGGACGGTGACCACCAGGGCGGTGCAGACCACGACCGCCACCCCGACGGTGGCCACGAACAGCCGCAGCGGCGCGCCGACCATCCAGAGCAGCGCGAACACCATGGCCACCAGGATCATCGAGGTGCCCATGTCACCGCCGATCATGATCAGCGCGAGCAGCAGCAGGGCTCCGGGCACCAGCGGGACCAGCAGGTGCTTCCAGGTGGTGAGGGTGCCGGCCTTCTGCTTGCGGGCGAGCAGGTCGGCGCCCCAGAGGACCAGCGCGAGCTTGGCGAACTCGGAGGGCTGGAACTGGAAGAACCCGAAGTCCAGCCAGTTCTGGTTGCCGTTGATCCGCACCCCGATGCCGGGCACGGCGACCAGCGCGAGCGCGCCGATCACCCCGAACATCACCGGGTAGACGATCACCCGCAGCACCGCCACCGGGACGGACGCGAAGCCGACCAGCAGGACCAGGCCGAGGATGGCCGCGATCAGCTGCTTGAGGAAGTAGTACTGCGCGGTGTGGTGCTGGTTCAGCGCCAGGATCTGGGAGGCCGAGAAGACCATCATCAAACCGAGCACGAGCAGCAGCAGGGTCGTGCCCACGACCAGCAGGTACGGCGTGAGCGGCCGGTCCAGCCAGTAGCGGACGCGGGCCCGGAAGGCCTGCAACCGCCCCAGTGGACCAGCCGACTTGTACTTGGTCGTGGTGGCGGAGATCACTCGCCACGGCTCGGCGGTGTCCTGCTTCGTCCCGCCGGAATCCGCCCTGCCCTGCCCCGCCACCGCTCCCCATTTCTGCGGCTCGTTCGCCTCTAGTTGCGGCTCACGAGCCGGAAGTGTTCGCCAGCTCCCGGACGGCCGCCGCGAACAGGTCGCCGCGCTCGCCGTAGTTGGTGAACATGTCCATCGAGGCGCAGGCCGGGGCCAGCAGCACCGTGTCACCCGATCGGGCGAGCGATGCGGCCGTTCGAACGACCTCGGTCATCGCCACCGCGCCAGTCTGGCCCTCGGCGGCCTCGATCACCGGCACATCCGGAGCGTGTCGCTCCAGCGCCGCGCGGATCAGCGCCCGGTCCTGCCCGATCAGCACGACGGCGCGCAGCCGCTCGGCCGCGCCCTGGACCAGGTCGTCGAAGGTCGCGCCCTTGGCCAGTCCCCCGGCGATCCAGACGATCGGCCGGTAGGCGGCCAGCGAGGCCGCCGCGGCGTGGGTGTTGGTGGCCTTGGAGTCGTCGATGTACGTGACCTCGCGGACCGTGCCGACCTCGGCGATCCGGTGGGCGTCCGGGCGGAAGGCCCGCAGGCCCTCCCGGACGGCCTTCGGGTCGACCCCGTACGCCCGGGCCAGCGCCGCCGCGGCGAGCGCGTTGGCGATGTTGTGCGGGGCCGGCGGGTTGACGTCCTCGACGGAGCCCAGCTCGGCCGCGCTCTTGGCCCGGTCCTCGACGAAGGCGCGGTCCACCAGCAGGCCGTCCACCACGCCGAAGTTCGACGGGCTCGGCGCGCCGAGGCCGAAGCCGATCGCCCGGCAGCCCTCCTCGACGTCGGCCTCCATGACCAGCGCCTCGGTGGCCGGGTCGGCCAGGTTGTAGACGCAGGCCACCACGTTGCCCTCGTAGATCCGGCCCTTGTCGGCGGCGTACGCCTCCATCGAGCCGTGCCAGTCGAGGTGGTCCGGGGCCAGGTTGAGCACGGCCGCCGAGTACGGGCGCAGCGAGGGCGCCCAGTGCAGCTGGTAGCTGGAGAGCTCGACGGCGAGCACGTCGTACGGCTCCTCGGCGAGCACCGCGTCCAGCACCGAGACCCCGACGTTGCCGACGGCGGCGGTGCGATTGCCGGCCGCGCTGAGGATCGAGGCGAGCATCTGGACGGTGGTGGTCTTGCCGTTGGTGCCGGTGACGGCCAGCCAGGGAGCGGGCTCGCCGGTGGCCGGCAGCGGCTTGCGCAGCCGCCAGGCCAGCTCGACGTCGCCCCAGACCGGCACGCCGGCCGCCGCGGCGGCGGCGAACAGCGGGCTGTCGGGGGCCCAGCCGGGCGAGGTGACGATCAGTCCGGTGCCCTCGGGCAGGCTCGCGCCGTCGCCCAGGCGCACCGTGACGCCCAGTGCCTCCAGCTCGGCGGCGCGGGCCCGCAGGCCCTCGCCGCTGCCGCCGTCGACCACGGTGACGCTCGCGCCGAGCCCGTTCAGGACGCGCGCGGCGCTGATGCCCGAGACGCCGAGACCGGCGACCACCACGGGCAGGTTCGAAAATTCAGGGTTCGTCATCCGGTCCGGTATCCCGCGTAGAAGAGGCCGAGGCCGACGGCCACGCACAGGCCCTGGATGATCCAGAAGCGGACCACGACCAGGACTTCGCTCCAGCCCTTGAGTTCGAAGTGGTGCTGCAGTGGTGCCATCTTGAAGACGCGCTTGCCGGTCATCCGGAAGGAGCCGACCTGGATGATCACCGACAGGGTGATGATCATGAAGAGGCCGCCGAGCAGGATCAGCAGCAGCTCGGTGCGCGAGCAGATCGCCAGACCGGCCAGGGCGCCGCCGAGGGCGAGCGAGCCGGTGTCACCCATGAAGATCTTGGCGGGCGAGGTGTTCCACCACAGGAAGCCGAAGCAGGAGCCCATCAGGGCGGAGGCCACCACCGCGAGGTCCAGGGGGTCCCGGACGTCGTAGCAGGCGCCGGTGGCGGAGATGAAGTAGGCGCAGCTCTGGGTGTACTCCCAGACGCCGATGAAGGTGTAGGCGCCGAAGGCCATCACCGAGGCGCCGGTGGCCAGGCCGTCCAGACCGTCCGTCAGGTTCACGCCGTTGGAGGTCGCCGCGATCATGAAGTACGCGAAGATGACGAACAGCACCGGGCCGATCGACCACTTGAAGTCGCGCA
Organism: Kitasatospora sp. NPDC058162; assembly: GCF_042884005.1. Lineage (NCBI taxonomy): Bacteria > Bacillati > Actinomycetota > Actinomycetes > Kitasatosporales > Streptomycetaceae > Kitasatospora > Kitasatospora sp. NPDC058162. The sequence goes on from NZ_JBHVUS010000065.1 coordinate 11,433, forward strand.
CGAAGGACAGCGACTGGGAGGCCGGGCTGAGCCCGCGGTCGTCGTGGAACTGCAGCGCCAGGACGGCGAAGACCAGGCCGACGATCGACTGGCCGGCCAGCTTCGCCTTCGCCCGCAGGCCGAGCGAACGGCGCTTGACGACCTTGATGTAGTCGTCCAGGAAGCCGACCAGGCCGAGGCCCGCGGTCAGGAAGAGCACCAGCAGCCCGGAGGCGGTCGGGCTGTCGCCCGTTATCGCCTTCGTGGCGAAGTACGCGATCAGGGTCGCCAGGATGAAGGCGATGCCGCCCATGGTGGGCGTGCCCTTCTTGCTGTGGTGCGCCTTGGGGCCGTCGTCACGGATGTACTGGCCGTAGCCCCCTCGCGCGAGCAGCTTGATCAGGGCGGGCGTGCCGACCAGCGAGAGGATCAGGCCGATCATCCCGGAGAAGAGGATCTGCTTCATCATCGGGCAGCACCGTCCGTCAGGAGGGCCTCGGCCACCTTCTCCAACCCCACCGAACGGGACGCCTTCACCAGGACCACATCCCCCGGCCGCAGCTGACTGCGCAGCAGCTCGACCGCCGCGTCCGCGTCGGACACCAGCACCGACTCCTCACCCCACGAACCTTCGTTCCTCGCACCGAGTTCCATGCAGGCCGCCTCGCGTCCGCCGACCGCCACCAACTTGGTGACGTCCAGCCGGACGGCGAGCCGCCCGATGGCGTCGTGCTCGGCCAGGCTCTCCTCGCCGAGCTCCCGCATCTCGCCGAGCACCGCCCAGGTGCGGCGGCGCTCCGGACCGCGGCCGCCCATCGAGACCAGCGCCCGCAGCGCGGCCCGCATCGAGTCGGGGTTCGCGTTGTAGGCGTCGTTGACGACGGTGACACCATCGGCCCGGTCGACGACCTCCATGCGCCAGCGGGACAGCGCACCCGCCTCGCCCAGGGCTGCCGCGGTGTCGTCGACGGTCATCCCGAGCTCCGTCGCCACCGCGGCGGCGGCGAGGGCGTTCGAGACGTGGTGCTCACCGTACAGGCGCAGTTGCACGGGTGCGGAACCGGCCGGGGTGGTGAGCGTGAACGACGGCCGTCCGGTGGCGTCCAGGCGAACATCGGTGGCCCGGACGTGGGCGTCCGGGGACTCCCCGAACAGGACCACCTTCGCCCGGGTGCGGGAGGCCATGGCGCGCACCAGTCGGTCGTCCGCGTTCAGGATCGCGGCGCCGTCGGCGGGCAGCGCCTCGACCAGCTCGCCCTTGGCCTGGGCGATCGCCTCCTGGGAGCCGAACTCGCCGACGTGGGCGGTGCCGACGTTGAGCACCAGGCCGATCCGCGGCGGGGTGATCGAGGTGAGGTACTCGATGTCGCCCTTGTGCCGGGCACCCATCTCCATGACCAGGTGCCGGGTGCCCTCCTCGACCCGCAGCGCGGTCATCGGGTGGCCGATCTCGTTGTTCAGCGAGCCGGGCGGGAAGACGGTCTCGCCGTGGCGCTGGAGCAGCTGGGCGATCAGGTCCTTGGTGCTGGTCTTGCCGGCCGAGCCGGTCAGCGCGACCACCGTGGTGCCCTCGGCACGGGCGACCACGGTGCGGGCCAGCCTGCCGAGGGCCTCCACCACACTGTCGACCAGGACGGCGGGCACGCCGACCGGGCGGGAGGCCAGCACCGCGACGGCGCCGGCCTCGACCGCGACGGCCGCGTAGTCGTGGCCGTCCACGTGCTCGCCGACGAAGGCCGCGAACAGGCCGCCGGGGCTCACCTTCCGCGAGTCGACCTCGACCGGGCCGGTGACCAGGGTGTCCGGGGCGGCGCCGTCCAGGGTGCCGCCGACGGCGGCGGCCACCTCGGCGAGGGTCAGTGCGATCACTGCTGCTCTACTCCTCGGTCGCCCCGGTCGGCCGTGGTCCGCGCGATGGATTCGCGCAGCACCTCCCGGTCGTCGAAGGGGCGGATCTCGTCTCGAACGTACTGGCCGAGCTCGTGGCCCTTGCCGGCCACCAGCACGGTGTCCCCCGCCCGGGCACGGGCGACCGCGAGCTGGATCGCCTCCGCCCGGTCGGGGACGACCAGGACGGCTCCGCGCTCGGCCTCGGGCACCGCGGAGGCGCCGGTCAGCATGCTGGCGAGGATCGCCAGCGGGTCCTCGCTGCGCGGGTTGTCGCTGGTCAGCAGGGCGGTGTCGGCGAGCCGGGCGGCGATGGCGCCCATCGGGCCGCGCTTGTGCGGATCGCGGTCGCCGCCGCAGCCGACGACGACGTGCAGCCGGCCCTTGGTGACCTCGCGCAGCGAGGCGAGGACGGCCTGCAGGGCGTCCGGCTTGTGGGCGTAGTCCACCACGGCGACGAAGGGCTGTCCGGCGTCCACCCGCTCCAGCCGGCCCGGCACGCCGGGGACGGCGGCGACCCCGGCCACCGCCCGCTCCAGCGGCAGCCCGGCGGCGACCAGCACGGTGATCGCGGCCAGCGCGTTGGCGACGTTGAACGGGCCGGGCAGCGGGACGGAGGCGTCCGCCCCGGCGCCGTCCGGGCCGACCACCCGGAAGGTGGAGCCGATCGGGCCGAGCTGGACGTCCACGGCCCGCCAGTCCGCCCCGGCGTCGCCGGTCGCGGAGAAGGTGGTCACCGGGATCTTGGCCTCGGCGGCGAGCCGGCGGCCGTACTCGTCGTCCAGGTTGACCACGCCGTGGCGGGACTTGCCGGGCTGGAAGAGCCGGGCCTTCGCCTGGAAGTAGTCCTCCATGTCCGGGTGGAAGTCGAGGTGCTCGGGGGTGAGGTTGTTGAACAGCGCGACGTCGTACGCCACCCCGTCGGTGCGGCCGAAGACCAGGGCGTGGCTGGAGACCTCCATGGTCACCGCGTCCGCGCCGCGCTCGGCCATCACGCCGAGGATCGCGTGCAGGTCGGTGGCCTCGGGGGTGGTGCGCTCGCTCTTGATCCGCTCCTCGCCGACCCGCATCTCGACGGTGCCGATCACGCCCGGGACCCGGCCGGCGCCGCGCAGACCGCCCTCGACCAGGTACGAGGTGGTGGTCTTGCCATTGGTGCCGGTCAGCCCGAGCATCAGCAGCCGCTCCGACGGGTGGCCGTAGACGATCGCGGCCAGCTCGCCCATCCGGGCCCGCGGCCGGTCCACGACCAGCAGCGGCAGGCCGGCGGGGGCGGCCAGCTCGGCGCCCGCCGGGTCGGTCAGCACGGCCACCGCGCCGGCGGCCGCGGCCTGGCCGGCGAAGGCCGCGCCGTGGTGGTTGGCGCCCGGGAAGGCCACGTACACGTCGCCCGGGCGCACCGCGCGGGAGTCGTGGGTGACGCCGGTGACGGTGCCGCCCTGGACGGGCGGCAGGCCCAGCCGGACGGCCAGCTCGGCGAGCGGCAGAGCGGCGGTCCCGGTCGGGCGGGGCGGACTCACGGTGGTTTGATCGGGTTTCGGCACGGCGGGAAGGCTATCCGCCGAAGGGTGCCCAGGGCCAAACCGGCCCTTCGCCGCGCCGCCGTCCGCACCGGCCCGCTGGTTGCTCATCCTCGTTCACGGCTTCCACTCGACGGGCAGGTTCGGCGCCTGGCTTCCGCTCGGCGGGACCTGCATGGTCTTCAGGGTGAACTCCATCACCTGCTTGAACACCGGGCCGCACAGCTGCCCGCCGAAGTGCCCGTTGACCGGGCCCTGGAGGGTGCAGGAGACGGTGTAGCGGGGGGCGTCGGCGGGGGCGAACCCGATGAAGGAGGCGGTGTAGCCGTCGTAGCCCTTGCCGTCGGCGGCCCCCCGGTTGGCGGTACCGGTCTTGCCGGCGACCCGGTAGCCGGGGATCGCGGCCTTGCCGCCGGTCCCCTGCTCGTCGTCGACGACCGACTCCAGCATCGAGGTGAGGGTCTTGGCGGTCTGCTCGCTGACCACCCGGGTCTGCTCGCCGGGCGGGGTCGGGGTGTACTTGCCGTCCGGCCCGGTGATCCCCTGGACGATGCTGGGCGCGACCCGCACCCCGCCGTTGGCGATGGTCGAGTACACCGAGGTGGCCTGGAGCGCGTTCATCTGCATCGGGCCCTGCCCGAAGGAGATGTTGTACTTCTCCGAGGCGACCAGGTCCTCCGGCTTCTTGAGCATCCCGGAGGCCTCCCCGGGGAACTTCAGCCCGGTCGGCTGGGCCACGCCGAACTTGCGCAGGTAGCCGTCCAGGATCTGGTTGGCCTTCAGCTGGTCGCCGTCGCCGAGGGTCTCGACCGCCTCGATGGTCCCGATGTTGGAGGACTTGGCGAGCACCCCGGCCAGCGTCAGGTACCAGGTGTTGTGCCAGACGTCGTCCTTGAACTCCTGCCCGGCCCGGACCAGCGGGTACGGCACCGTCACCTTGGTGTCCCAGTTGGCCTTGCCGGAGTCCAGCACGGCGGCCAGGCTCATCAGCTTGGCGGTGCTGCCCGGCTCGTACGCGTCCACCAGGGCCGGGTTGCCCATCTGGGACTGCTTGGCGAGGCTCAGGTCGTTGGGGTTGAAGCCGGGCGCGCTGGCCATCGCGATGACCTGCCCGGTCTTCACGTCCTGGACCACCACGTAGCCCTTCTCCGCGCCGGAGTTGGCCACCTGGTCGGTGATCGCCCGCTGGGCGGCCCACTGGATGTCCCGGTTGATGGTCAGCTTGATGTCGTTGCCGGGCACGGCCGGGTCCATCGAGCCGCCGGCGGTGGGCACCAGCCGACCGCCCGCCTGGGCGTAGCTGCTGTGGCCGTCCTTCCCGGCCAGCTGCTTCTGGTACTGCAGCTCCAGCCCGCCGGCGCCCTCGCCCTCGCCGTTGACGAAGCCGACCAGGTTGGCGGCCAGCCCCTCGGCCGGGTAGATCCGCTTCTGGGTGTCCCGGTTGAACACCCCGGCCAGCGGGTTGGCGCACTCGTTGTCCACCCGGGTGCGCCCGCCCTGGTCGGCGGGCTTGCCGAGCAGCTTCTTCTGGGCCTGGCAGGCCCGCGAGCCGGCCTTCTTCTCCAGGCCCGCCTTGAGGTCGCTGATCTGGCTCTTGGCGGCCGGGGTCTGCTGCGCGGCGAGCCGCTTGTAGCGGGTCTTGGGGGTGTGCAGGTCGGCGGCGATCTTCTCCTTGGACACGCCGATGATCGGCGACAGCAGCGCGGCCGCCTGCTCCGGCGCGTCCGGGATGCCGGTCGCCTCCGGGGTGAACATCGCCGGGTCGGCGGTGATGTCGTACGCGTCCACGGTGGCCGCGAGCGCGACGCCGTCGGAGGACGTTATCGAGCCGCGCTCGGCGGTGATCGGGATGTTCTGGTAGCGGTTGTTGTTGGCGTCGGCGGCCAGCGCGTCCGCGTCCACCAGCTGGAGCTGCACCAGGCGCCCGGCGAAGACCGAGAACACCAGCGACAGCGCCACGGTGATCACCCGCAGCCGGCGCTTCGGCTCGGCCAGCCTCAGCGCCTTGGGGCGCTGCGGCAGCCGGGACTTCGGACGCGGCCGCACCGCCGCCTGGCTGCGGGCCGGCGGACGGCCCTCCGGGCGGCGCTGCTGCGGCGCCCGCGGGGTACGGCCGACGGAGGCGCTCCTGGCGGGCTGCGCCTTGGCCGACTGCGCGCGCGCGGGCTGCGCTTTCGCGGGCTGGGCCTTCGGCGGCTGCGCCTTCGCGGGCGGGACCTTGCCGGACTGGCCGCGGGCGCTCTGCCCCTTGGCCGGCTGCCCCTTCGCGGGCTGGGCGCGTCCGGCGGCGGGCCGGGCCGCCCCGGCGCGCGGCGGCTGCCGACGGCCTGAGCCGGATCCGGATCCGGACGGCTGACGAGGTGTCGTCATCGGGTACCACCCCCGTGCTGGGCCGGCGCGGACGTCACCGGGTTGAGCTGGATCACCGAGTCACCGGCCGAGGCCGCCGGAGTCGGCGGAGGCGGCGGCGCCTGGCCGGTCGGCTGCGCCGGAGCCTGGGGGCTCGGCGAGGCGCTGGGCTGGGCTGAGGGCTGCGCCGGGGCCGGGCTCTGCGCGCCCGGCGAGGCCTTCGTCGGCCACGGCTCGACCGTCGACTTCTTCACCGGCGGGCTGTCCTGCGCCGGACCGGGCGTGCCGATCACCTTGCCCCCGTTCGGCACGTCCAGGAAGGCCATCCCGCCGGCCGGGACCATGCCCAGCTCGGCGGCCCGCTTGGCCAGCGCGTCCGGGGCCGAGCTCTGGTCGATCTCGTGCTGGAGGCTCTGCTGCTCGTCGGTGGACTTGGTGGTCTGCTTCTGCAACCGGGACAGCTCGAAGGAGCCCTCGTTGAGCGCCGTGTTCAGCGCCAGCAGCCCGAGCAGCCCCGCCGCCAGCAGCACCACCACGAGCACCGCGAACGGGGTGCGCCCCCGCACGGGGCGCCGCCCCGGCCGGACCGTGATCCGCGCCCTGCCCTGTCCGGGGAGTCCTCCCCGCCCCGCCCGGACCTCACCGGCCACCGGCCCCACCGCTCTCCTCCGCCCTTCGGACCCCGCCGGAGCCGTTCCTCAGCCCCGCTTGCTTCGGTCCCTGATCCTCTCCGCCACCCGCAGCCGCACGGGCGCGGCGCGCCGGTTCTCCTCGATCTCCGCCTCGGTGGCCTGCTCGGCACCGCGGGTGATCAGTTTGAGCCAGGGCTGGTGCTCCTCCGGGATGAACGGGAGGCCTGGCGGGGCGGTGTTGGTCGCTCCGGCGGCGAAGTACTGCTTCACCAGCCGGTCCTCCAGCGACTGGTACGACATCACCACCATCCGGCCGCCGATCGCGAGGACCTCCAGCGCCCCCGGGATCGCCCGGTCCAGGACCTCCAGCTCGCCGTTGACCTCGATCCGCAGCGCCTGGAAGGTCCGCTTGGCCGGGTTCCCGCCGGTCCGGCGGGTCGCCGCCGGAATCGCGTTGCGCACCAACTCGACCAGACGCGCGCTGTTGGTGAACGGTTCCTTCTCCCGCTCCCGCAGGATGACCGAGGCGATCTTCCCGGCGAACCGCTCCTCGCCGTACACCTTCAGGATCCGGGCCAGGTCGCCGTGGCTGTAGGTGTTCAGCACCTCCGCCGCGCTGATCCCCCGGGTCTGGTCCATCCGCATGTCCAGCGGCGCGTCCTGGGCGTAGGCGAAACCGCGGTCGGCCTCGTCCAGCTGCATCGAGGAGACGCCGAGGTCGAACAGGACGCCGTCCACCTCGTCGATGCCCAGGCGCTCCAGCACCTCGGGGATCTCGTCGTACACCGCGTGCACCAGGGTGGCCCGGTCGCCGAAGGGGGCCAGCCGCTCGCCGGAGAGCTTGAGCGCCTGCGGGTCGCGGTCCACCGCGATCAGCCGGACCTCCGGGAACTGGGTCAGCAGCGCCTCGCTGTGCCCGCCGAGGCCGAGGGTCGCGTCGACCACCACGGCACCGGGGCGCGAGATCGCCGGCGCCAGCGCGTCCATGCACCGCTGCAGCATCACCGGAACGTGCTTGGGACCCGGTTCGTTGGTGGTCATGCGCGGTGGCGCCCTTCCTCGGTGCGGAGCAGCCCGACGACCGGGAGCTCCGACCATTCTCGCCCACCACCTGCCGGCACGACGACGCGGCCCGTGGTCCCCGCCCGCTCGAGGGGAAGGTCGTGGCCGCCCGGCGCCGGGGAAGGTGCGCCAGGTGAACACGGAGCGGGTGGAGGCCACGAGCCGCATCGGCCGGGCCGCACACCGTTCGGACCGGCCCGGTTGACGGGCTCCGAGGGGTGTGCTCCAACGCGCCGCAACTCTATCGCGGCGGTCCCGCCAGTCAATGGTCCGCTCCGGCGCACCACCCGGGCGGCGGTACGGATCACCGCAGGTCGCGGCCGTCGGGGCGGCCCGGCGAGGCCCCCGACCGGGGGCCCTCGGCGACCCGCGCGCGCCCCGTCGAGCGACCGGGTACGAACCCACCCCGGGGCCGACTCCGGGACCAGCCCGGACCAGCCCGGACAAACCCTCCCGTTGTGGCTATGCGCTCGATCACAGCGGTGCGTTCTGTAGCTCTCCACCCCACCGCGGGGCCCCTGACCGCACTAACGTCGCCCCCATGACAGTGACCCCCGACCGGCCCACGCCGAACGCCGCTGCCGACCCCGCCGGGCCCGCCATCATCGACCGCTTCGTGACGGCCAACCGCGAGTACGCGGTGACCTTCCGGGACGGCGGCATGGACGCCCGTCCCGTCCAGAAGATCGCCGTGGTGGCCTGCATGGACGCCCGGCTCGACCTGTTCGCGGCCCTCGGCCTCGAACTGGGCGACGCCCACGTCATCCGCAACGCCGGCGGCGTCGTCACCGACGACACCATCCGGTCCCTGACGATCAGCCAGCGCGCCCTGGGCACCCGCTCGATCGCGCTGATCCACCACACCGGCTGCGGCCTGCTCGGCCTCACCGAGGACTTCCGCCGCGAACTGGAGCTGGAGGTCGGCCAGCGCCCCCAGTGGGCGGTGGAGGCCTTCGTCGACCTGGACGGCGACGTCCGCCAGTCCATGCAGCGGGTGCGCACCTCCCCCTTCCTGCCGCACACCGACGACGTCCGCGGCTTCGTCTTCGACGTCCACACCGGACTGCTGCGCGAGATCAGCTGACCCGACCCGGCCCCCCTCTCATCCGGCTCTCATTCGGCGACGGCCGAATGGTGACTTCTGGCCGCCGAACGGGGGAGAATGCGCCTGCCGGTCGGACCCCGAACCACCTGGGGCGGCCGGGCCGCAGGCCGCCCACCCGGCGCCGGATCCTCGTTCGGAACCGCCCCCGGGACGGCCGCGTCAAGCATGGGGTGGGGTCCGGCCTCGGGAGAGGCGGGCACGGTGTGCCAGGGAGCGTAAACGGGTGACGAGCTACAACGACCAGGCCGGTCTCGGCAGTCCTGCGGGGGGCGAGCAGAGGGCGAACGGGTACCGTCCGGTCGGGCTCCCCGAGCTCGCGGCGGTCGTGGACCGGGTCCGCGCCAACATCGAGAGCGTGATCGAGGGCAAGCCGGAGGCCGTCCGGATCGCCCTGACCGTCCTGCTCGCCGAGGGCCACCTGCTGCTGGAGGACGTGCCCGGCGTCGGCAAGACCATGCTGGCCAAGGCGCTCGCCAAGTCGGTGGACTGCACCGTGCGCCGGATCCAGTTCACCCCCGACCTGCTGCCCTCGGACGTCACCGGCACCAACATCTACGACCAGCAGCGGCACGACTTCGAGTTCCGCCCGGGCGCGATCTTCGCCCAGATCGTGGTCGGCGACGAGATCAACCGCGCCTCGCCCAAGACCCAGTCCGCGCTGCTGGAGTCCATGGAGGAGCGCCAGGTCACCATCGACGGCACCAGCTACGAGCTGCCCTCGCCGTTCATGGTCGTGGCCACCCAGAACCCGGTCGAGATGGAGGGCACCTACCCCCTCCCGGAGGCCCAGCGGGACCGCTTCATGGCCCGGGTCTCGATCGGCTACCCCAGCCCCGAGGCCGAGTTCGCGATGCTCGACGTGCACGCCGGCGCCAACCCGCTGGCCGACCTCCAGCCGGTCGCGCACGCCGCCGACATCCTCAAGCTGGTCGAGCTGGTCCGCACCGTGCACATCGCCGACCCGGTCCGCCGCTACGCCGTCGACCTGGTCGGCGCCACCCGCACCAGCCCCGAGCTGCGGCTGGGTGCCTCGCCGCGCGCCACCCTGCACCTGGTCCGGGCCGCCCGCGCCGCCGCCGCACTGGACGGGCGCGACTACGTCACCCCGGACGACATCCAGCGGCTTGCCGTGCCGGTCCTGGCGCACCGTCTGATGCCGACCGCCGAGACCCAGCTCGGCCGCCGCACCTCCGAGCAGATCGTGACCGACCTGGTCGCCCGGCTGCCGCTGCCCCGTCCGCAGGGCGGACCGGCCGTCCGGAGGGGCTGAGGTGGCCTCATCCGACGGAACGGGTGGGCTGCGGGCCGGACTGCGCGGCCTCACCACCCGGGGCCGCTCCTTCCTCGCGGCCGGGCTGACCGCGGTGGTCTGCGCCTACGTGCTCGACCAGAACGCGCTGCTGCGGGTCGGCGTCCTGCTCACCGCGCTGCCGCTGGCCGCCGCCGCGGTCGTCGCCAACACCCGGTACCGGGTCGCCAGCGGACGCCGGCTCAGCCCGCACCGGGCGGTCGCCGGCCAGGAGGCCCGGGTCCACCTGCGGGTCGACAACGTCTCCCGGGTGCCCACCGGACTGCTGCTCCTGGAGGACAAGGTCCCGTACGTGCTCGGGCCGCGGCCGCGGTTCGTGCTGGACCGGGTCGAGCCGCGCGGCTTCCGCGAGGTCTCCTACCGGGTCCGCTCCGACCTGCGCGGCCTCTACCTGCTCGGGCCGCTGCAGCTGCGGCTGTCCGACCCGTTCGGGATGTGCGAGGTCAACCGCTCCTTCGCGGCCTCCGACGTGCTCACCGTCGTCCCGCAGGTCCAGGCGCTGCCGCAGGTCCGGCTCAGCGGCGAGTGGATCGGCCAGGGCGAGAGCCACACCCGCACCCTGGCGCTGGCCGGGGACGACGACGTGATCCTGCGCGAGTACCGGCCCGGCGACGACCTGCGCCGGGTGCACTGGCGCTCCACCGCCAAGTACGGCGAGCTGATGGTGCGCCGAGAGGAGCAGCCGCAGAAGGCCCGTGCCACCGTCCTGCTGGACACCCGCGAGGTGGGCCACCGGGGCAGCGGCCCCGCCTCCTCCTTCGAATGGGCGGTCAGCTGCGCCGCCTCGGTGGCCGTGCACCTGCTGGAGCGCGGCTACCAGACCCGGCTGCTCACCGACACCGGGCACTGGGTGCCCGGGCCCGGCAGCGGCGGCCACAACAGCGCCGCCGACACCTCCGGGCTGATCCTGGACGCCCTCGCGGTCGCCGACCTGTCGGACGGGGCTGGCCTGTCCCGTGCCGAGGAGCCGCTGCGGGCCGGCGGCGAGGGACTGGTGGTGGCCGTCCTGGGCGACCTGGACCAGGCCCAGGCCGCCCGGCTGGCCCGGTTGCGCGGCCGTACCGGCGGGGCGATCGCGTTCCTGCTCGACACCGGCACCTGGGCCGGAGTGCGGATGCTCGCGCCCGACACCGGCGGCGAGGAGTTCCGCGAGCGGGTCCGGGAGCTGCGCGCGGCCGGCTGGACGGTGCTGCCGGTCCGGGCCGGTGACTCCGTCCCGGACCTGTGGCGGGCGGCCGACGGCGCCAAGACCACCGCCCCCTACCGAGAAGAGGCCGGCGCGTGACCACCCGGGCCAAACTGACCGTGTACTCGGCGCTGGCCACCGCCCTCGCCTCGCTGTGCATGCTGCCGCTGCTGACCACCCGTAGCTGGCTCACCCACGCCTTCCTGGTGATCGCCGTGATCTCGGCGGTCGGCGCGGGCCTGCGCCGCTCCCCGCTGTACCGCTGGTCGGTGCCGGTGGCCCAGGTGCTGGTGCTGCTCCTGCTGATGCTGCTCGGCTTCGCCGGCTCCGCGCTGACCGGCGGCGTGCTGCCCGGGGCGCCCGCGATGCGGCTGCTGAGCCAGGTCTTCTCCGCCGGGATCGACGACATCACCCAGTACGCCCTCCCGGCGCCGCCGACCACGGGCCTGCGGCTGATCCTGGTCTCCTCGGTCGGCCTGATCGCCGTACTGGTGGACACCATCGCGGTGACCTACCGGCGCTCGGCGCTGGCCGGGCTGCCGCTGCTGGCGCTGTTCTCGATCGGCAACGGCGTGGCCGGGGACCACGGCAGCTGGGTCTGGTTCGGCTTCGCCTCGGCCGGCTACCTGGTGCTGCTGTTCGCCGAGGGCGAGGACCGGGTCTCCCGCTGGGGCCGGGTCTTCCGCGGCGGCGCGCGCGGCACGGTCACCTCCAGCCGGATCAGCCAGGGCGGCCAGCAGGTCGGCGTCCTCGCGCTGGCCATGGCCCTGCTGCTGCCGGTCTTCCTGCCGCGCTGGGACCTCGGGCTGCTGGACTCCGACTCCGGCGGATCGTCCGGGCACGGCACCGGCGGGAGCGTGACGAACAGCCTCGACCCGCTGGTCAGCCTGGAGGCGGCGCTCAGCAAGCCGACCGACACCGAGCTGCTCACCTACACCCTGGACAGCGACCTCGCCGACCAGATCTACCTGCGCACCGGCTCGCTGGACCAGTTCGACGGCACCACCTGGAAGCTCGGCAGCACGGTGGTCAGCGACCTCCCGACCACCATGCCCACCCCCGAGGGCCTGCGGGCCACCAACGTCGCCCGGATCGAGGGCGACTTCAAGATCAGCGACGCGCTGGGGGGGAACAGCTGGCTGCCGATGCCGTACCCGGCCGCCTCCGTCCAGGTCCCCAACCGCAACGAGTGGAAGCTCGACCCGATCACCCGCACCGTCCTGCCGACCAACGACAAGGCGATCAGCGGCCTGCGCTACCACGTCAGCTCGCTGGACCTGCGGCCCACCGCGGACGAGCTGCGCACCGCGCCGCTCGCCCCGCTGGACATCCGGGACCGCTACACCGCCCTCCCGTCCGACCTGCCGGCCGTGGTCACCGACCAGGCCAGGGCGGTCACCGCCGACGCCCACTCCGACTACGACCGGGCCACGGCGCTGGTGAACTGGTTCACCGGCCCGGGTTTCAAGTACGACACCTCGGTCGAGGGCGGCACCGGCAGCAACGCGATCGCGGTCTTCCTGCAGAACCGCCGGGGCTTCTGCGTGCACTTCGCCTCCACCATGGCGGCGATGGCCCGGGTGCTGAAGATCCCGGCCCGGGTCGCGGTCGGCTTCACCCCCGGCGACAGCAAGGGCGGCAACGTCTACGAGGTCACCGGCCGGATGTACCACGCCTGGCCCGAGCTGTACTTCTCCGGCTACGGCTGGATGCGCTTCGAGCCGACCCCGAGCCGGGGCGTCCCGGCCCGCTACTCCGAGGCGTCCAACACCCCGACCACGGCGCCCTCCCAGCTGCCGACCGCCGCGGCGACCAGCTCGGCCGCCGTCCCGGCGCCGTCCCAGAGCTCCGACTGCACCGCCAAGCAGCGCCAGCTGGGCGACTGCGGGTCCAAGAGCAAGGCGGTCAGCCGCACCGCCGACGAGTCCTGGCTGCTGTCCGGCCAGGTGCTCGGCACCCTGGCCGTGGTGCTGGTGCTGATCGCCCTGCTGCTCGCACCGATGTTCTGGCGCACCGCCGTACGGCGTCGCCGACTGGGCGGCGGCGGGCGGCGCCGACCCGGCGGGGACGGTCCGGCCGAGCTCACCGACGCCCAGGTGCTGGCCGCCTGGGACGAGCTGGTCGACTCCGCCTGGGACCTCGGAATTCCCCCGGACGAGTCACGCACCCCGCGCTCGGCCGCCCGGCGGATCACCGAGACGGCGGACCTGGACGCGGACGCGGCGGCCGCCGCCGGGCGGCTGGCACTGGCCACCGAGCGGGTGCTCTACGCCCCGGCCGGGCAGGTCACCACGGCCCCGCTGGTCGCCGACGTCCGCACCGCCCGGCGGGCCCTGTGGGCCGGAGCCGGCCGGGCCGGGCGGCTGCGGGCGCTGCTGCTGCCGCCGTCCTCGGCCCAGCTGTGGTGGCGGATCTCCGACGCGGTGCGGGCGGCCCGGGCGGCCGTCGCCACCCGGACGGGCCGGGCCGCCGAGGCGGTCAGCGGCCCGGTGCGGCGGGTGACCACCCGGCGCAAGCGGTCCACCCCGGACGTCTGACGGAACACGAGAGCCGGGGCGGGGGCGCGGGGGGCGGCCCCCCCCCGCGCCGGGTAGTGCGCCACCGGCCCCCCCGCCACAAACCCCCCCGCAGCGCGGACCCGCCGCGC
>NZ_JBHVUS010000066.1:0-24997 GCF_042884005.1 Kitasatospora sp. NPDC058162
ATCATCCAGCCCCCGGAGCGCCCACCCCCGGAACCGCCCCCGGACCCACCCACCCTCCCGAAAGCCCCCCACCCCACCCAAGCCCCGCGCAGCGGACCCCCTCACCGCGGCACCACCACCACCCCCACCCCGAAATACCGCCGATCCCCACACCCCCGCACCCCCACCGGACACCCCCCAGCCGCCGCCACCGCCACCGCGTCCGCCAACTGCCCCGACCCGAACCCCGGGTGCAGCGCCGCCGCGACCGCCACCGCCCCCGTCACGTGCGCCGCAGCCATCGAGGTCCCCGCCAGCGCCGCGTACTGCCCGCCCGGCCAGTCGGAGACGATCGCCCCCTGCGGCCCGCCGTCCGGGTCCCCTCCGGGGGCGGCCAGCGAGACCCTGCCGCGCCCGTAGTTGGTGTACGAGGAAGGCCGACCGTCCCGGTTGACGGCCGTGACGGTGAGGACACCCGGCAGCTCGCCGGGAAGGCGAATGCACTCGGTGCCCAGGTGACGACTGAGCGCAGGCCCGGAGACCCGGTCGTTGGGGCTGCGCTCGTCGGTCCGGGCCGCGCCGAGGTCCTGCCCGTCGTTGCCGGCGGAGGCGACCACCACCGCCCCCTTGCGCTGGGCGTACGCGACGGCCCGGCCGACGGCGGCGATCAGCGCGGCCTGGTCCCGGTCCTCGGGGCAGTTGTACTTCCACGGGTCGGCGAAGTAGCTGTCGTTGACGGCCTTGGCCCCGTGGTCGGCCGCCCAGAGCATCCCGCAGACGATGTTCTCCGCGTAGTACTGCCCGAGCGGCCCGAGCAGCCGGACAGCGGCGATCCGCACCCCGGGGGCGACCCCGGTGACGCCCTGCCCGTCGTGGGCCGCGCCGATGATCCCGGCGACGTGGGTGCCGTGTCCGCTCTCCGGGACCCCGGGATCGGGCCGCCAGACGCCGGTGCGGGAGTCGGGGCGTCCGTCGGCGCAGGAGGCCGAGGCCTTGGGGTCGACGGCGGCCCGCAGGTCCGGGTGGGTGTCGTCGACGCCCGAGTCCAGCACGGCAACGAGCACCTTGCGCATCGCCTCGGCACTCGGCGCACTCCCGGCGACGTCCCCGGTCCCCCCGGGTCCCGCCTGCACCATGCTCAGGTTCCACGCCCCGCCCTCCCCCGGGTCCGGAACCGTCAAGCTCCCACCGTCCCGCCCCTCCGACGCCCGAACACCCCACCCCACCCCCGCAGAGCCCCGGCCCACCGCATCCCCACCAACACCCCGACCCACAACACCCCCGCCCACAACACCCCCGCCCACCGCATCCCCACCCCCAGAGCCCCCCGCCGCGAAGTCCCCCGCCCCGTCCACTGCTCGCGGCGGCCCAACGACCGGCGCCGTCCGGGTCGCCCCGACCGCCGCGATCCCGGGCCGGGCCCGCACCCGGTCCGCGAAGCCGCCGGTCGCGTACGCCAGCACCGCCCCGATCTGCGGGTACTCCTGCACCACCTGCCCACCCGCCGCCCGGCTCTCCGCCCCGGCCAGCGCGGCACCCGCGGCGTCGTCCTGCCCGGCCAGCACCAGATAGCTGAGATAGGCCCGCCCGGGTCCGGACACGTACGGCACGGCACCGCCGAGCACCAGAGCCGTGAGCAGCATCGCGAGCAGCACCCGGGCGGGCCCGCAGACCCTGCGCCGTCGGGCCCGCCGGTACACGGACCCGGACCGGTGCGCCTGCGCCATCCCACGCCCTCCGCTCATCAAGTCCACTCAGGCCACGAATTGATCACCTGCCCGATTTCTCACCATATGAGCCGATCATCATTCCTGCCCCCGCAGCTACACCGTCGTGCCGCACACTCCCACCCCCCACCCCCACCCCACTTGTCACCCCCACCCGGCACCATGGGGACATGGCGCCCCCGCACCCGACCCCACCCGCCGAGCCCGCCGAGCCCGGCACCCCCGGCACCCCCGCCGCCCCCGGCGGCGCCCCCCTGGCCGGCTTCGCCCCCGCCACCCGGGCCTGGTTCACCGGCGCCTTCTCCGCCCCCACCACCGCCCAGTCCGAGGCCTGGCGCGCCATCCAGCAGGAGACCGACGTCCTGGTGGTCGCCCCCACCGGCTCCGGCAAGACCCTCGCCGCCTTCCTCGCCGCCCTCGACCGGCTGAGCAGCACCCCGCCCCCCGCCGACCCCAAGCGCCGCTGCCGGGTCCTCTACGTCTCCCCGCTCAAGGCCCTCGCGGTGGACGTCGAACGAAACCTCCGCGCCCCGCTCACCGGCCTGCGCCAGGCCGCCGTCCGGCTGGGCCTGCCCGAGCCCGAGGTCCAGGTCGCGATCCGCTCCGGCGACACCCCGGCCGCCGACCGCCGCCGCTTCGCCACCCACCCGCCGGACATCCTGATCACCACCCCCGAGTCGCTGTTCCTGCTGCTCACCTCCGCCGCCCGGGAGGCCCTGCGCGGGGTGGACACGGTGATCCTGGACGAGGTGCACGCGGTCGCCGGCACCAAACGCGGCGCCCACCTGGCGCTCACCCTGGAGCGCCTGGACGAGCTGCTGGACCGCCCGGCCCGCCGGATCGGCCTGTCCGCCACGGTCCGCCCGGTCGAGGAGGTGGCCCGCTTCCTGAGCCCCCAGCGCGGCGCCGTCGTCGTCCAGCCGCCCTCCACCAAGCAGTTCGACCTCTCGGTGGTCGTCCCCGTCCCCGACCTGGACGACCTGCCCGCCGCCCCCGCCACCGGCGGCGCCGCCGGCTCCGACCCGCAGCGCCAGGCCTCGATCTGGCCGCACGTGGAGGAGCGGATCGTCGACCTGGTCGAGGCCCACCGCTCGACCATCGTGTTCGCCAACTCCCGCCGCCTGGCCGAGCGCCTGTGCAACCGGCTGAACGAGATCGCCTACGAGCGCGCCACCGGCACCGCCGCCCCGGAGGCGCACGCCCCGGCCGAGTTGATGGGCGGCTCGGGCGCCGCCCGGGGCGTGCCCCCGGTCATCGCCCGGGCCCACCACGGTTCGGTGTCCAAGGAGCAACGCTCCCTCGTCGAGGAGGAGTTGAAGGCCGGTCGGCTGCCCGCCGTGGTCGCCACCTCCAGCCTGGAGCTGGGCATCGACATGGGCGCCGTGGAACTCGTCGTCCAGGTCGAGTCGCCGCCCTCGGTCGCCTCCGGCCTGCAGCGGGTCGGCCGGGCCGGTCACCAGGTCGGGGCCGTCTCCACCGGCGTCTTCTTCCCCAAGTACCGCGGCGACCTCGTCCAGTCCGCCGTGGTCACCGAGCGGATGAGGGAGGGCCGGATCGAGGCCCTGCGCATCCCCCGCAACCCCCTGGACGTGCTCGCCCAGCAACTCGTCGCGATGACGGCCCTGGACACCTGGCCGGTGGACGAGCTGCTCACCGTGGTCCGCCGCGCCGCGCCCTTCGCCACCCTCCCGCAGTCCGCCTTCGACGCCGTGCTCGACATGCTGGCCGGCCGCTACCCCTCGGACGCCTTCGCCGAGTTGCGCCCCCGCCTGGTCTGGGACCGGGTGGCCGGCACGGTCACCGGCCGCCCCGGCGCCCAGCGCCTGGCCGTCACCTCCGGCGGCACCATCCCCGACCGCGGCCTGTTCGGCGTCTTCATCGCCGGCTCAACCGCGTCCGATTCGACGACGGCCAAGAAGAAGGGCGGCGGCCGGGTCGGAGAACTCGACGAGGAGATGGTCTACGAGTCCCGCGTCGGCGACGTCTTCACCCTCGGCACCACCTCGTGGCGGATCGAGGAGATCACCCACGACAAGGTGCTGGTCACCCCCGCCCCCGGCGTCCCCGGCCGGCTCCCGTTCTGGAAGGGCGACACCCTCGGCCGTCCGCTCGAACTCGGCCGCGCCCTCGGCGCGTTCACCCGCGAGCTGGGCGCCCTCCCGCCCGAGGCCGCCACCGAGCGCCTCAAGCGGGCCGGCCTGGACGACTGGGCGGCCGCCAACCTGCTGGACTACCTGGCCGAGCAGCGGAAGGCCTGCGGCCACCTCCCGGACGACCGCACCATCGTGGTCGAGCGCTTCCGGGACGAGCTCGGCGACTGGCGGATCGTCATCCACTCCCCCTTCGGCGCCCAGGTGCACGCCCCCTGGGCGCTCGCCCTCGGCGCCCGGCTGCGCGAGAAGCACGGCCTGGACCCGCAGGTCATGCACGCCGACGACGGCATCGTGCTCCGCCTGCCCGACGCCGACCTCCTCTCCCCCGACTTCGACTTCGGCAGCCCGCCGGGGAACGCGGGTTCCGACCAGGCCCCGATCGGCGACGACGAGGCCCCGGTCGGCGCCGACGCCGCCCTGTTCGAGGCCGACGAGATCGAGCAGCTGGTCACCGACCAGGTCGGCGGCTCCGCGCTGTTCGCCTCCCGCTTCCGGGAGTGCGCCGGCCGCGCCCTGCTGCTCCCCCGCCGCAACCCCGGCCGCCGCACCCCGCTCTGGCAGCAGCGCCAGCGCGCCGCCCAACTGCTCGAGGTCGCCTCCGAGTACGGCTCGTTCCCGATCGTCCTGGAGGCCGTCCGGGAGTGCCTCCAGGACGTCTTCGACGTCCCCGGCCTGGTCGAGCTGATGGGGGACCTCGAATCCCGGGCCGTCCGCCTGGTCGAGGTCACCACCCCCGAGCCCTCGCCCTTCGCCCGCTCACTGCTGTTCGGCTACGTCGCCCAGTTCCTCTACGAGGGCGACTCCCCGCTCGCCGAACGCCGGGCCGCCGCCCTCTCCCTGGACTCCCGGCTGCTGTCGGAGCTCCTCGGCCAGGCCGAGCTGAGCGAGCTGCTCGACCCTCAGGTGCTGGCCGAGCTGGAGGCCGAGCTCCAACGCCTCACCCCCGAGCGCCGGATCAGGGACGCCGAGGGCGTCGCCGACGCGCTGCGCCTGCTCGGCCCGCTCACCGAGGCCGAGTTGACCGCGCGCGGCGCCGAGCCGCTGCTGGCCCTGGAACTGGAGGCCGCCCGCCGGGTGATCCAGGTCCGGATCGCGGGCGAGCAGCGCTGGGCAGCGATCGAGGACGCCGGACGGCTGCGCGACGCGCTGGGCACCCCGCTGCCGGTCGGCGTCCCCGAGGCTTTCACCGAGCCGGTCAAGGACCCGCTGGGCGACCTGCTGGCCCGGCACGCCCGCACCCACGGCCCGTTCACCGCCGCCGAGGCGGCCGCCCGCTACGGCCTCGGCACCGCCGTCGTCACCGGCACCCTGCACCGGCTCACCGCCGCCAGCCGCCTGGTCCAGGGCGCCTTCCGGCCCGCCGACCGCCAGATCTTCCCCGAGTGGCACACCGCCACCGCCGAGTGGTGCGACGCCGAGGTGCTGCGCCGACTGCGCCGCCGTTCGCTGGCCGCGCTGCGCCAGGAGGTGGAGCCGGTCCCGCCGCGCGCCCTGGCCGGCTTCCTCCCGCAGTGGCAGCACCTAGCCGGCCACCGGCTGCGCGGCCCGGACGGCCTGCTCCGGGTGGTCGAACAGCTCCAGGGCACCGCCCTGCCCGCCTCCGCCCTGGAGAAGCTGATCCTCCCGGCCCGCCTCGCCGACTACTCCCCCGGCCTGCTGGACGAGCTGATGGCGGCCGGCGAGATCGGCTGGTGCGGCGCCGGCGCGCTGCCCGGCAAGGACGGCTGGCTCAGCCTGCACCTGGCCGAGAACGCCCACCTGCTGCGCCCCGAGCCCGTCCCGCCCGCGCTCACCCCGCTGCACAGCGCCCTGATGCAGGCCCTGGCGGGCGGCTACGGCCTGTTCTTCCGCCAGCTCGTCCAGCAGCTCCCGGAGGAGACCCCGGAGCCCGAGGTGGTGACAGCCCTCTGGGACCTGGTCTGGGCCGGCTACGTCAGCAACGACACCCTGGCCCCGCTGCGCGCCCTGCTCGGCTCCGGCCGGACGGCGGGCGCCACCGCCCACCGCGCCCCCCGGGCGACCCCGCGAGGCCGCTACGGCGGCGCGGGCCGCGCCTTCGGCCGGGCGGCGGCCGGCGGGGCGCTGCGCAGCGGCCCGCCGACGGTGGCCGGGCGCTGGTCGCTGCTGCCCGCCTTCGCCGCCGATCCGACGGTGCTGGCCACCGCCCGGGCGCAGAGCCTGCTGGACCGGCACGGTCTGCTGACCCGCGGCACGGTGGCGGCCGAACGGGTGCCCGGCGGCTTCGCCGGGGTGTACCGGGTGCTCGCCGCGATGGAGGAGCGCGGCCGGGCCCGCCGGGGCTACTTCGTCGAGGGCCTGGGCGGCGCCCAGTTCGCCATGGAGGGCGCGGCCGACCGGCTGCGCTCGGTCAACGGCCGGCTGGAGCGGGCCGGTGCCGCCGAGTGGCCGGCCGCCCCGGCCGCCGAGCCCCCTCAGCTGCTGGTGCTGGCCGCCGCCGATCCGGCGAACGCCTACGGCGCCGCGCTGCCCTGGCCCGAGCCGCCCGCCGCCGCGGGGGCCACGGAGGCGAAGGCGCACCGCCCGGGCCGCAAGGCGGGCGCCCTGGTGGTGCTGGTGGACGGTGAGCTCGCGCTGTACGTGGAGCGGGGCGGCAAGTCCCTGCTGGCCTGGCCGGAGGACGGCGCGACCCTGGCGTCGGCCGCCGGGGCGCTCGCGGGCGCGGTCCGCGCGGGCGCGCTCGGCAGCGTCACGGTCGAACGCGCCAACGGCGAGCCCGCCCTCGGCTCCGAGCTGGGCCGCGCCCTGGAGGAGGCCGGCTTCCACGCCACGCCCCGCGGCCTCCGCCTGCGCCCGTAGCGCGCTGAATCCCCGAAAACGCCTGGAGGCCGCGGAGTCAACGACCCCGCGGCCTCCGGCCACGTCGATTCACCCGATCGGCGGGGGCTGCGCCTCCGCCCGGCCCACGGCCTCCCCGGGCCCGTGCGGGCGCCGGGCCGGTCCGGTCGCGTTCCGGTCGGCATGGACCGGGATGAGACCGAGCCCCCAGCCACCGGCCGCCAGCAGGCCGAGCACCGCCCCGTCGGCGAGCTGTCCCCGGACGGCCACCAGCCACCAGCCGAGCCCGCCCGCGAGCGCCACCAGGACCCATCGGGCCGGCCAGGGCACCAGGCGCCGCAGCCGTATTCGGGCCACCGCGCACACCGTCGCGAGTCTCCGCACGACCGCCCTCCTCCGCTCGCCCCGGGATTCCTCGGGCCCGTCGTGGGACGGGCACCCGGGAGGTGCGAGGCCGGGTTCAGGCGGCGACCACGTCCATCGCGGCGGCCTTGGGCGACATGTTCGCCCGGTCGGCGCCGGGGGCGGGCAGCGGTACCGGTTCGAGTACCGGCCTCAGCAGATCACCTTCGGAGAGGGTGGCCATCGCCGCAAGTTCGGCGAGCGACAGTTCGTCGCTGACCTCGCGCATGACCTCGGACATCCGGACGTCGAGTGCGTCGCAGATGGCGGAGAGCAGCTCCGAGGAGGCCTCCTTCTGTCCCCGCTCGACCTCGGAGAGGTATCCGAGCGAAACCCTGGCGGCCGCCGACACCTCGCGGAGTGTGCGGCCCTGGCGCTGGCGCTGCCGACGCAGTACATCGCCCAGTAGGCGACGGAGCAGGATCATCGGTGCCTCCCTCCTCGGACTGCGGATCGAGATGTCACGACCCCACCGTACCGCCTTGCCCGCTTCGCGTGCGGGGACCCTGGTCGTGTTCACTCTGGGCTGCAAGGCCGTCCCCCTCCTCGTTCCGGTGTCCTACCCGGGTCCGCGGGCCCCTCGTGGTACCCGACTCGGCCCGCCCGGCCACCGTCACGCAACTCGTTCGCCACCTGGTTTCTGCCCAACCAGGCCGTTGGATGTAACACGATCCTCCAGCTGTGTCATACCCGCGCGCCAGTTCGGCAGATCTCGGTTCGGTGGAGATCCGTCCGCGGGCTCCGTCATCGAGGTCGACGAGGTCATCGAGGTCAACGAGCGAGCCGGCCGACGAGCAGCTCCAGCGCGGCGGTCACCGCTTCGTGACGGATTGTGGCACGAGGGCCCGACAGCAGGGGCGAACTGACCAGAGTTCCCCCCGGGCCGGCGACCGCCAGGTGTACCGTGCCCACCGGCTGCCCGTCCTGCGGCTCCGGACCGGCCACACCGGTCGTCGCGAGCCCGTACGTGGCCCCCAGCAACCGGCGCACGCCCTCGGCCATCTGTCGGGCCACCACCGGGTGCACCGGACCGTACACGTCCAACAGGCCCTCGTCCACACCGAGTACGGAGGCCTTGAGCTCGGTCGCGTACGCGGTGACCGACCCGCGGAAGGTCGCGGACGCCCCGGGGACGTCCACCAGCGCGGCGGCCAGCAGCCCGCCGGTCAGCGATTCGGCGACGGCCAGCGTGCCGCCCTCGGCCCGCAGCGCGGCGTGCGCGCGTTCGGCCAGCCCGTACAGCTCGTCGTCCGTCACCGAGGTCCCCCTGTCCGCTACCGGTCCGCGCGCTCCGCGGCCGTGCCCTCGCGGCGCAGGCGCAGCGCCTGGCCGATGTAGTCCAGCGCGGTGCCGACGGTCAGCAGCACCGCCAGCGCCATCAGGACCGCCCGGCCGGTGGCCAGCCAGCCGGTCAGCGGCAGCACGTACATGCCGACCGCGGTGCCCTGGGTGAGCGTCTTGAGCTTGCCGCCGCGGCTGGCCGGGATGACGCCGTAGCGGATCACCCAGAAGCGCATCAGCGTGATGCCGAGCTCGCGGGCCAGGATCACCACGGTGACCCACCAGGGCAGGTCGCCGAGCACCGAGAGGCCGATCAGCGCCGAGCCCATGATCGCCTTGTCGGCGATCGGGTCGGCGATCTTGCCGAAGTCGGTGACCAGGCCCTTGCGGCGGGCGATCTCGCCGTCGAACAGGTCGGTGATCATCGCGATCGCGAACGACGCCCAGGCGACCGCGCGCCACTTGGGGTTGTGCCCGTCGTCGGCGAACAGCAGGGCCACGAAGACCGGGACCAGGAGCACCCGGACCATGGTGAGCACGTTGGCGATGTTCCAGACGCCGGGCGCCGGCGGCACGGCGGCCGCCGGTCTCCCCGGGTGGGCCGCGGCCGGGGCCCCGGGCCCCTTGGTCATTCCCCGGCTCCCGGAGCCTCGGCCCCCGAAGTCGCGGGCTGTCGCACCTGTTCCAGCGCCTCGGCGATCAGGTCGACGCCCTCGCTGGCCACCACGGTGGCCCGCCAGAACTGTCCGACCCGCGGGTCCTCGACGCCGTGCAGGGTGGTCAGGCCGTCCGTCTCCGGGGCCTGGTGGGCGGAGCGGCCCTCGACCACGCCGTCCTCGATCGACTCGATCAGCACCTCGACCTCGGTGCCGATCCGCTGCTCGGCCCGCTGGGCGGTCATCTCCTCGGCGAGCCGGCTCAGCCGGGCCAGCCGGTCGGCGACGACGTCCTCGGGCAGCTTGCCGTCGTAGGTCGCCGCCTCGGTGCCGTCCTCGTCGGAGTAGCCGAAGACGCCGATCGCGTCCAGCCCGGCGTGGGTGACGAAGCGCTCCAGCTCGGCGAAGTCCTCCTCGGTCTCACCGGGGAAGCCGACGATGAAGTTGGACCGGGCGCCGGCCTGCGGGGCCTTGCCCCGGATCGTCCCGAGCAGCTCCAGGAACTGGTCGGTGGAGCCGAAGCGGCGCATCCGGCGCAGCACGGCGGGCGCCGAGTGCTGGAAGGACAGGTCGAAGTAGGGCAGCACGTCGGCGGTGCCGGTCATCGCGTCGATCAGGCCGGGGCGCATCTCGGCCGGCTGCAGGTAGGAGACCCGCACCCGCTCGACGCCCTCGATCGCGGAGATCTCGCCGAGCAGCGTCTCCAGCAGCCGGATGTCGCCGAGGTCCTTGCCGTACGAGGTGTTGTTCTCGCTGACCAGGACGATCTCGCGGACGCCCTGCCCGGCCAGCCACTGGGCCTCGTGCAGCACGTCGGAGGGGCGGCGGGAGATGAAGGAGCCGCGGAAGGCGGGGATGGCGCAGAAGGAGCAGCGCCGGTCGCAGCCGGAGGCGAGCTTGACCGAGGCCACCGGGCTGTCGTCCAGCCGCTTGCGCAGGGTGCGCGGGCCGGAGGCCGGGGCGAGGCCGTCGGGCAGGTCGGTGATCGGCTCGGCGGCGGCCTCGGCGCCGTGGCCGGGCAGCGCGACGGCCTCGGCGGCGGACTGCCGCTCGGCCGGGCTGATCGGCAGCAGCTTGCGGCGGTCGCGCGGGATGTGCGGGGCGTGGTGGCCGCCGGAGAGGATGGTCTGCAGGCGGTCGGAGATGTCGGAGTAGTCGTCGAAGCCGAGCACCCCGTCGGCCTCGGGCAGCGCGTCGGCGAGCTCCTTGCCGTACCGCTCGGCCATGCAGCCGACCGCGACGACGGCCTGGGTGCGGCCGTGCCCCTTGAGGTCGTTGGCCTCCAGCAGGGCGTCGACGGAGTCCTTCTTGGCGGCCTCGACGAAGCCACAGGTGTTGACGACGGCGACATCGGCCTCGGCGGCATCGTCGACGAGCAACCAGCCGTCGGCTTCCAGTCGCCCGGCGAGTTCCTCGGAGTCCACCTCGTTGCGGGCGCATCCGAGCGTGACAAGGGCGACAGTGCGGCGTTCAGGCATAGGCCCAAGATTAACGCGCGGCCTCCGGTGCCGTTCGCCCCGGAGGCCGCGTGCCACGGATCAGCTGATCATCGACGGCCCTCGACGGGCCGTGTGGTCAGCCCGCCTGCGGGTCTCCGGGGGTGTACGTGACGTGCACCACCTGGCCGTCCTTGCCGAGGACGCCGAGGTCCTTGCCGTTGACGTACGCGTGCACGGCCCCGCCGTTGCCGAGCACCAGGCGGATCTGCTTGGGGTCGGTGAAGGTCTGGTCCTGGCCGTCGCTGATGTTGTTCTGGAACAGCGACTTGCCGTTGCCGTCCATCGCCGAGACCCAGCTGGTGCCCTCGGCGACCAGCTTCACGGTGACCTTGTCGGCCGGGACGGCGGCGATCGCCGCGGCGCTCGGCGCGGGCGCCGGCGGCTGGACGGTCGGCGTGACCGGGGCGACCGAGCCGGTGCCGGAGCCGCTGGGCAGCGGCGCGCTGGCGGAGCCGGTGGTGCCGTGGCCGCTCTTGCCGCTGACCAGGTTGAAGCCGATCAGCGCGACCACCGCGACGATCGCGGCGACCATGGCGGCCGCCCAGTTCGGCCGGGAGCGGCCGGGCACCTTGATCGGGCCGTTGTCGATCAGCTGGGTGGCGGGGCGCTTGGAGGCCGGCGAGCCGCCGTGCGCGGCGTCGTAGCGGGCCACCAGCGCCTCGCCGTCCGCGCCGACCGCCTGGGCGACCGCACGGATGTGCCCGCGGGCGTAGAAGTCGCCGCCGCAGCGGTCGAAGTCGTCCTCCTCGATGGCATGGACGATCGGCACCCGCACCCGGGTGGCGGTACTCACCTGGTCCACCGTGAGTCCCGCGTCGATCCGGGCGGCGGACAGCACCCGGCCGATGCTCGGGGCATCGGCCGCCTGCACCGCGTCGTCGGTCGGCTCGACGGACGACGGGGTGTTCTCGCGGTCGGAGGACTTGCCGATGGTCACGGGGCACGCCTTTCGAGCGGATGGCCACCTGCTGGGGAACAGTCTAGGGGCGCGGGCGGATCGTTTCTCAAGCGGAGCGGGCCGAATGCGCGTGCCCGCCCCGGCCGGGGGCCGGACCTCAGCTGAACGGTCGTCAACGGAGGCACCCGGACGGACCCGGGAAGCGCTTTCCGGCCAAGTGACGCCGCATACGGACACCCGGTTCCCCGTACCGCGCCCATCATCCTCCGAACGAGTGAACCCGCTCGGAGCGCACAGCCCGTCAGCCCTACGGGGCAGGCCCCCGCAGCCCTGCCGGTCCCCTCGGCCCCGCAGGGCCCCCTCAGCCCCGCAGGGTGATCAGTACGCCGTCCAGCTCGTCCGGCTTCACCAGCACGTCCCGGGCCTTGGAGCCCTCGCTCGGGCCGACGATCCCGCGCGACTCCATCAGGTCCATCAGCCGGCCCGCCTTGGCGAAGCCGACCCGGAGCTTGCGCTGGAGCATCGAGGTGGAGCCGAACTGGGTGGAGACCACCAGCTCGGCCGCCTGGATCAGCAGGTCCAGGTCGTCGCCGATCTCCTCGTCGATCTCCTTCTTGGGCCCGCCCCCGACCGTCACGTCGTCCCGGTAGACGGCGGACAGCTGGTCCTTGCAGTGCTGCACCACCCTGGCGATCTCCGCCTCGGTGACGAACGCGCCCTGCATGCGGATCGGCTTGCTCGCGCCCATCGGCAGGAACAGCGCGTCGCCCTTGCCGATCAGCTTCTCCGCGCCGGGCTGGTCCAGGATGACCCGGGAGTCGGCCATCGCGGAGGTCGCGAAGGCCAGCCGGGACGGCACGTTGGCCTTGATCAGGCCGGTGACCACGTCCACCGAGGGCCGCTGGGTGGCGAGCACCAGGTGGATGCCGGCCGCACGGGCCAGCTGGGTGATCCGGACCACCGAGTCCTCGACGTCGCGCGGCGCGACCATCATCAGGTCGGCCAGCTCGTCGACGATCACCAGCAGGTACGGGTACGGCCGCAGCTCCCGCTCGCTGCCCAGCGGCGGGGTGACCTTGCCGGCCTTCACCGCCGCGTTGAAGTCGTCCACGTGCCGGAAGCCGAAGGCCGCGAGGTCGTCGTAGCGCAGGTCCATCTCGCGCACCACCCACTGGAGGGCCTCGGCGGCCTTCTTCGGGTTGGTGATGATCGGCGTGATCAGGTGCGGGATGCCCTCGTACGCGGTCAGCTCGACCCGCTTGGGGTCGACCAGCACCATCCGCACCTCGTCCGGGGTGGCCCGGGCGAGGATCGAGGTGATCAGGCAGTTGATGCAGGAGGACTTGCCCGCGCCGGTCGCACCGGCCACCAGGATGTGCGGCATCTTGGCGAGGTTGGCCATCACGGTGTGGCCCTCGACGTCCTTGCCCATGCCGACGACCATCGGGTGGGTGTCCTCGGCGGCCGTGCGCGAGCGCAGCAGGTCGCCGAGGTTGACCATCTCGCGGTCCCGGTTGGGGATCTCGATGCCGACCGCGGACTTGCCCGGGATCGGGCTGATGATCCGCACGTCCGGGCTGGCCACCGCGTAGGCGATGTTCTTGCCGAGCGCGGTGATCCGCTCCACCTTGACGGCCGGGCCGAGCTCGACCTCGTAGCGGGTGACCGTCGGGCCGCGGGTGAAGCCGGTGACCTTGGCGTCCACCTTGAACTCGGCGAAGGTGCTGGTGAGCTGGGCCACCACCTCGTCGTTGAGGGCGCTGCGGGCCTTGGCCGGGCCGCCACGCTCCAGCAGGTCGAGCGAGGGCAGCGCGTAGGTGACCCCCTCGCCGAGCTGCAGCTGCTCCATCCGCACCGGCGCCGGGCCGTGCTCGGCGGGCGCGCCCGGGCCGCCGCTGCGGGCGGCCGGGACGGCGGGCTCCTCCGGCGCCGCGGTGAGGTCCTTGACCTGGTGCATCATGTCCGCCACCGCCGAGGAGGCGGGCACCCCGTAGACCAGGGCGCCGTCCAGGTCGGCGGCCGCGCCGGCGGCGAGGTCGCGGGTGGCGTACGGGTCCAGCGGCTCCTTGTCGAGCGAGACCCGGACGGCCTCCGGCTGCTCCTCGTCGTCCTCGGCGGTCTGCTTGCGCCGGCGCCGGCGCCGACGGGCGGCCACCTCGTCGAGGGGGCCCTCACCGTCGGTGTCGACGGTGTACGGCAGCGCGTCGGGGTCGGCGTCCTCCGGCGGATCGGTGGACAGCTCGTGCTCCGGCGTGCGCCCCCAGCGCGGCTCGTCCTCGGGCCCGGGCTCGACCACGCCGAGCCTTATCCCCAGCCCGCGCACCCGCTCGCCGATCCGGTTGACCGGGGTGGCGGTGACCACCAGCAGGCCGAAGAAGGCCAGCAGCAGGAGCAGCGGCACGGCCAGCACCGCGCCGGCGGCGGCCATCATCGGGGTGGAGGCGGCCCAGCCGATGATCCCGCCGGCCGCCCTTATCCGGGAGGCGCCGCTGCCCATCGTGGGCGCGCCGCAGCCGATGTGGACCAGGCCGAGGATGCCGACCAGCAGGGTGCTCAGCCCGATCACGATCCGGCCGTTGGCCTCCGGCAGCTCCGGGTGGCGCCAGAGCCGGATGGCGATCCCGGCCAGCAGGAACGGCACCAGCACGTCGAGCCGCCCGAACAGTCCGGACACCACGGCGGTGGCCGCCCCGTTCAGCCAGCCCTCCGAGCTGAACCAGGTGCCGCCCGCGACCACCAGCGCGAGCCCGAACAGCAGCAGGCCGACGCCGTCCTTGCGGTGGTCCGGGTGGAGGTTCTTGGCGCCGTCGCCGAAGCCGCGGAAGATCGCGGCGATCGGGCTGGCGAGGGCGTTGAGGGCGCCCATCACGAGCCCCCGGCGCGGCGGGGGCGGCGGGGCCGACTTGGCGGCCGTCTTCTTCGCGGGGGCCCGGCGGGCGGCCGCCTTCTTGGCGGGCGGCTTGCCCGGGGCCTTGGCCGCGGCCTTCTTGGACGGTCCCGGACTCGGTTTGCGTGCGGCGTTTCCGGGCGTACGAGTGGCCATGGGTCAGCAGCCTACCGGGGCGGGCGACCGGTGCCCACGCGGCCGAGCCCGGGGCCGGGACGTGTCGCAGACACACCGTCACGCTGACCGGGTTTCACCCGGCCGCAGCAGCGAACCACCCGGACGGATGAACGTCCGACCGCCCGTCCGGGCGGTTCTACGCGGTGCCGGGGCGCATCGCGTCCAGGGCCCGGCGCAGTCCGGCGAGCTTGCGCTCCAGGTGCGCCGCGGTGGCGGCCACCCCGGCGTCCTCGGCCCCGTCCAGCTGCTTGCCCAGCGCCTCCGCCTGCTCCTCGACCGCCGCCAGCCGCGCGGACAGCTCGCCCAGCAGCGCCCCGCCGAGGGCCGGCTCGCCGCCGCCCGCCTCCAGTTGCAGCCGCAGCAGCGCGGCCTGCTCCTTCAGCTGGCAGTTCTTGACGTACAGGTCGACGAAGACCGAGACCTTGGCGCGCAGCACCCACGGGTCGAAGGGCTTGGAGATGTAGTCCACCGCACCGGCCGCGTAGCCGCGGAAGGTGTGGTGGGGCCCGTGGTTGATCGCGGTCAGGAAGATGATCGGGATGTCCCGGGTGCGCTCGCGGCGCTTGATGTGGGCGGCCGTCTCGAAGCCGTCCATCCCGGGCATCTGGACGTCCAGCAGGATCACCGCGAAGTCGTCCGTCAGCAGGGCCTTGAGCGCCTCCTCGCCGGAGGCGGCCCGCACCAGCGTCTGGTCCAGGGCGGAGAGGATCGCCTCCAGCGCCAGCAGGTTCTCCGGCCGGTCGTCGACCAGGAGGATCTTCGCCTTCTGCATCGGGGCTCGCCCTCCTGTCGCCTGCCTGCCGCCCGGTGTAGGCACTCGCGTACTGCCCACCGCTACCCCGGTCATGCTAGCCGCACCCCCTCGCCCGGCACATCGCTCCGTCGTGACCCGATCCGGAGCGGCGCGCAGCCAGTGCTCCGGCGCACGCTCAGCAGCGTGTCGCCGTCCGGTCACTGTTCGCAACGATCGGTGACCCTACCGGGTTCCCGGGCCTCCCCGCCAGCAAACCGGCCCGCCGGCGGGCGCGAACCCCGGAGCCCGCCCCGGGGTTCGCGCCAGGCGACGGACTCACGCGCGGTCGCCGTTCAGCCACTCGGACATCACCGACAGCAGGTGGTCGGTCTCCACCGGCTTGGTGATGTGGTCGGTGGCGCCCGCCTCCAGGGACTTCTCGCGGTCGCCCTTCATCGCCTTGGCGGTCAGCGCGATGATCGGCAGACCGGCGAACTGGGGCATCCGGCGGATCGCCTCGGTGGTCGCGTAGCCGTCCATCTCCGGCATCATGATGTCCATCAGGACCAGCGCCACGTTCTCGTGCTGCTCCAGCATCTCGATGCCCTCGCGGCCGTTCTCCGCGTACAGGACGGTCAGCCCGTGCTGCTCCAGCACGCTGGTCAGGGCGAACACGTTGCGCACGTCGTCGTCCACGATCAGCACCTGCTGGCCGTCGAAGCGGGCGGCGACGCGGGCCGGCCGGGGCTGCTGCGCCGGCTCCACCGCCCGGGGCGCGGCGGCGCTCTCCAGGGCGGCGCTGCGTCGGCGCTCCACCGCGCCGCGGCGGCGCTCCTCGGCCATCTCCCGGACCTCCTGGGCCCAGTGCTCGGCCGGGCTCTCGCCGACCGGCACCGGCAGGCCCACCGGGGTCACCCCGACCGAGGCGCGCAGTGCGGGCGGGTTCGCGGTGCCCGGGCGGTCCAGGGGCCGCTCGGCGGCGGCGTCCGGGGCGTCGGTGCGCAGCGGCAGGTAGAGCGTGAAGGTCGAGCCCTTGCCGAGCTCGCTCTCGGCGTGGATCTCGCCGCCGAGCAGCCGGGCGATCTCGCGGCTGATCGACAGCCCGAGGCCGGTGCCGGCGTACTTGCGGCTGATGGTGCCGTCGGCCTGCTTGAACGCCTCGAAGATCTCCCGCAGCTTGTTGCCGGGGATGCCGATGCCGGTGTCGGAGACCGAGAAGGCGATCAGCGCGTCGTCCGGGCCCTGGATCGAGCCGAACTCCAGCAGCCGCTCGCGCACGTGCTGGGGGACGTCCCGGCCGGCCGCGCTGATCGAGAAGTCGACGCCGCCGGTGTCGGTGAACTTGACGGCGTTGGAGATCAGGTTGCGCAGCACCTGCTGGAGCCGCTGCTCGTCGGTGTGCAGGGTGACCGGCAGGGCGGGCGAGACCCGGACCGCGAAGTCCAGGTTCTTGTCCAGGGCGACCGGCTGGAAGGTGGCCTCGACGTAGTCGACCAGCTGGACCAGGGCGATCCGGGCCGGGCGGACGTCCATCTTCCCGGCCTCGACCTTGGACAGGTCGAGGATGTCGTTGATCAGCTGGAGCAGGTCGGAGCCGGCGCCGTGGATGGTGTCGGCGAACTCGACCTGCTTGGGCGAGAGGTTGCCCTCGTTGTTGTCGGAGAGCAGCTTGGCCAGGATCAGCAGCGAGTTGAGCGGGGTGCGCAGCTCGTGCGACATGTTGGCGAGGAACTCGCTCTTGTACCGGGAGGCCAGGGCGAGCTGCTCGGCGCGCTCCTCCAGGACCTGCCGGGCCTCCTCGATCTCGCTGTTCTTGATCTCGATGTCCCGGTTCTGCTGGGCGAGTTGCTCGGCCTTCTCCTGCAACTCCTCGTTGGTGCGCTCCAGTTCCTCCTGGCGCGCCTCCAACTCGGCCGAGCGCATCGAGAGTTCAGCGGTGAGCCGCTGGGACTCCAGCAGCAGGCCCTCAGTCTTGGTGTTGACGCTGATGGTGTTGACGGTGACGCCGATCAGGTCGGCGATCTGGTTGAGGAAGTCCAGCGCGACGGTGGTGAAGGAGCTGAACGTGGCCAGCTCGATCACGCCCAGCAGTCGGCCCTCGAACTGCACCGGCAGCACCACGATGTGGGCCGGCGAGGCCTCGCCGAGGCCGGAGGCGATCTTGAGGTACCCGGGCGGCGCCTCCTTGACGATGATCGCCCGCTTCTCCGTAGCGGCCTGGCCGATCAACGACTCGCCCGGCCGGAAGGTGGTCGGCATCGCCCGGCGCTGGTAGCCGTAGCTGCCGATCAGGCGCAGCACGGTGTCGTTCTCGTCGTCGTCCTCGGTGATCAGCTCGGCGGTCCGGCCGGCCGGCTGGGCCAGGAAGAAGGCGCCGTGCTGGGCGGAGACCACCGGGGTCAGCTCGGTCATGATCAGCGAGGCGACGGCCTCCAGGTCCCGGCGGCCCTGGAGCAGACCGGAGATCCGGGCCAGGTTGGTCTTGAGCCAGTCCTGCTCCTGGTTGGTGCGGGTGGTCTCGCGCAAGTTGGCGATCATCTGGTTGATGTTGTCCTTGAGCTCGTCGAGCTCCCCGGCGGCGTCCACGTCGATCCGCAGGCTCAGGTCGCCCCTGGTCACCGCGGTGGCGACCTGGGCGATCGCGCGCACCTGCCGGGTCAGGTTGTTGGCCAGCTCGTTCACCGACTCGGTGAGGTCCTGCCAGGTGCCGTCCACCCCGGGCACCCGGGCCTGGCCGCCGAGCCGCCCGTCGGTACCCACCTCGCGGGCGACCCGGGTGACCTCGTCGGCGAAGGCGGAGAGCTGGTCGACCATGGTGTTGATGTTGGTCTTGAGCTGGAGGATCTCGCCGCGCGCGTCGACGTCGATCTTCTGCGAGAGGTCGCCGCGGGCGACCGCCGTGATCACCAGCGCGATGTTGCGGACCTGGCCGGTGAGGTTGTTGGCCATCTGGTTGACGTTGTCGGTCAGATCCTTCCAGATGCCGGCCACGCCCGGCACGCTGGCCTGGCCGCCCAGGGTGCCGTCGGTACCCACCTCGCGGGCGACCCGGGTGACCTCGACCGCGAACGCGGACAGCTGGTCGACCATCGTGTTCAGGGTCCCGGCGAGCGTCGCGATCTCGCCCTGGGCGTCGATGGTGATCTTCTTGGAGAGGTCGCCGCGGGCCACCGCGGAGGCGACCTCGGCGATGTTGCGGACCTGTCCGGTCAGGTTCGACGCCATGAAGTTGACGTTGTCGGTCAGGTCCTTCCAGATGCCCGACACCCCGCGCACCCGCGCCTGACCGCCCAGGATGCCCTCGGTGCCGACCTCGCGGGCGACCCGGGTGACCTCGTCGGCGAAGGCGGAGAGCTGGTCCACCATGGTGTTGACGGTGGTCACCAGCTCCAGGATCTCGCCCCGGGCGTCGACGGTGATCTTCTTCGACACGTCGCCGCGCGCCACCGCCGTGGTCACCTCGGCGATGTTGCGGACCTGGCTGGTCAGGTTGTTGGCCATCAGGTTGACGCTGTTGGTCAGGTCCTTCCACGTCCCGGACACCCCGGGCACGCTCGCCTGACCGCCGAGGATGCCCTCGGTGCCGACGTCCCGGGCCACGCGGGTGACCTCGTCGGCGAAGGCGGAGAGCTGGTCGACCATCGTGTTGATGGTGTTCTTCAGCTCCAGGATCTCCCCGCGCGCGTCCACCTGGATCTTCTGCGACAGGTCGCCCTTGGCGACCGCGGTCGTCACCTGGGCGATGTTGCGCACCTGATCGGTGAGGTTGTTCGCCATGAAGTTGACGTTGTCGGTCAGGTCCCGCCACACCCCGGCCGCCCAGGGCACCTGCGCCTGCCCGCCGAGCCGCCCCTCGGTGCCCACCTGACGGGCCACCCGGGTCACCTGCTCGGCGAAGCCGGAGAGCTGGTCCACCATCGTGTTGATGGTGTTCTTCAGCTCCAGCATCTCGCCGCGCGCGTCCACCTCGATCTTCTGCGACAGGTCCCCGCGCGCCACCGCCGTGGTCACCTGGGCGATGTTGCGGACCTGGCCGGTCAGGTTGTCGGCCATGAAGTTCACCGAGTCGGTCAGTTCGCGCCAGACCCCGGCCACGCCCGGCACCTGCGCCTGACCGCCCAGCCGGCCCTCGGTGCCGACGTCCCGGGCCACCGTGGTGACCTGGGCGGCGAAGCCGTTCAGCTGGTCCACCATCGTGTTGACGGTGTTCTTCAGCTCCAGCATCTCGCCGGCCACGTCGACGGTCACCTTGCGGGACAGGTCGCCCTTGGCCACCGCCGTGGTCACCTGGGCGATGTTGCGCACCTGCGCGGTCAGCCGCCCGGCCATGGTGTTGACCGAGTCCGCCAGGTCCTTCCAACTGCCCGACACGCTACGGACCTTGGCCTGCCCGCCGAGCTTGCCCTCGGTGCCCACCTCGCGGGCCACCCGGGTCACCTCGTCGGTGAACTCGGAGAGCTGGTCCACCAGTCCGTTGACGGTCCGGCCGATCTTGAGGTACTCGCCGCGCAACGGGTGGCTCACCCCGTTGCTGTGCAGCGAACGCAGCTCCATCTTCTGGTCCAGGTCGCCCTCGGCGATCGAGCTGAGCACCCGGCCCACCTCGGCCATCGGACGGGCCAGGTCGTCGATCAGCGCGTTGCAGTTGTCGACCGCCGCCATCCAGGCGCCCTCGCCCGCACCGGTCTCCAGCCGCTCGTTCAGCCGGCCCTCACGGCCCACCGCCCGCCGCACCCGGGCCAGTTCACCGGTCAGGTGCTGGTTGCGCTCGGCGACCTCGTTGAACACCGCGGCGATCTCCGCCAGCGGCCCGTCGCCCGGCACCGTCAACCGGCGGCGGAAGTTGCCGTCCCGCATCGCGGTCAGCGCTGCCAGCACCTTGCGCAGCTCGGCGGGCTCCGCGCTGCGGCTGTGGCCCGCTCGCCGGCCGGCCGCGCTCCGCGGCGCGGTCCCGGACCGCCCACCGCGCGGAGCGGGCGGCGTCGTACCGGTGGCGTCCTTGGTGGCGTCCTTGGTGGCCGAACTCAACGGGCCCCTCCCACATCGTGTGAACTGTCCGGTGACCGCCGCGCCGGAACGGCACGCCCCGGGCACCGACTCCGGCTGGGCTTCGCACCGGCCGGACCCCACGGCCCACCGGCACCCACACGACCGTACTGCTCCCACCGGCCGTCGCGGACCCCCCAGTCTGGCAGCACTGCCGCCGGGTATACGGCCGGTTGCGCTCGGTTGTCCCCGCACCGTCCGAAACAGGTGGGCAGAATCACCCTCTGGTGCCTGTTTCACGGCCCCGCCCCCACGGGGAACCAAGCGGAAAGTAGGGTGGAGCGCTGCACCGGGCCACGACCCGACCCACCGCCGCCGCCCACCCGGCGGCGCGCACGGGGAGGTCGGCGCCGAACCCCGGACAGTCAGGGCAAGAGCAGCAGAGGAGAAGTGGCAACGTGGTCACCGCGCGCGCAGCCGCCACCTTCGATCCCGACGGCCGGTCCGCGGCGGCCGCCCGGGGCTTCGTCCGGGACGCGCTGCTCGGCTGGGGCCTGCCCGAGGTCGTCGACGACGCCGTCGTCCTGGTCAGCGAGCTGGTCACCAACGCCGTCGTGCACGCCGGCACCGCCGCCGAGGTCTGCTGCCTGCGCGAGGAGGAGACCGTCCGGATCGAGGTCACCGACCACCACCCCGAGCGCGGCCTGCCCTCGCTCGGCGACGGCCCCCGCTACGCCGACCCCGACGGGGAGGGCGGCCGCGGCCTGCTGATGTGCTCCGCCCTCGCCGAACGCTGGGGCGTCGAGTACGGCGCCGGGCAGAAGACCGTCTGGTTCCGGCTCGCCCTGCCCGCGCACGTGGCCGGCACCCGCTACGCCGTCCCCGCCACCCCCGGCAGCGACCTGCCGAGCAGCCCCGGACCGGTGCACGTCGCCGTCGTCCAACTCGACGAGGACGGCCGGGTCCTGGCCTGGAACCCGGACGCCGAAGCCCTCTTCCGGTACCCCGCCGCCACCGTCCTCGGCCGCCCCTGGGCCGACCTCGCGCTCTGGCCGCAGTCCCCCGGCCGCGGCCTCGGCCTCACCGACACCCTCCGGCTGGCCCGCTGGGAGGGCGGCTACGGCGTACGGCGGGCCGACGGCGAGGAGGTCGAGGTCTACGGCGTCCAGGTGCGCGTGCGCGACACCGAGGGCGTCGCCTCCACCCTCTGTCTGCTCGTCCTCGAACCCGACCGCGCCGTCCTGCGCTCCCCCGCCCGCACCCTACCCGGCGAGCGCCCCGACCCGACCGGCCCCCGGCTCGACCTGCTGGCCGGCCCGGTCGCCACCGACGACCTCGAAACCCTGCTCCAGCGCGCCGTCGAACGCGCCCGCGACCTGCTCGACGCCGACGCCGCCTACCTGCTGCTCACCACCGACGACGAGGCCGAGTTCGAGGTCCGCGCCGCCACCGGCCTGACCACCGGGCACCGCCGGCACACCCGCTTCCCGGTCGAGACCGGCACCCGCTACGACTCCGCCCGGCTGCCCTCCGTCCACGAGGACCTCGCCGCCCGCCCCACCGGCCTGCCCCTGCTCGCCGGCAGCGGCATGCGCTCCCTGGTCACCGTCCCGCTCAAGGTCGAGGGCCGACTGATCGGCTCGCTCGGCATCGCCACCGCCGCACCCGGCCGCTACGACAACGAGGACGCGCTGCGCCTGCAGTTCGCCGCCGACCGGGTCGCCCTGGCGGTCGAGAGCACCCGGCTGACCGAGCTGGAACGGCTGCGCCGCGGCTCGCTCTCCTTCCTCGTCGAGGCCTCCGACCTGCTGGCCGGCACCCTCGAACACGAGCAGACCCTGGCGTTGATGGCCCAGATGGCCGTCCCCACCCTCGCCTCCTGGTGCGCCGTCTACACCAACGGCGACCACAGCTCCTCGGCCGGCCTCGCCTTCGTCCTGCACGAGGACGAGGACCGGATCGACCCGCTGCGCGACCTCCTCGACAAGACCCCCTTCCCCGAGACCGGCCCCACCCACGGCGTCCGCTTCTGGACCGCGCCCGGCGACACCGCGTCGGCCCGCGGCCTCACCGACAGCCCCGAACTCGCCGGCCTGCTCGGCGAGACCGTCGTCCTGCCGCTGACCGCCCGCAACCGCGTCATCGGCCTGCTCGCCCTCGGCGTCCCGGCCGGCGTGCGGTTCCGCCAGGAGATCCTCGAACTCGCCGAGGACCTCTCCCGCCGGGCCGCCCTGGCCCTCGACAACTCCCGCCTCTACTCCGAGCGCACCGCCACCAGCCAGGCCCTGCAGCGCAGCCTGCTCCCGCCGGACCTGCCGGAGATCCCCGGCGTCGAGGTGGACGTCTACTACCAGGCCGCGGGCGAGGGCAACGAGGTCGGCGGCGACTTCTACGACCTGTTCACCATCCGCGAGGGCACCTACGGCTTCGCCATCGGCGACGTCTGCGGCACCGGCCCCGAGGCCGCCTCCGTCACCGGCCTGGCCCGGCACTCGCTGCGGCTGCTCGCCCGCGAGGGCCTGGACGCCCCGCAGGTGCTGCGCCGGCTCAACGCGGCCATCCTGGACGAGGGTTCGCGCAGCCGCTTCCTCACCCTGCTCTACGGCGAACTGACGCCCCGCCCGGACGGCAGCACCGAGCTCTCCCTGGTCTGCGCCGGCCACCCGCTGCCGCTGCGCCTGCGCACCGACGGCCAGGTCGACCGGGCCGCCACCCCGCAGCCGCTGCTCGGCGTCATGGACGACCTCGAACTCACCGCCGAGCGCCTGGTGCTGGCCCCCGGCGAGGTCCTGCTCTGCGTCACCGACGGCGTCACCGAACGCCGCGAGGGCCGGCGGATGCTGGGCGACGACGGCCTCGCCGAGGTGCTCACCGGCTGCACCGGCCTGACCGCCGGCGCGGTCGCCATGCGGGTGCAGCGCGCGGTCGAGCGCTTCGCCCCCGAGCCGCCGTCCGACGACATGGCGATCCTGACGCTCCGGGTGCCGACCCAGCGTCAAGCGTGAGCGTTCCACAGCTGACGCCGTCACAAATTGTTATCTTCACAAGGGTACAAGCGAGCAGGGCCGGGTAAACCGATCTCGCCGGGGAATCCCCCGGCGGGGACGTGACCAGCGGCTCTCCGCTGGCCCATCACTTCCGACCGCAGCCCGCGCACGCTCCCAGTCGTGCGGACCCCGGCGCGGTCGCGCGCATCCACTCATCGGAACGACACCAAGCGTTACTGCGCCCTGCGCGCGCCCAGAGTGAAAGGAGCCTCCGGTGAGCAACGACGCTACCGGGGCAACGAACGCCCGCTCCACCGGAGCCGACGCGGGTAACCTCGGCTACCTCGCCCTCGGCCTGACACTGCTCGCCTACGGTCTGCTCTCCACCGGGATCCTGCACGGCACCGGCGTCGGGGACGCGGCCCACCTCGCCCACCTGCTCGGCGGCGTCACCCTCTTCATCGCGGGCCTCTGGCAGCTCCGCGGCGGCGAGGGCTTCACCGGGACCGCCTTCACCAGCCTCGGCGCCTTCTGGGCGACCTGGTCGGTGGCGGGCGGCGCGAGCAAGAACGCCGCCGGCCTGTTCCTGCTGCTGTGGGCCCTGCTCGCCCTCAGCCTCACCGCCGCCAGTTGGGGCGCGGGCCTGTTCAGCCGTGCCGTCTACGGCCTGTTCACGGTCTCCCTCGTGCTCAGTGCCATCGCGGTCCTCGGTGGCTACAGCGGTCTCGGCAAGGCCGCCGGCTGGGTCGCGGCCGTCTCCGGGCTCATCGCCTGGTACTGGGCCACCTCCGCCCTGAGCAACGGCTCCTGGGGGAAGGTCGCCCTGCCGGTCAAGTGACCTGCTTCGGCCGCTCCCCGGCACCCGTGCGGGGTCGGGTCTCCGTCTCGACGGAGGCCCGGCCCCGTCGCCGTGCCGCCGCAGCAGCAGTCGCCGCCAGGACGGCGTAGGCGAACAGCAGGATCGTGACGGCGACGATGCCGTCCGCCCAGAAGTGGTTGGCCGTCACGACGACCACCGCGACCGTCAGCACCGGGTGCAGCACCACCAGCCAGCGGAACGGACTCGGCGACACCCGCACCACCGCGACCGCCGCCAGCACGGACCAGGCGACGTGCACCGACGGCATCGCCGACAACTGGTCCGCCACCACCACCCCGCCGACCGCGCCGCCGTACACCGACTGCCCGTACTGCGCGGCCACGTCCACGAAGCCGCTCTCCGGCAGCATCCGCGGCGGCGCCACCGGGATGAACTGCACCAGCAGACAGACCGCGGTGGTGATCACCACCGTGTTGCGCACCCACGCGTAGCGCTCCCGGTGCCGCAGGAAGACCCAGAACAGCACCCCGAGCATGACGGCGAAGTGCATCACCGCGTAGTAGTAGTTCGCCAGCCGCACCAGCACCGGGTACGGCGTGACCGCCGCCTGCCAGGACGCCTCGTCCGGCAACCCGACCGCCTGCTCGGTCCGGTGGATCCAGCCCGCCCGGTCCAGCGCGTGGTCGGCGCTCATCACCGACAGGTGCCCCACCAGCTGCCACAGCGCGAACAGCGCCAGCAGGGTGCCGGCCTCCCGCAGCAGCGCCGACACCCCCGGCTTCCGGACCCTGGCAGCGGCGTACGCGCCTCCGTAGAGGACGACGGCGGTGCCCCCGGCGGTCTGCCAGGTCAGGGTCAGGTTCTGCATTGGCAGAGGGTAACGCAAAAAGACCCCCTCCCGAATGGGAGGGGGTCTTTTTGGAATGATTGTTCGGCGGCGTCCTACTCTCCCACAGGGTCCCCCCTGCAGTACCATCGGCGCTGTGAGGCTTAGCTTCCGGGTTCGGAATGTAACC
>NZ_JBHVUS010000067.1:0-19297 GCF_042884005.1 Kitasatospora sp. NPDC058162
GAGTGTCCCTGGGCACGGGCCCACCTGTGCGTATTCCGCCCCGCCGCGATCACATCGCGGCGGGGCGGAATGGCTAGGTGATTCACTTGTCGTTGAACGTCGGCTTTTGGGCTTCTGCGTAGGAAGTCGGTCTGGCCGACTTCCTGCGCAGAAGTCGTCGCCGCATCGGCTTTGCCGAAGCGGCGACGGGTGGTGCAGGGGGCCGTGGCTGGGGTGGGGGTCAGCCGCGTTGGAGGAGGCGGGTGGCGCCGGTGAGGACGGTGGAGGCGAGGAGCCAGCCGACGACGACGAGGCCGGCGGAGATCCACTGGGAGGCCTCGCCGGGGTTCCAGGCGCCCTGGTTGAGGTCGACGATGGGCAGCAGCCGGTCGAGGGTGTAGAGCACCGGGTTCCAGTGCGGCTTCTCGTCGGCCTTGAGCGGGTCCAGTGGGTGGGTGGCGAACCAGATGCTGCCGAGGGCCCAGGCGAGCAGGAGCCAGAGGCCGGCGCGGCCGGGGCGGTAGCCGTAACCGACGGTGACGTCCTGGACCAGGCCCCAGCCCCGGGCGGGCAGGGGGAGGGTCTCGCGGCGGCGGCGCTGCTTGGCGTAGAGCACCTCGCGGGCGTCGTCGTCGGCGCCGTCGCGGCGCAGGGCGGTGGCGAGTTGTTCGTAGGACTCCGGCTGGAACTCGACCGTCGAGCCTTCCAGCCAGGCGATCCGCTGCTGGACGGTGAACTGTCCGACCGGGCGGAGGTTCTCGTAGACGAAGCCGGTCAGCCGCAGGTGCTTGCCGAGCGGCCAGGCGTCCGGGGTGTCGACCAGGTTGCCGACCCGGGCGCGGGAGAGGGAGACGG
Source organism: Kitasatospora sp. NPDC058162 (assembly GCF_042884005.1). Taxonomy (NCBI): domain Bacteria; kingdom Bacillati; phylum Actinomycetota; class Actinomycetes; order Kitasatosporales; family Streptomycetaceae; genus Kitasatospora; species Kitasatospora sp. NPDC058162. The sequence continues at coordinate 835 of NZ_JBHVUS010000067.1, forward strand.
TGCCGGTGGGCCGGATCTTGCAGGTGAACCGGAGTTCGGGGGTGTGGATGCGGCGCAGCGAGAGCTCGTCGTCGCCCTCCAGGTGGAATTCTCCGGAGATCAGGCAGGCGGCCTCGAAGCGGGCGTCCGAGAGCCGCACCTGGCCGTAGGCGCGGAACGGGGTGCTGGGTGCGTCGGGCGGGGGGCTCTGGCCGTAGCCGGAGCCGTAGTAGCTGCGGGAGCCGAACCAGCCGCCGTCGGCCGAGCTGGTCAGGTAGAGGGTGTGGCCGACGTTGAGCCGGACGGCGTTGAGGCAGACCCGGTTCTGCGGGTCGGCGTGCAGCTGGGCGCCGCGGAGTGAGAAGCGGCCGCCTATGCGGGCCGTGCGGACGCTCAACTCGCCGCGGGTCTCCAGGCGTTCGGCCTCGAAGTCCTGGTGGACGGTGATCCCGTCGGCGGACACCGCGCGGCCGTAGCGGTCGCCGCCGATGACGGCCAGGTTGAGCAGCAGGTCGGTGCCGATCTTGGCGTCGGTGAGCCGGATGCCGTCGGGGATCCGGCAGCGGGCCAGGTGGACGTCGCCGGTGGTGGCGAGCCGGGAGGCCTCCAGTCGGGGGATCAGGCAGTCGACCATCCGCAGGGTGGTGGCCGAGGCCTCCGAGATGAGGATCTTGTGCTCGAAGCGGCAGCCGCGCAGTTCGACGTACCGGTCGATGTGGCCGCCGGCCAGGTTGAGCGCGCCGGTGACGTACACCCCGCTCATCCGCAGCGAGGCGACCCGCCCGGCGGTGGGCCGCGGGCCGGCCAGCAGCAGGTGGGCGAGGACCTCGGCGCTCACCGTGCGCTCGGGGCCCCAGACGGCGTCCCCGAAGGGGTCGTCGATGTCGTTCCGGCCACACCGGAGGTCGAAGACCTCGCCCTCGCGGAAGGCCTCCCAGAGCTTCCGTTCGGTGTCGGTCCAGCTCTCTGGGGCGCTCTCCGCCATGGTTTCCCCGTCCCCCCGGTCGTCTCGCCTTTCGTATCACGGACTGAAATGTGGGACCACCCGTTCCGGCCACTCCTTACACTGGGTGGCGTGATCTCTCGAATCGACCTCCGCGGCTCGCTGGACGACCCGCGTGACCTGCTGCCCCGTGCCGAGTTCGACGTGGCGGCCGCCCTGGAGAAGGTGCGGCCGATCGCCGAGGACGTACGCCATCGCGGGGTCGCGGCGCTGATCGAGATCACCGAGCGCTTCGACGGCGTCCGGCTGGAGTCCACCCGGGTGCCCGCCGAGCAGCTGGCCGAGGCCCTGGAGACGCTGGACCCGAAGGTGCGGGCCGCGCTGGAGGAGTCGATCCGCCGCGCCCGGGCCGTGCACTCCGACCAGCGCCGCACCGGGCACACCACCCAGGTGGTGCCGGGCGGCACGGTCACCCAGCGCTGGGTGCCGGTCGAGCGGGTCGGCCTGTACGTGCCGGGCGGGCTGGCGGTCTACCCGTCCTCCGTGGTGATGAACGTGGTGCCGGCCCAGGAGGCGGGCGTCCGGGGCATCGCGGTGACTTCGCCGCCGCAGAAGGAGTTCGGCGGCCGGGTGCACCCGACCATCCTGGCGGCCTGCGCGCTGCTCGGCGTGGAGGAGGTCTACTCCGTCGGCGGCGCCCAGGCGGTCGCGATGTTCGCCCTGGGCACCGAGGAGTGCGCCCCGGTCAACATGGTCACCGGCCCCGGCAACATCTACGTGGCGGCCGCCAAGCGGCTGTTCGCCGGCCGGATCGGCATCGACTCCGAGGCCGGCCCGACCGAGATCGCCGTCCTCGCCGACGACAGCGCGCTGCCGAGCGACGTCGCCGCCGACCTGATCAGCCAGGCCGAGCACGGCCCCACCTCCGGCTCGGTGCTGGTCACCGACTCCCCGGAGCTGGCCGACGCGGTCGAGGTCGAGCTGGTCACCCAGGTCGGCCGGACCAAGCACAGCGAGCGGGTCGCCGAGGCGCTCGGCGGCCGGCAGTCCGGCATCATCCTGGTCGACGACCTGGAGCAGGGCCTCGCCGTGGTCAACGCCTACGCGGCCGAACACCTGGAGATCCAGACCCGCGACCCGCACGCCGTGGCGGCCAAGGTCGTCAACGCCGGCGCGATCTTCATCGGCCGCTGGACCCCGGTCTCGCTGGGCGACTACGCGGCCGGCTCCAACCACGTGCTGCCGACCGGCGGCTGCGCCTGCCACTCCTCCGGACTGTCGGTGCAGACCTTCCTGCGCGGCGTCCAGGTCGTCGAGTACGACCGGCAGGCGCTGGCGGACGTCGCCGCCCACGTGGTCAACCTGGCGAACGCCGAGGACCTGCCCGGTCACGGTGACGCCGTCAAGGCTCGGTTCGATTGGACGGTTCCCGGCGCGTGACGAACATCGACGACCTGCCCATCCGGGACGAGCTGCGCGGCCAGTCCCCGTACGGCGCACCGCAGTTGGACGTCCCCGTCCAGCTGAACACCAACGAGAACCCGTACCGGCTGCCCGAGGAGCTGGTGGCCCGGATCGCCGAGCGCGTCGCCGAGGCCGCCCGCAACCTCAACCGCTACCCCGACCGCGACGCGGTCGAGCTGCGCGAGGGCCTGGCCGGGTACCTGACCCGCACCACCGGCTTCCCGGTCGCGCGCGAGCAGGTGTGGGCCGCCAACGGCTCCAACGAGGTGCTCCAGCAGCTGCTGCAGGCCTTCGGCGGCCCCGGCCGCACCGCGCTCGGCTTCGAGCCCTCCTACTCGATGCACGCGCTGATCTCCCGGGGCACCGGCACCGGCTGGATCTCCGGCCCGCGCAATGACGACTTCACCATCGACGTGGACGCCGCGCTCGCCGCGATCGGCGAGCACCGGCCGAACGTGGTGTTCATCTGCTCGCCGAACAACCCGACCGGGACGGCCGTCGGGGCGGAGACGGTCCTGCGGCTGTACGAGGCCGCGCAGGCCGCCCGGCCCAGCCTGGTGATCGTGGACGAGGCGTACGTCGAGTTCTCGCACCGCGCCTCGCTGCTGCCGCTGCTCGAGGGCCGCCCCAACCTGGTGGTCACCCGCACCATGTCCAAGGCCTTCGGCGCCGCCGGACTGCGCCTCGGCTACCTGGCCGCCGACGCGGCCGTGGTCGACGCCGTTCAGCTGGTCCGCCTGCCGTACCACCTGTCGGCCGTCACCCAGGCCACCGCGCTGGCCTGCCTGGAGCACACCGACACCCTGCTCGGGTACGTCGGCCGGCTCAAGGAGGAGCGCGACCGGCTGGTGGACGCGCTGCGCGCGATGGACCTGGAGGTGACCGACTCGGACGCCAACTTCGTCCAGTTCGGCCGCTTCGCCGACACCCACGCCGTGTGGCAGGCCATCCTCGACCGGGGTGTCCTGGTCCGTGACAACGGCGTCCCCGGGTGGCTGCGCGTCACCGCCGGCACGCCCGCCGAGAACGACGCCTTCCTGGACGCCGTCCGTAGAGTGATCAAGGAGCTGTAACCCCTCATGTCCCGCATCGGACGCGTCGAGCGCACCACCAAGGAGACCTCCGTCCTGGTCGAGATAGACCTCGACGGCACCGGCAAGACCGACATCTCCACCGGCGTCGGCTTCTACGACCACATGCTCGACCAGCTCGGCCGGCACGGTCTGTTCGACCTCACCGTCAAGACCGACGGCGACCTGCACATCGACACCCACCACACCATCGAGGACACCGCCCTCGCGCTCGGCGCCGCCTTCAAGCAGGCGCTCGGCGACAAGGTCGGCATCTACCGCTTCGGCAACTGCACGGTGCCGCTGGACGAGTCGCTCGCCCAGGTCACCGTCGACCTCTCCGGCCGGCCCTACCTGGTGCACACCGAGCCCGAGGGCATGGCGCCGATGATCGGCAGCTACGACACCACGATGACCCGGCACATCCTGGAGTCCTTCACGGCCCAGGCGCAGATCGCGCTGCACGTGCACGTCCCGTACGGGCGCAACGCGCACCACATCGTGGAGTGCCAGTTCAAGGCGCTGGCCCGGGCGCTGCGCTACGCCGCCGAGCGCGACCAGCGCGCGGCCGGCATCCTTCCCTCGACCAAGGGTGCGCTGTGAACAAGACCGCGACGATCCTGCTGTTCGTCGGCCTCTTCCTGGCCGGCGGGGTGATCTCCTTCTGGAAGCAGAAGCTGCCGAAGGGCGTCATCCTGGTGCTGGCCATCGGTTCCGTGATGTGCCTGGGCTCCGGCCTCATGCGTCTGTAACACCCGTAGCAGAGAGACTGGACACCTGAACATGGGCAAGAACGTCGTCGTCCTCGACTACGGCTCCGGCAACCTCCGCTCCGCGCAGCGCGCCCTGGAGCGGACCGGGGCGAACGTCACGGTCAGCTCCGACTACGACACCGCGATGGCCGCGGACGGCCTGCTCGTCCCCGGCGTGGGCGCCTTCGAGGCGTGCATGCGCGGCCTCAAGTCCGTCCGCGGCGACTGGATCATCGGCCGCCGGCTCGCCGGGGGCCGCCCGGTCATGGGCATCTGCGTCGGCATGCAGATCCTCTTCGAGAAGGGCGTCGAGCACGGCGTGGAGACGGCCGGCTGCGACGAGTGGCCCGGTACCGTCGAGCCGCTGGACGCCCCGGTCGTCCCGCACATGGGCTGGAACACCGTGGACGTTCCCGAGGGCAGCCGGATGTTCGCCGGCCTCGACCCGGAGACCCGCTTCTACTTCGTGCACTCCTACGGCGTGCGGCACTGGGAGCTGGAGACCCACAGCGCGCGGATCAACCCGCCGCTGGTCACCTGGGCCACCCACGGGCAGCCGTTCGTCGCCGCGATCGAGAACGGCCCGCTCTGGGCCACCCAGTTCCACCCCGAGAAGTCCGGCGACGCCGGCGCCGCCCTGCTGACCAACTGGGTCAACACCCTCTGACCATCTGAGAGTTGTTACTGATGAGCCTTGAGCTGCTGCCCGCCGTCGACGTCCGCGACGGCCAGGCCGTCCGTCTGGTCAAGGGCGCCTCCGGCACCGAGACCTCCTTCGGCGAGCCGCTGGCCGCCGCCCTCGCCTGGCAGAACGCCGGCGCCGAGTGGCTCCACCTGGTCGACCTCGACGCCGCCTTCGGCACCGGCACCAACTACGAGCTGCTGCGCGAGGTCACCGGCCAGCTGGACATCAAGGTCGAGCTGTCCGGCGGCATCCGCGACGACGAGTCGCTCGCCCGCGCCCTCGCCACCGGCTGCACCCGGGTCAACCTCGGCACCGCCGCCCTGGAGGCCCCCGAGTGGGTCGCCAAGGCCATCGCCGAGCACGGCGACAAGATCGCCGTCGGCCTGGACGTGGTCGGCACCACCCTGCGCGGCCGCGGCTGGACCCGCGACGGCGGCCAGCTCTTCGACGTCCTGCAGCGGCTGAACGAGGAGGGCTGCGCCCGCTACGTCGTCACCGACGTCAACCGCGACGGCACCCTCACCGGCCCCAACCTCCAGCTGCTGCGCGACGTCTGCGCCGCCACCGACCGCCCCGTCGTCGCCTCCGGCGGCGTCTCCTCCCTCGACGACCTGCGCGCCATCGCCGGTCTCGTCGGACTGGGTGTCGAGGGCGCCATCGTGGGCAAGGCACTCTACGAGCAGAAGTTCACCCTCGAAGAGGCGCTGGAGGCGGTTTCCGGATGACCGAAGGTCGGATCGTACGCGGCCGGGTGACGGGCTTCTCCCCCTGGGAGGAGGAGTTCGGCTACTCCCGGGCGGTCGCCGCGGGCGACCACGTGCACGTGGCCGGGTCCACCGCCTGGGTGAACGGCCGGATCGAGCACGAGGGCGACCCGTACCGGCAGACCCTCGCCGCGTTCGGCGTCGGGCTCTCGGCCCTGGCCGCGTACGGTCTGACCGCGGACGACGTCGTCCGCACCCGGATGTACATCACCCACGCCCGCGACGCCGAGGAGGTGGGCCGCGCCCACCGCCAACTCTTCGACGCCGCACGCCCGGTGGCCACCATGGTGGTGGTCGACGGGCTGATCGACTCCCGGATGATGGTCGAGGTCGAACTCGACGCGTACCGCACCGGGCTGGCAATGACCCTGGAAGCCCTGGAAGGCAAGCAGCCGTGACCCTCGCCGTACGTGTCATCCCCTGCCTGGACGTGGACGCCGGGCGGGTGGTCAAGGGCGTCAACTTCCAGAACCTGCGCGACGCCGGCGACCCGGTCGAGATGGCCAAGCTCTACGACGCCGAAGGCGCCGACGAGCTAACCTTCCTCGACATCACCGCGTCCTCCGGCGACCGCGAGACCACCTACGACGTGGTCCGCCGCACCGCCGAGCAGGTGTTCATCCCGCTGACCGTCGGCGGCGGCATCCGCGCCGTCGAGGACGTGAACCAGCTGCTGCGGGCCGGCGCCGACAAGGTCGGGGTCAACACCGCGGCCATCGCCCGGCCCGAACTGGTCCGCGAGATCGCCCAGCGCTTCGGCCGGCAGGTGCTGGTGCTCTCGGTGGACGCCCGGCGCTGCGGCGAGGGCGTGGAGACCGCCTCCGGCTACGAGGTCACCACCCACGGCGGGCGCCGGGGCACCGGCCTGGACGCCGTCGAATGGGCGGGCCGCGCGGCCGAGTTGGGTGCGGGCGAGATCCTGCTCAACTCGATGGACGCCGACGGCACCAAGGACGGCTACGACCTGGAGATGATCCGGGCGGTGCGCAAGGCCGTCTCCGTGCCGGTCATCGCCTCCGGCGGGGCCGGCAAGCTCGCCGACTTCGCGCCGGCCGTCGAGGCGGGCGCGGACGCCGTCCTCGCGGCCAGCGTCTTCCACTTCGGGGACCTGCGGATCGGCGAGGTCAAGAACGCGCTGCGGGAGGCCGGGCACCCCGTCCGCTGATGTGTTCGGTCGTGCGTGAGGGCCCGCTGCTCCTGGTGAGCGGCGGGCCCTTTCGCGTGCTCAGGACTCGCGCGGCTCGCCCTTGATCAGGGCGAACGGGGCGCCGTTCGGGTCCGCCACCCAGGCGATCCGGCCGACGTTCTCCACGTCCGCGGCCGGCATCAGCACGGTGCCGCCGGCCGCCGTCACCTTGACGATCAGCGCGTCCACGTCGTTGGCGGCGAAGTACGGCGTCCAGGCGGAGGGCTGGTCCGGCTGCATCGTCGGGGCGATGCCGCCGAAGCTCGTCTGCTGCTGGTCGCCCTCGGCGGTGGAGATCACCCGGTAGCTCATCCCCGGGGACGGCTCGAAGTTCTCCACCCGCCAGCCGAACAGGCCCTGGTAGAAGGAGAAACCGCCGTCCTGGTCCTTGGTGTGCAGCTCGGACCAGACCAGCGTGTTGTCCTCGGACACGGCGTCCAGACCGACCGTGTTCCGGGCCTGCCAGACCGCGAACTCGGCGCCCTGCGGATCGGTCAGCGCGGCGAACCGGCCCTCCTGCATGACGTCCATCGGCGGGACCCGGACGGCGCCACCCGCCTGCTCGGCCGCCTTGGCGGTGGCGTCCACGTCGGCGACGCGGAAGTACGTCGTCCAGGCGGACCGCGCGCCCGCGTCGAGGTTGCCGATCGCGCCGACGGTCTTGCCGTTCAGCTGGAGGAAGCCGTAGCCCATCGCATCGGGGACCTCCGTGAACGTCCAGCCGAACACCTTGCCGTAGAAGCCGGCCGTGGCCTGGATGTCCGGGCTGCCCAGGTCGATCCAGCAGGGCGAGCCGATGGGGAAGTCGGTGGTGAGCATGAGGTGGTGCCCCTTCGACGGAGAGTGACCGGGACGGTTCCGTCGGGCGCGCGGACGCCCCCTCCCCGGCCACCTGCGAGTCTGCACCCGGGTACTGACATCCGCAGCCCGGGCGGCGCGGCCGGGGAGCCCGTCCGCGCGGATATCCGATTGCCACCGATGCCACCGGCTTCGTATCCTGCCGGGCAACGCGTCGACGGAGACGAGTAGCCAGGGATCACGCGAGCAGAGAGAACCGCCGGAAGCTGGGAAGGCGGTCTCGCGCCCCGAGGCGAAGACCCTCCTGAGCGCGGGGAGGAACGACCCCGAACCCGGTGGTCCAATGCCCCGCCGGCCGGCCCCCGTCACCGGGCCCGAACGAGGCCGCTGCTCCGGTGGCGGCGAAAGTGCGGTGGTACCGCGAGTCACCCTTCTCGCCCGCACTCCCAAGGGATCATGACGATGTCCTTCGGAGGACCTCAATGATCCACAGCCGCGTACACGTCTCCGACCTGCGAGAACACCTCGGCCGTACCGTCTCCGTCTGCGGCTGGGTGCACAGCCTGCGCCTGCAGCGCGCGATGCAGTTCGTCATCGTGCGGGACGGCACCGGGCTGGTGCAGATCACCCACCGGCGGGACGGCGGGCCGCTGGAGGCCCGGCTCGAAGCGCTCACCCCCGAGTCCGCCGTACGGATCACCGGCCGTGTCGTCGAGGCGGCGCAGGTCAAGCTCGGCGGCCTGGAGCTCGTCCCCGAGGCGGTCGAGGTCCTGAACCCGGCCGCCACCCCGCTGCCGATCGACGACCGCACTGGTCCGGAACAGCGGCTGGACTGGCGCTTCCTGGACGTGCGCCGCCGTCCCGCCGCGCAGCTGCTCTTCGCCGTCCAGACCACCCTGGAACAGGGCCTGCGCGAGTACGCCCACGGGCAGGGTGCCACCGAGATGCACACCCCCAAGCTCATGGGCACCGCCTCGGAGTCCGGCGCGGAGGTCTTCGAGCTCGGCTACTTCGGCCGCAGCGCCTACCTGGCGCAGTCGCCGCAGTTCTTCAAGCAGATGGCGATCGCGGCCGGCATCGACAAGGTCTTCGAGATCGGTCCCGTCTTCCGCGCCGAACCGTCCTTCACCTCCCGGCACGCCACCGAATTCACCGGCGTGGACGTGGAGTTGGCCTGGATCGACGGCGTCGAGGAGGTGATGGAGTTCGAGGAGCGGATGCTCGCCCACGCCATCGGCAAGGTCGCGGACCGGCACGGGGAGGCGATCGCCGAGCACTTCGGCGTCGAGGTCACCGTGCCCACGACGCCCTTCCCCCGGATCACCATGGCCGAGGCGCAGGAGATCCTCCGCGAGGGCGGTTGGGACCCGGAGGGGGTCAAGGAGGACCTGGACCCGGAGGGGGAGCGGGCCATCGCGGCCCACCTCAAGGAGGCCACCGGGCACGAGTTCGCCTTCATCACCCACTACCCGGTCGGCATCCGGCCGTTCTACCACCGGCGGCCCGCCGACGACCCCGGGGTGACCCTGAGCTTCGACCTGCTCTGGAAGGGCCTGGAGATCACCACCGGCGCCCAGCGCGAGCACCGGTACGACGTGCTGCTGGAGCAGGCCGCCCAGCAGGGCCTCACCCCGGAGCCGATGCGGGACTACCTGAACGCCTTCCGCTACGGCTGCCCGCCGCACGGAGGCTTCGGCATGGGTCTCGGCCGGGTCCTGATGGTCCTGCTCGGCCTGCCCTCGATCCGCGAGGCCACCTTCCTCTTCCGCGGCCCGAACCGGCTCACGCCGTAAGGAACGGTGACCGCTGGATCCCTGCCCGCTGCGCAGGAAGTCGGCCCGGCCGACTTCCCGCGCAGCGGGGTGCGGGCTGCTTACGGCAGCGGCAGGACGTGGCGCAGGGCCTCGACGGCGTCCTGGGGGCCGTCGACGGTGAGGGTGGTGCGGGCGCCGCGGCCGTAGGTGAAGAGCACGAGGTCGCCGGGGTCGCCGGTGAGGTCGACGACGGGGGCACCGGCGGGGCCGACGGTGAGGGACTCGCCGTCGGGGCGGGTCAGGGTGAGGCGGACGGGGGAGCGGCGCCCGGCCTCGAAGCGGGCGATCATGGGGAGCCGGCGCCACAGGGCCTCGGCGCGACCCGGCGGGACGGGCTGGGCGGTCCACTCCTCGCCGGCCCGGGCGACGTCCTCGGCGTGGACGAAGTACTCGACGGTGTTGGCCGCTTCGTCGGCGCCGGGGAGGGCGAAGAGGGAGTAGACGGGCGGGCCGGCGCGGAAGAGTCGGACCAGTTCCTCGTACGGGCGTGACGCGTAGTCGTCCTGGATGCGCTTCGTCCGGCCGGCCAGGGCGGCGACCCGGATGCCGGCCGCGGCGTCGGGTCGGCGCTCGCGGATCACCAGGTGGGCGGCGAGGTCCCGGGTGGTCCACCCGGCGCACAGGGTCGGCGCGTCCGGCCCTGCGGCGGTGAGGAGTTCGGCGAGGCGGTGGCGTTCGGCGAGGGCGTGGTTCGACATGGTGGCAAGCCTAGGGTCTGTTGTCGCTCTCCCGTCCGCGGGGCGAAGCCGGGCCTCAGGGGTGCAGCTGGCCGGTGAGTTTGGGGCTGCCCTGCTTGCTGCCGGAGGTGAGGGTGCAGGTGTAGTCGCGCCAGCCGTCCTTGTAGTTGGCCAGGGCGGGGCCGAACTGGCGGGGGTAGTAGGTCCGGCCGGGGGGTTGGTGGGATTCGGCGGCGGTTTCGGCGGGCTTGCAGCCGTCGCGCATGGCGAGGGCGAGGGGGATCTCGCCGGTGAGGCCGTCGGGGAGCTGGAGGTTCGCGATGACCTCGCCGTCGTGGTCGCCGGTGCAGGGGCGGGGCTCGGCCTTGGTGATGACCGGGCTGAGTTGGGGGTGGTCGAAGCAGGTGCCGACCGGGAACCAGGCGTACGGGGGCAGCGGCTTGGTGGGGGTCGGCGTCGGTGTCGGCGTGGGGGTGGGGGTCGGGGTGGCCGAGGGCGGGGGCGGGGCCGCGGCGGGCTTCGGGGCGTCCTCCGGCCAGAGCACCACGGTGGCCACCACCGCGAGCAGCACGGCCAGGACGGCGGCGACGGTGATCACCAGGCTCCGGGGCGGACGGGGGGCGGCGGCTCGGGGCGGCTGCTGCTCGGAGGTCATGGCCAGAGGATGGCCCACCGGGGCCGTGCCCGGCAGGCGGTTGGCGGAAGTGGCCCCGAACGGGACGCCCGCGAACGGTTTGCCGCCCGGAGGGGCTGACACAATGGCCCCATGTCCACCACACCCGCCGCCCCCGGCTCCACCGCCCTGGACCCCGCGATCGCCGCCCGCCTCAAGCGCACCGAGGACGGCCTGGTCCCGGCCGTCGCGCAGCAGTACGACACCGGCGAGGTGCTGATGCTGGGCTGGATGGACGACGAGGCGCTGCACCGCACGCTGACCACCGGCCGCTGCACCTACTGGAGCCGCAGCCGCAGCGAGTACTGGGTGAAGGGGGACACCTCCGGGCACGTGCAGGTGGTCAAGTCCGTGGCGCTGGACTGCGACGGCGACACCCTGCTGGTGAAGGTCGACCAGTCCGGTGCCGCCTGCCACACCGGCGACCGGACCTGCTTCGACGCTGACGTGCTCCCGCTCTCCTGACCACAGCCGACTCCAGAACCCAGAAGGTGCCGCCCCGCATGGACCTCGAAGCCTTCCGCAAGCTCGCCGTCGACACCCGGGTCATCCCGGTCACCCGCAGGCTCCTCGCGGACGGTCTCACCCCGATCGGCCTGTACCGCAGCCTCGCCGAGGAGCGCCCGGGCACCTTCCTGCTGGAGTCCGCCGAGCAGGGCAGCTGGTCGCGCTACTCCTTCGTAGGGGTGCGCAGCGCCGCCGCGCTGACCGCCGACGCGGACGGCAACGCCCGCTGGCTGGGCACCCCGCCGGTCGGCATCCCGACCGCCGGGGACCCGCTGGAGGTGCTGCGGGCCGCCCTGGAGGCGCTGCACACCCCGCGGCGTGCCGACGACGGCCTGCCGCCGCTGACCGGCGGCCTGGTCGGCTACCTCGGGTACGACGTCGTCCGCCGGCTGGAGAAGCTGCCGGACCTGAACCCGGACGACCTGAAGCTGCCCGAACTGACCATGCTGCTGGCCACCGACCTCGCGGTGCTCGACCACTCCGACGGCACGGTGCTGCTGATCGCCAACGCCGTCAACCACAACGACCTGTCCAGCGGCGTGGACGAGGCGTACGCGGACGCGGTGGCGCGGCTGGACGAGATGGAATCCGGCCTGCTGAAGCCGGTCGACCCGGGCCTGGCGACCTTCACCCCGGCCGGCCCGGGCGAGGTGCACTCGCCGTTCGGCGGGGCGCCGTACCGGGCCGCGGTGGAGGAGATCAAGGAGCGGATCCGGGCCGGCGAGGCCTTCCAGGTGGTGCCCTCGCAGCGCTTCGAGGCGCCCTGCCCGGCCTCCGCGCTGGACGTCTACCGGGTGCTGCGCACCACCAACCCGAGCCCGTACATGTACCTGTTCCGGTTCCCCGGCCCGGACGGCGGCGCCGAGGGCGGCTTCGACGTGGTCGGCTCCAGCCCGGAGGCGCTGGTCAAGGTCACCGAGGGGGAGGCGATGCTGCACCCGATCGCCGGGACCCGGCACCGCGGCGCGACCCCGCACGAGGACGCGGCGCTGGCCGCCGAGCTGCTGGCCGACCCCAAGGAACGGGCCGAGCACCTGATGCTGGTCGACCTGGGCCGCAACGACCTGGGGCGGGTCTGCCAGCCGGGCAGCGTCGAGGTGGTCGACTTCATGCAGATCGAGCGCTACAGCCACGTGATGCACATCGTCTCGACGGTGACCGGCAAGGTCGCCCCCGGGCGGAGCGCCTTCGACGTGCTGACGGCCTGCTTCCCGGCGGGCACCCTGTCCGGCGCGCCCAAGCCGCGGGCGATGCGGATCATCGAGGAGCTGGAGCCCACCCGCCGCGGCCTGTACGGCGGCTGCGTCGGCTACCTGGACTTCGCCGGGGACTCGGACACCGCCATCGCGATCCGCACCGCGGTGCTGCGCGACGGCACCGCGTACGTGCAGGCGGGCGCGGGCGTGGTCGCCGACTCGGACCCGCACGGCGAGGACACCGAGTGCCGCAACAAGGCGGCCGCCGTGCTGCGGGCCGTCGCCACCGCCAATACGCTGCGGAGGCCGGAACTGTCCTGAGGCGTGAGGAGGCGGCCGGGATGCCCGAGGTGCCGTACGACGAGCTGCGCTGGGAGGTCGTGTTCGGCGCCGCCGTGCAGATCGGGCGTGAACTCGGGGGCCGGGGGCGGGTGTTGTCCCGCGTCCTGCTGGACTTCCCGGCCGCCCACGGCCCGCTCGCCCCGGACCTGGCGGTGGTCGCCGTCGGTGCCGCCCACAACGCCCGGGGCCGGTACGCGGCCGCCGACGTCGAAGCCGTGCTGGAGGTCACGCACCCGGGCCGCGACCACACCTGGGCGCGGGCCTGCGCGGAGAGCGGCGTGCCGCTGTACGTGGTGGTCGACCCGGCGGCCGCCGCCTGCACCGTGCACACCGCGCCCGCCCCCGGCGGGGTCTACCGGGAGGCCGAGCGGGTGCCCTTCGGCAACGACCTGTTCCTGTCACTGGGCGGGCGCACGGTGGTGCTGCGGACGGACGAGTTCCCCACCCGGGGTACGGCGTAGGACCCCGGGTACGGCGTAGGGCGTGGCCCGGGGGATAGTGGACGGGTGACCGCTGCAGACCAGACCCCCGCCCCCGCCGCTCCCGCCCCGTCCGCGGGCGGCCGCCGCATGCTCGGCGTGATGCTGCTGCTGACCGTGCTGAGCGCCGTACTGGTGCTGACCGCGGCCGGGCGGATCTGGGCCGAGGGCCGGGCCGGCACCCTGGACGTGTCCGTCACCGGCGGCAAGATCTCCGAACTGCCCGGCGGGCTGGCCCTGGTGGGCCTGGCCGCGGCCGTCGCGGTGTTCGCGGTGCGGGGCGCCGGCCGGCTCGCGGTCGGCGCGCTGACCCTGCTGGCCGGGCTCGGCGCGGCCGCCGCCTCGGCGGCCGGGGCCTCGGACACCGCAGCCCTGGACACCGCCGCCTCCGGCAAGCTGGCGCTGGCCGGCTCGGCCGCCACCGAGGTGTCGCACACCGGCTGGCCCTGGGTCGCCCTGGCCGGCGGGCTGCTGCTGGCCGTGGCCGGCCTGATCACCCTGCGCTACGGCCGCCGCTGGCCGGCCATGGGCAGCCGCTACGAGGCGCCGACCCGCAAGGCCCCGGCGAAGGCCGACACCCCCGGGGACCTGTGGAAGGCCCTGGACCGGGGCGAGGACCCGACGGCGGTCTAGGGCCTCCACCGGTGTGACGCGATAGACGGGCCACCCGCTTTGGGGGGCCGGTGTGTGGCCCGGCACAATGGGAGCCGTCAACCCGCCGGCGGCCCCGCAGGCCCGGCCGGGCCCCGAGAGCCTAGGAGCACCATCGATGTCAGCAGCAGCACACGGCCACAACCCCGCCGCCTGGACCGGCGTCGTCATCTCCTTCGTCGGCTTCGGCATCGCGGGCGTCGCGATGATCCTGCCGTCGCCGCTGCTCGTCTGGGCCGGTCTGGCGGTCGTCGTGGTGGGCGGCATCGTCGGCAAGGCCATGTCGATGGCCGGCATGGGCGCGCAGCCCAGCACCAACGTCTACAAGTCGGTCGCGGAGCAGACCGCGGCGCGCAAGGCGGCCATCGAGGCCCGCGAGGCCGTCGCCGCCGCCTGACCAGCGGGTATTCGCACAACCGAACGGCGGGCGCGCCACGCCCGCCGTTTCGTTCTGTCCGGGCCCGGCGCGGGCACAATCGGGGCGTGAACGCCGCCCCCACCGCCTCCGCCCCGCCGCCCGTGCTGCGCCGGATGGGTCCGCCGCTGGCCGCGCTGGCGGCGGTGGCCGTTCCCGCCGGGTACGTCGCGGCGGTGGACCCGAACGCCCCCGGGCACTACCCCGACTGCCCCTTCCTGGCCGCCACCGGCTGGTGGTGCCCCGGCTGCGGGGGCCTGCGCTGCGTCCACGCGCTGACCCACGGGGACCTCACCGGGGCGCTGCACGACAATGCGGTGGCCGTCCTGCTGCTCGCCGTGCTGGCGCTGCTCTGGCTGCGCTGGGCCTGGGCCGCGCTGACCGGCGGGCCGCCGGTCCGGGTCTCGGTGGGCGGGCGGCGGTGGGCGCTGATCGGGCTGCTGGTGCTGGTGTTCGAGGTGGTGCGGAACCTGCCGGTGGGGGCGGGGCTGGCTCCGCCGGTGATCTGAGCCGGGGGCGAATGCTTCAGACCGGGGCTGGTGGCTTCAGGCCGGAGGTGGGGCGGTTCAGGCCGGGGTCCGAGCGGTTCGGGCCGGTGGAGACCGGGTGAAGGCGCAGTTGAGAGCCGCCGGAGGGAGTGTCCCGCTCCGCGAGACGCGCGCCGGACCGATGCGCTGCGCGCCCCCCGGTGCCGATACCATCGAAGGGCCGACGGGCCCCCGCCCGTCCGGCTCGCGCTGGCGAACCAGCAGAAATGATGGGGGCTCCTGAGTGAGTGTGCTCGACTCGATCATCGAAGGGGTCCGCGAGGACCTCGCCGAGCGGCAGGCCCGGGTCTCCCTGGACGAGCTCAAGGCACTCGCGGCCAAGGCCCCGGAGGCCAAGGACGGCGTCGCCGCCCTCAAGGGCGAGGGGATCCGGGTGATCTGCGAGGTCAAGCGCTCCAGCCCGTCCAAGGGCGCGCTCGCCTCGATCGCCGACCCGGCGGCCCTGGCCCGCGACTACGCGGCCGGCGGTGCCGCCGCGATCAGCGTGCTGACCGAGCAGCGCCGCTTCGGTGGCTCGCTCGCCGACCTGGACGCCGTCCGCGCCGCCGTGGACACCCCGCTGCTGCGCAAGGACTTCATCGTCACCGCCTACCAGCTGTGGGAGGCCCGCGCGCACGGCGCCGACCTCGCGCTGCTGATCGTCGCCGCCCTCGACCAGCCGGCCCTGGTGTCGCTGATCGAGCGCGCCGAGTCGATCGGCCTCACGCCGCTGGTCGAGGTGCACGACGAGGAGGAGATCAAGCGCGCGGTGGACGCCGGGGCGCGGATCATCGGCGTCAACGCCCGCAACCTGAAGACCCTCGAAGTGGACCGCAACACCTTCGAGAACGTCGCCCACGCCATTCCGGACGGCATCGTCAAGATCGCCGAGTCCGGTGTGCGCGGCCCGCTGGACGTGATCAACTACGCCAACCTCGGCGCCGACGCCGTACTGGTCGGCGAGTCGCTGGTGACCGGCAAGGACCCGCGGGCCGCCGTCGCCGACCTGGTCGCGGCCGGGGCCCACCCCGCCGTCCGGCACAAGGACTGACACCGCCCCGATGAAGATCGCCACCCGACTCGCCCCCGGCTGCCGCCCGCGCGGCTGCCGTGCTCCCGCACGCCGGGTGCTGGGGCGTCGGGTGCGGTACGTGATCGGGTGCGAGCCGGGTCAGGTGCCGGGACGGCGATGGCGCGTGACGCACGGCTGAACCAGCCGATCAGACGTCACTGTCATCCATCTCCGTCAAGGGAAACCACATGTCCGAGAAGGACTACCTGCCCGGCGCCCAGGTGCCGGACGCCCGCGGCTACTTCGGCGCGTACGGCGGCCGCTTCATCCCCGAGGCGCTGGTCGCCGCGGTCGAGCAGGTCGCCGAGGAGTACGAGAAGGCCAAGGCCGACCCGGCCTTCGCCGCCGAGCTCGACGGGCTGCTCAAGGACTACACCGGGCGCCCGAGCCCGCTGACCGACGTGCACCGCTTCTCCGCCGAGGCGGGCGGGGCGCGGATCCTGCTCAAGCGCGAGGACCTCAACCACACCGGCTCGCACAAGATCAACAACGTGCTGGGCCAGGCCCTGCTCACCAGGCGGATGGGCAAGACCCGGATCATCGCCGAGACCGGCGCCGGCCAGCACGGGGTGGCCACCGCCACCGCCTGCGCCCTGTTCGGCTTCGACTGCACCATCTACATGGGCGAGGTCGACACCGAGCGCCAGGCGCTCAACGTCGCCCGGATGCGGATGCTCGGGGCCGAGGTCATCGCGGTGAAGTCCGGGTCGCGCACGCTCAAGGACGCCATCAACGAGGCGTTCCGGGACTGGGTCGCCAACGTCGACTCCACCCACTACCTGTTCGGGACGGTCGCCGGGCCGCACCCCTTCCCGATGATGGTCCGGGACTTCCACCGGGTCATCGGGGTCGAGGCGCGGCAGCAGGTGCTCGACCGGACCGGGCGGCTGCCGGACGCGGTGGTCGCGTGCGTCGGTGGCGGGTCCAACGCGATGGGGATCTTCCACGAGTTCATCCCGGACGCCGACGTGCGGCTGATCGGCTGCGAGGCGGCGGGGGAGGGCGCGGAGACGCCCCGGCACGCGGCCACCCTCACCAAGGGGGATCCGGGCGTGCTGCACGGGTCGCGGACGTACGTCCTCCAGGACGAGGACGGGCAGACCATCGAGTCGCACTCCATCTCGGCGGGGCTGGACTACCCCGGCGTCGGGCCGGAGCACGCGTGGCTGAAGGACACCGGGCGGGCGGAGTACCGGCCGGTGACCGATGACGCGGCGATGCAGGCGTTGCGGCTGCTGTCCCGTACGGAGGGCATCATCCCGGCCATCGAGAGCGCCCACGCGCTCGCCGGGGCGCTGGAGCTGGGGCGCGAGCTCGGGCCGGAGGCGACCATCCTGGTCTCGCTGTCCGGGCGCGGGGACAAGGACATGCACACGGCGGCGCAGTACTTCGGGCTGTACGACTCGCCTGCCGGCGGCTCTGGCGGCTCCGGCGGCTCGGACGGTGCGGCCGGCGGCTCTGTTGAGGGGGGTAAGTGATCATGGCTTCGAAGCTGAGTGCTGTGTTGGCGGGTGCCAAGGCCGAGGACCGGGCTGCGCTGATCGGGTACCTGCCGGCGGGGTTCCCCACGGTCGACGGCGGGATCCGGGCGGTCAACGCGCTGATCGAGGGCGGGTGTGACGTCGTCGAGATCGGGCTGCCGCACTCCGACCCGGTCCTGGACGGGGCCGTGATCCAGACCGCGGACGACATCGCGCTGCGGGGCGGGGTGCGGATCAAGGACGTGCTGCGGACCGTCCAGGAGGTGGCTGCCGCCCACCCGGAGACGGCGGTGCTGGTGATGACCTACTGGAACCCGGTCGACCGCTACGGGGTGGCGCGGTTCGCGGCCGACCTGGCGGCGGCGGGCGGGGCGGGGTGCATCCTGCCGGACCTGCCGGTGGAGGAGTCCGAGGAGTGGCGCAAGGCGGCGGACGAGCACGGGCTCGACACCGTGTTCGTGGTCGCGCCCAGCAGCAAGGACGCGCGGCTGGCGGAGGTCACGGCGGCGGGGAGCGGGTTCGTGTACGCGGCCGCCGTCATGGGGGTGACCGGGACGCGGTCGGCGGTGGGGTCGCTGGCGGAGGACCTCGTCGCCCGGACCCGGGCTGTCACTGACCTGCCGGTCTGTGTCGGGCTCGGGGTCTCCAACGCGGAGCAGGCGGCGGAGGTCGCTCGGTTCGCGGACGGGGTGATCGTGGGGTCTGCGTTCGTGAAGCGGATCCTGGAGGCTGGGGAGGACGAGGCGGCGGGGTTGGACGCTGTTCGTGCGCTGGCTGGGGAGTTGGCGGTGGGGGTGCGGAGGCGCTGACCTCTTGGTTTGTGGCTGACGGCCCGTTTTCCCTTTGGGGGGAGCGGGTCGTTGGTGTTTGTGGGGGCCGCTGCGCGGGGCTGGGGTGGGGTGGTGGGCTCTCGGGAGGGTGGGTGGGTCCGGGGGCGGTTCCGGGGGTGGGCGCGCCGGGGGCTGGATGATTTTTGGGAACCCCACAC
>NZ_JBHVUS010000068.1:0-16598 GCF_042884005.1 Kitasatospora sp. NPDC058162
GCCCCCCCGCTCCTTGCCGTTCTCCCCCTCCCCCTACCTTTTTTCCCGGGGGGCCGGCTCGCCCTGTCGAGCGGGCGGCCGGTTCTCCCACTGCCCGGAGCAACCCGTGATTCCCAGTACCCGTGCCCGTCCCCGCCGCCGAACCAGGGCCCTCGCCGCCGTGGCCGGCGGACTCGTCGCCCTCGGCGCCGTGGCCGCCTGCTGCCAGGACGGCGAGCTGCCCCCGGGCCCCAAGGTCCTCAACACCAAAACCACATCGACCCCCGAGGCGGCACTGACGCTGCCGAAGGCGCGCCCGACCGGGATGAGGATCGACGCGGCCGGCGTCGACGCCGGGAAGATGGTCGACCTCGCGCTCGACGCCACGGGCGAACTCGGCGTGCCGAACCCCGACACCGACGCGAACAGCCCCGGCTGGTGGACCGGGAGCGTCACCCCGGGGGAGAAGGGGGTCTCCGTCCTGGTCGCCCACTTCGACACCAGGCACGGCCCGGCCCTGATGAAGGGAGTGGAGAAGATGAAGCTGGGCGACACCATCGAAGTCCCGCGGGAGGACGGCAGCACCGCAAGGTTCAGGGTCCGGGAGATCCAGGCCGTGAGCAAGAAGGACTTCCCCACCGACAAGGTTTACGGCTCGACCGATCACGCCGAGCTGCGCCTGCTGACCTGCGGTGGCGGGATCGAGCACGGCCACCGCACCGACAACGTCATCTTCTACGCCGACCTCATCGCGTAGCGACGAGGAAAGCCAATGATCGCCGGTAGGGCCCGGACGCAGAGTCGTCCGGGCCCTACCGGCGTTCGGCCGATCCGGTGCGCGGCTCAGGCAGCGGGCCGCCGACCGGTGACGAGCTCCCGGACGAGCGCGAACGAGCGCAGGCGCAGCTGGTGGTCCGGGCACGGCGTGGAGACGGCCAGGGTGTCGGGCCGGTAGAGGTCGAGCAGGTGGGCCAGGTGCGGCCGGATCTGCTCCGGGGTGCCGACCAGGGTCCGGGGCCGGGCGGAGGGCGGGGGAGCGGCGGTCGCGGGCTGCTCCGCCGCCTGGTCCGCCGGTTGGGCCCAGGCCAGGAGGGCCCGCAGCACGGCAGCTCCGTCGGGGTCGTCGGCGCAGGCGATCCGCACCGCCAGCGCGATGCGCGGTGCCCCGGGGCCGGCCTCCGTCCGACAGAACCGCCGGTAGTGGTCGAGCGCTTCGGGGCGGGGCAGCTCATCGGCGGGGAGCCTGAGGCAGAACGGGAGCCCGTACGCCGCCGCCACGGCGGAGTCCTCCGCGTGCCGCCCGGCCAGCCAGATCCTCGGTGAGGTCCGGTCCAGGGGATCAGCGGTGTCCAGGGCGGTCTGGGCGTCCTCGTGGCGGAGGGCGGCGAGCAGCGCCGCGAGCCGGGGGCCCGGGGAGCGCGGGCCGGCCGGCGCGTCGAGGTCCGGGGTGACGATCAGATCGGACCGCCGGGGGTGCAGGTGGGCGAGCGACATGAAGCCGGCGGCGCCGCGGACGGGGCCGCCGTCCGCGGGCAGTACCAGGCCGGTCCCCACCCGGATGGTTCCGGTGATGGTGGCGGCGGCGGAGGCCATGGCGGTCAGCGCGTGCGAGTGGCCGGTCGTACCGAGGCCGGCGGCCGCCCAGTAGCCGTCCCAGCCCAGTTGTTCGCAGTCGAGCGCCAGTCGGACGGCTTCCTGGGCGGCGAGCGCCGTACCGGTGAGCCCGTCCTCCTGGCCCGACACGTGGATCGGCGCCTGATCATCGACGATCAGTTCCATCGGATGTGGGAGGAGCCTTTCGGATCGCGGAGCGGTGGAGTCGTGACCCGCATCGATCGCGGGGAATTGCATTCCGTCGCGGGAGAAAATTGGGCCCCGGGAATCCGTGGGTGATTCCGTGCAAAAGGACCGTAGCACCGGAGAATGCCACTTTCGCTGCGCCGGCGGTCGACTTCGGATTAGTCCGTCCGGTATTTGATCGACGGGTGCTCGGCCGGGGCCGGCCGGTCCGGGTGGATCCAGGTCGATCCCGGCCGGACGCGGAACCCGGACCCCGGAAATGCGGAGGCCAATTCACCGGAGTGCGGACGGGCGGAGGCCGCGGCCTACTCCTCGTCGAGGAGGCCCGCGTTGTGCGCCAGGATCGCGGCCTGGGTCCGGTTGTCCACGGCCAGCGCGCCGAGCAGCCGCGAGACGTACGCCTTGACGGTGCCCTCGGCCAGGTACATCCGCTGGGCGATCTGCGCGTTCGACAGGCCGCCGCCGACCAGTCGGAGCAGTTCGCGCTGCTGCTCGTTGAGCTTCTCCAGGCGGCGCCGCTGGTCCGGCGGGATCCGGGCCGGCGGGGCGGCGCGGTCGCGGGAGGCGTTCACCAGGCGGGCCGCCGAGGCCGAGGCCAGGACGGTGCCGCCGGCCGCCACCAGCCGGATCGCGCCGACGAGCTGCTCGGGCGGGGCGTCCTTGAGGAGGTAGCCGGCGGCACCGGCCTGGAGGGCCTCGGTGACGCCCTCCTCGGTGTCGAAGGTGGTCAGCACCAGGACGATCGGGGGGTTCGGCAGGGCGAGCAGCCGCTTGGTCGCGGTGATGCCGTCCATGCCGGGCATCCGGAGGTCGGTCAGCACGAGGTCGGGCGCGAGGGCCCTGGCCTGGGCGAGGGCCGCGGCCCCGTCGACGGCCTCACCGACGACCGAGATGTCGTCGGTGGCGTCCAGCAGCGCGCGCAGTCCGAACCGCACGAGCGGCTCGTCGTCCGTTACCAGCACGCGGATCAAGGCCGACTCCTCCGGGTCCGTCCGTCCATCCGCCCGGTGCGAGGACCGGGCGTTCCAAGATCTCCGAGACTCGCACGGAGGTTGTACACGAAAGTGGACGGCGGACCTGCCGAAAGTGGGGGCCGCGAGTCCACCGGCTTCAGTGGCCGCGGCTCGCGGCGGGACGGTCGAGCGGGACCGAGGTCACCACCCGCCAGCCGCCCGGGCCGGCCGGCCCGGCCTGGAACTCCCCGCCGAGCAGGGAGACGCGCTCGCGCAGCCCGATCATCCCGAAGCCGTCGCCCGCCACCGCGATCCGCCGGGCGGGCACCGGTGAGGGGTCGTTGCGCACCATGGTCTCGAGCCTGCCCCGGTCCGCGGTGACCCGCACCTCGGTCCTGGCCTCCGGGGCGTGCTTGACGACGTTGGTGAGCGCCTCCTGGACGGTGCGGTACGCCGTCAGCGCGAGCTCCGGCGGGACGGGGCCGGCGACGTCGGTGGCGAGGGTCACCGGCAGGCCCGACGCGCGGGCGTCGGCCACCAGCTCCTCCAGGTCCGAGAGGCAGTGGCCCGCGATCACCGAGTCGTCGCCGTCGCGCAGTGCGCCCAGCACCTGGCGCAGGTCGCGCAGGCCGGCCCGGGCGGTGTCGCCGATGGCCCGGGCCACCTGTCGGCTCTCCGGCTTCACCCCCGGGACGAACTCGAGGGCGCCGGCGTGCATGGCGATGATCGCGATGCGGTGGCCCAGGACGTCGTGCATCTCGCGGGCGAGCCGGACCCGCTCCTCGGCCCTGGTCTGGGCCACCCGGCGCTCGCGCTCCTCGCGCAGGGCGACGATGCTCCGCGCGTAGGCCCTGCCGCCGAGGCCGAAGACGATCGGGAGCAGGGAGTAGAAGGCCGCGGTGAGCAGATTGTTCGCCGGAGTGCCCCCCTGCTCGCCGGGGAGCAGCGTCTTCAGCGGCACGGACACGGTGCCGACGACCGTGAGCACGATCGCCCGGTGCCGGGGCTGGTACCGGGCGAGGTTGAAGAGGGCGATGAACACGGGGGTGCGGGCGCCGTCCAGGACCAGTCCCGCCATCGCCAGCACCGCCACGGCCAGCGGGGCCTGCCGGCGCCACAGGAAGGCCGCCGTCACGAGCAGGGCGACCGCGGAGGCGGGCAGCGCGGAGCACAGCAGCCCGGTGCTCGGGTTGAGGGCGTTGTTGAGGGAGCCGACGGCCACCAGCGCGACGATCAGGAGGTCGATGCGCATCCAGCGGGACCGCCCGGCCGGCTTCGTGATGGCGGAGTACCAGCGTTCGAAGGCGTCCGGAGCGACGGGTGGGGTCACGGAGAGTCGGTCCTTGATCAAAAGCGGCTGAATCGGGCGAAAGGGATAGATCCTAGGCGACGTCCGCAGGTGATCACCGCGCGGTCCCAGCAGCTGGGACCCGGCTGCGCCCGGGGCTGGCCGGAGCGGAAAGGGCCAGCATTCCCCGGTGACGGCGGCTTCACCAGGTACGAACGGTGATTCCCCGGGCAACCCGGGATGTGTTTCCGTCCACCTTCGGCCATGGAATTCCGCTCCCCGGCGCGGGCATGATCATCGGTGTCCCGGGAGTTGATATCGCCGCCCGTCGCGAGCCGCGGTCGCTCTCCGGTATTTCCCTCCCCGCTATGTCCCGTCCCCGCCCGATTTCCGCCCGACCACAGGAATCCCCGTGCCCGCGATACCGCTCCCGCCCGAAGACCTGCCCGTGGAATGGGCCGCCCACGAGGCCGTCCTCCGCCGCGTCCTGGACCGCCTCCGGTCCACCGAGGCGTCCGACGGCCCCGGCGCCCGCCCCGCGGAGAACGCGATGTCATGCCCCGCCGATCGGTACCGCTGACTCCCGCTCCACCCGCCGACCGGCACGATCACCCCGCAGAGAAAGCGCCATGAGCATTCGCCGTCTTCGCATCCGCAGCACCGGCCTCGTCCGGGCGGCCGTGACCCTCGCCTCCGGCCGTCCGCCCCGGCCCCGAACCGACACCCGGGTCGGGACAGCGCACGAGCGCGGGCCGGAGGAGGTGCCGCACCCCCGCACGCCGGGCGCCCTGGCCCCGAGTGCCGCCGCCCGGCTGTTCGTCGTCGCGGCCGCCGGAACCGGGCTCACCGAGGAGGACCTGGCGGTGGCCGAGCTGGTGGCCCGCTGCGGACACCACCCGCTCGCCGTCCGGCTGACGGGGGCCCGCCTGCGCCACCAGCCGTCCCGGCCGCTCGGCAGCCTCACCGCCGAACTGGCCGTCGCGACGGGGCGCCCGGCGACCGGCTCCGGCGTCCCCGCCGAGGTGAGCGCAGCGTTCCACCTGGCGTACCGGGACCTGGGGCTCCCGGAGCAGCGCCTGCTCAGGAGGATCGGGCTGGTGCCCGGGCCCGACCTCGACGTCCTCACCGCGGCGGCCCTGGTGGACAGCGATCCGTCCACGGTCGGCCGCCTGCTGGACGGCCTGCTGGATCGGCACCTCCTGGAGGAGCCGGACCGCGGCCGGTACCGGCTGCCCGGGCCGCTGCGCGAGCCGGCCCGGGTGCTGGCCTTCGGCGACGGCCCCAACACCCGGGCCGCGGCCGTCAACCGGCTGCTGGACCACTACCTCGCCTGCGCGGCCACGGCCGACCGCCACCTCGCCCGGCGCCCCCTCCTCACGGCCGGACGGCTCGCGCCGGGCGCGGACCGGGCCCCGGACCTGTCCACCCCGGAGCGGGCGATCGCCTGGCTGCAGGAGGAGTGCGCCAACCTCCAGGCCGCCGTGGAGTTCGCCGTCCGGCACGGGCGCCACACCCACGCGGTGCTCCTGCCGGCGGCCCTGCACGCCTTCCTGCGCGGCCGGGGCCACTGGCAGGAGGCCCGCATCCTGCACCACCTCGCCCTCGACAGCGCCACCGTCCTCGGCCACCGGCCCGGCCGCGCCGAGACCCTGCTCAACCTGGCCGAACTGGACGGGCTGACGGGCGGGTCGGCGGCCGCCGAGGAGCGGTTCGGCCAGGCGCTGGAGCTGTACCGGGGGCTGGCCGACCGCACCGGCGAGGCCTACGCGCTGTCGGGACTCGGCCGGGTCCAGGAGTCGCTGAGCCGCTACGGGACGGCGGTGGAGACCCACCAGGCCGCCCTGCACCTCCACCTCGCCGCCGGGGACCGCCTCGGCCAGGCCGCCGCGATGGTCGGACTCGCCCGCGCCCAGCGGGCGTTGGGCGACCACGCGCAGGCCACCCAGAACCTCCAGCCCGCACTGGAGCTCTTCGACTTCCTGAACAGCCGCCCCGGCCGGGCCGACGCCAACCTCGGCCTGGGCGTCGTCGGCGAGCTCACCGGCCAGTACCAGGCCGCCGCCGCCCGGCACTGGGAGGCGGTGAGCCTCTATGCCGCCGTCGGCGACCGGCTGGGCCAGGCCGACGCCCTGTCGGCGCTCGGGCGGATGCAGCAGCTGATGGGGCAGTACGCGGCGGCCGTCGCAAGCCACCGGGAGGCCCTGGAGATCCACCGGGCCCTGGGCCACGACGAAGGGCGGGCGGACATCCTGCTGCTGCTCGGGGACGCCCACCTGGCGCTCGGCGAAACCGACGGCGCGGAGCGGGAGTTCACCGGTGCGCTGGAGCTGCACCGCGGCGCGGGCCGCCGGCGCGGCGAACTGGACGCACTCTTCGGGCTGGGCCGGCTGGACCACGCGGCCGGCCGGCCCGGGAGCGCGGTCGCACGGCTCTCGGAGGTGGTGTCCGGCTACCACGAGCTCGGCGTCCGGTCCGGCGAGGCCCGGGCGCTCGCCCAGCTCGGCGAGGCCCAACGGTCCACCGGGGAGCACGAACCGGCGCTCCAGAGCCTGTGGCGCGCCCTGAGCCTGAGCCGGGACCTCCAGGACCCGGGAGCGGAGGCGACGGCGCTCAACCTGCTGGGCCGGCTGCTGGCGGAGACCGGCTGGTCCAACCCGCACACCCACTACGCGCAGGCCCGCGACCTCGCCTGCGAACTCCCGCTCCCGCACCAGGAGATGCTCGCACTGGAGGGCGCCGGGATCAGCCTGTGCGAGGAGGGCGAGCGGACCGAGGGCGAGATCTGGCTGCGCAGCGCCCTGGGCGTCGCGGAGCGGCTCGGGACCCCGGACGCCGGGCGGATCCGGGCCCGGCTCGACGGGCTGACCCGCGGTCCCGTCCTCGGCACCCGGCCGGTGACGGTGCCGGTGCCGGGCGAGGCGGACTGACCGCCCGTCGGGGTGGCTGACCACGGCGGTTCCCGGGCCCGGCCAAGGGGCTCGGGCCCGGGAACCGCCGGGCCGGATCAGCCGGTGCCGGGCCGGATCAGTCGCGGTACCGGTCCACGAGATGGCCGTAGCCGCCCGCCGTCCAGATCCGCCGGCGGAACTCCGGGAGGGTGACCGCACCCGCACCCTGCCCGGCGCCGGGCGGGAAGTGGGCGGTCCCGCAGCGGGCGCAGTACCAGGCCGTGGACCAGAGCCGCTCGGCCTGCGGACGGCCGGCGAGTTCGCGGTTGGTCATGACCCGGAGCAGTACGGCCGTGGCGAACAGTGCGATCGCGAGGAAGAGCGCGATCCCTGAGTACAGGTAGAAGGAGTCGGCCTGGGAGGAGTCCGACGGGTCGGCCAGGGGGCTTCCGGCGAACATCTTGGCCTTGGAGTCGTCGAACTCGCTCTGCGAGTCGGCGACGAAGAACAGGAACCCCGCCGCGAACAGGGCGGGGAAGCCCAGGAAGGCCGGGACGCGTTCGGGGTGCCGGTCCGGGGCAGGGGCCAGGGCCCGGGCGAGCGGGCTGGTGATCTCCTGGGTCCGGGTCCGGCGGTTGCCGTCGCTGTCCCGGGAGGTGACGGTGACGGTGTCCCGGCCCGCGAGGTGGACGGCCGGAACGCTTCGGACCTGGTCGGTCCGGGCGCAGCCCGGGCAGGGCTGCAGGGCGGACGGCGCCGGTGCGGCGTCCCGTGGTTCGATCATGGTTCCCCCCAGTGCTGTCGTCCGGCCGGTGGGCCGTTCGTATCCGCTGGGACGTGCCCGATTCGGGTTCGGTTGCGGCTCAACTCCCGGAGATCGTGGAACTTCCGGTCAGCCCCAGCGGGTGGCAGGTCCAGTGGATCCGCTGCTCGGCCGCGGAGGCGGTGAGCAGGGCGTCGAGGGTGGAGTGCTGCTCGCCCCGGCTGCCGCTGCCGTGCCGGTAACCGTCCCTGGGCTCGACGCCGACCTCCAGCGGGCGCGGGGTGCCGGACGGCCGGTCCGGGGAGAGCTCCCAGCCGAGCGGGCCGGCCAGCAGCCCGGGCCGGTCGGCGGTGGCTTCGAGGTGGGTGTGCAGCAGGCCGCCGACCCGCAGCGCCCCGCTGTGCCAGACCCGGACGTCCCCCGCCTCGGAGCCGCCCAGCGTCGCCGGTTCGGCGAGCAGTTCGGTGGTGGCGGAGGGCGTGGCCGGGGCGTCGAGGAGCAGCGCCGCCGAGCGGGGCAGGAGGGCGTGGTGGACGACCAGCACCAGCCCGCCGCGCTCGGGCACCGGACCGAAGCGGCAGATCACGAACTCCACGCCGTACTCCGGGTCGTTGAAGACGCCTGGCAGGGCGAGGACGGCGTGGGAGTCGCCGGGCCGGGTGAGGTAGGCGAGCCAGAGCGGGACGGCCTTGGCGGCCGGCGGCACCGGGCGGTGTTTCAGGGCGTGTCTGACAATTCCCGCCGGGCGCGCGACGCTCCCCCAGCCTTCGGCCGGGAGGTACCCCCAGGGCACAAGCGCACCTCGCCGCGTTGTCGTCGGTCGCCAATGGCCCCCAGCCTTCGGCCGGGAGGTGCCCCCACCGCAGTGGCTCCCTCCTCCGCCTTGCGATGCACGCACCCCGACGCCGCGCGCTGATCCGACGCGAATTGTCAGACACGCCCCAGGGCGACCACGGTGAACAGCCCGGCCGGGGTGTCGAGCAGCCCGCCGTGGCTGAGCCGGGTGCCGGGCGTGTCGAGGAGCGTCTCGGGCGGCCGGATCAGGGTGGGGCGGGTCGGGTGCATGCGGCGACGGTAGGGGACGGCCGGGCGCCCGTCGGTGCGGGCCTCGGCCGCCGCACCGACGGGTCAGCCGCTCAGCCCTGCCCCGGCGCCGAGCGCGACCAGCCCAGGGCGGGGCCGAGCCGGGTGGCCAGGTCGGTGAGGATCTGCACGTAGTCCTCGGGTTCGAAGCTGAACGGCAGCGCGAAGGCGACCTCGTCCACCTCCCGGAAGCCGGCGTGGGCGTGCAGTCGTTCGGCGAGTTCCGCCGAGTCGCCGACCAGGTCGGGGGCGAAGAGCAGCCGGTTCGGGCCCTGCGGGGTGAGGGTGCGCGGGGTGCGGGAGAGCGCGTACGCCCGGTACTTGGCACGCTGCTCGGGGGTGGCGCTGTCGGTGGGGATGACCACCAGGCCCTGCGAGACCCGGGCGCGCTCGCCGTCCGGGTGCCGGGCCCGGAAGGCGCGGATCTGCTCGGCCTGGATGGTGGCGAAGTCCGGTGCGGGGTCCGGTGCGGAGTCGGCTCCGGGGTCGGCCGCTTCGGGCTTGACCACGCTGCTGGTCAGCAGGTTGAGCCCCTGCTCGCCGGCCCAGCGGGCCGAGCGCAGGCTGCCGGCGCCGTACCAGAGCCGGTCGGCGAGGCCGGGGGAGTGCGGCTGGACGCGGCGTGAGTACACCTCGATGCCCTCGGTGCCGGCGAAGTCGGAGGCGTCCTCGCCGCGGACCAGGGCGAGGAAGCGCTCGGCGCGGGCGGGGGAGAAGTCCTCGTGGTCCCCGGTGTCGGGGTAGAGCGCACCGCGCACGTGCTCGTAGTGGACGGGCGGGCCGACGCTGAAACCGGGGTTGAGCCGGCCGCCGGAGAGCAGGTCGACGGTGGCGAGGTCCTCGGCGAGCCGCAGCGGGTTCTCCCAGCCGAGCGGGGTGACGGCGGTGCCGAGCTGGATCCGGCTGGTGCGCTGGGTGGCGGCGGCGAGGACGGCGACGGGGGAGGAGATCCCGTACTGGAGGTGGCGGTGGCGCAGCCAGGCGCTGTCGAAGCCGAGCTGCTCGCCGAGGGTGATCAGGTCGAGGGTGGACTCGTGGCCCCGGCGCGGGTCGGCCTCGTCGAAGAGCCCGATGGTGAGGAAGCCGAGTTTCCGCAGCGGTCGGGGGGAGGACGGCATGGTGGCGGCTCCGCGTGGGGTCTTGCGGCCCGGGGGAGGGCCGGACGGGGGGTGCCCGTCGACCGTACGCAGAGCGCCGGGCGCGCGACAAGATCGGCGCGTGATCCGGACAAGGGGCCGCAATACGGCGCAACGGGCGGCAACCCGGCGCAACGCCGGGTACGCGCACGGCGGGCGCCCACCCGCTCCCGGGTGGGCGCCGGCCATGACCGGGATCCGGGTCAGCAGCTGCGCAACTCCGGGCTCTGGTTGCGGATCTGGTTGTGCAGCGAGGTGAACTCGCGGTACGCCGCGCTGTCCTCGGAGCCGGGCCGGAAGGCGCCGACGCGGTGGCAGTTGACGAAGGCGAGCTTCACGCCGAAGTGGTCCTCCAGGCTGCCGCGGATGGCGTTGCTGGCGAGCGCGCGCAGCAGCTGGGCCCGCTGCTCGTCGCTGGGGGTGGTGTTGTCGGTGCTGAACTCGGCCTCGGAGGCGGAGAGTTCGGTGCTGAGCCCGGCGACGACCTGGTAGGCGTAGGGGAGCGAGACGCGGACGGTGTCGAGGAAGTCGGCCTGGTCGACGTGGCCGTCGCGGGCCTGGTCGAGCAGGGCGGGGGAGACGTCGAGCGACATGGGAGTCCTCTTTCGCGGGGCGCGCGCGGCGCGGACGGGAATGGTTAGCGAAGATGAAAACCATTTGCGTAAAGGACTGTCCTCGACGCCCCGACGCCCTGTCAAGTACCGCCCCCCGAAGGGCTGACGTGCGGCGCCTGCGGCACCCGCCGGACCTTGATGACGAACACCGCGATCAGCACCGCGATCGAGGCGAACACCAGCCCCATCTGGAAGGCCGTCGCGATGCCGTGCACCAGCACCTCCGAGGAGTACGGCGCCGGGAGCTTGCCGGTCGCCCTGAACTGGAGGGCCTGCTGCGGGGTGGCCTGCCGGAGGAACTTCCCGACCTGGGCCCCGGCCTCGTTGCGGCTGGCCGTGCCGTACACCGTGACGAGGATCGACAGGCCGAGCGAACCGCCCACCTGCTGCATCGTGTTGAGGCTGCCGGTGGCCGCGCCGGTCTCGTGCGGGGCCACGTGCGAGACGACGGTGAGCATCACCGGGACGAAGATCGAGCCCATCCCGAAGCCGAACAGCAGGGTCGGCCCGAGGATGCCGCCGGCGTAGGTGCTGTGGATGTCGATCCGGGTCGCCCAGAACACGCCGCTGAGGACCAGGACCGACCCCGCGACCAGGAACGGCTTCGCGCCCCACCGGATCTGGTTGCGGGCGGCGAACTGGGCGGCCGCGACGATCGCCACGCTGATCGGCAGGAAGGCGAAGCCCGCTCGCAGCGGGCTGAACCCGAGGATCTCCTGCACGAACAGGGTGATGAAGAAGAAGATGCTGAACATCGTCGCGGCCACGCACAGCATCAGCCCGAACGCGCCGGAGCGGTTGCGGTCGCGCAGCAGGTGCAGCGGGGTGATCGGCTGGGGGACCCGCCGCTCATTGAGGATGAACGCGGCGAGCAGCACCACCGCGAGGCTGAAGGCGGTGAGTGTGACGGCGTCCGTCCAACCGTGGTCGGAGGCCCGGATGAAGCCGTACACCAGCGAGACCATGCCCGCCGTGGCGGTGAACGCGCCGGGCAGGTCGAAGCGCCCGGGGTGGCGGTCGGACTCGTTGATGTAGAGCGGCGCCAGCAGCGCGATCGCGATGCCGATCGGCACATTGACGAACAGCACCCAGCGCCAGGACAGCCAGGAGGTGAGCATGCCGCCGAGCAGCAGGCCCACCGCGCCGCCCGCGCCGGCCACGGCCGAGTAGACGCCGAACGCGCGGTTGCGCTCCGGGCCCTCCTTGAAGTTGGTGGCGATCAGCGCCAGCGCCGTCGGCGAGGCGATCGCCCCGCCCACCCCCTGCAACGCCCGGGCCGCCAGCAGCCAGGACGAGGACTGGGCGACCCCGCCGAGCAGCGAGGCGAAGCTGAACAGCAGCACGCCGACGATGAACACCCGCCGGCGCCCGAGGATGTCGCCCGCGCGGCCGCCGAGCAGCAGCAGCCCGCCGAAGGTCAGGGTGTAGGCGTTGATCACCCAGGACAGGTTGGTGGTGGAAAAACTCAGCGCCCGCTGGATGTGCGGCAGGGCGATGTTCACGATCGTGATGTCGAGGACCACCATCAGCTGGGTGGCCGCGATGACGGTGAGGGCAATCCCTGGGTGCTGGCCCCGACGTGCGGTCGCGGGCGGAGCCGTGGCCAGGGCACGCGAGGTGACCATGGCAGGTTCCCCAAAGGCTCGGGGGCGAACGCGGGGGGCAGGGGGGACGGACTCGTTCGCCACTACCGACGGTAGCTCCGGGAGATAGGGAACACAACCGTTCATTACCGACAACCATCCGTTTTCGGACACCCGCGGCGCGCGGTGCCACCGGCCCGGCACTGCCGGTGACCATGACCCGCATCGTGAACCCTCGCCGGGTGAACCGGGTGAACCGGGTGAACCGGGTGAACCGGGTTCCGGGCCTGCGGGCCTGCGGACTCAGGGTCACCCCTGACAGAAGATCAGGGATCAGCGGCGTCCGGACCCTGATGATCTTCGCCCCCGGCTTCGGAAGACTCCTCGGGCGGGCCGGGAAACGGAACACCGGCCCGGAGGACTACCAGTATGGAGATGCAGCACCCGTGAACGCCTACCCGCACCGCACCCGTTGGGCCGTTGTCGCCGCCGGCGCCCTGGCGGCCGCATTGACCGTCGGTGCGGGCACGCCCGCCCTCGCCGCGGTGCCCGGCACCGCCACCGCTTCCGCGGGCACGTCCGCCGTCCCGCCGCTGGACCCGGCCGCCGTCAGGGCCGCCCTCGCCAAGCGGCCCGCCGCCGACGTCTCCGCCGCCTTCGTCCGGATCACCGGCTCCACCGGGCGCTTCGAGGACAGTTCGGCGGAGGACGGCATGGCCGTGGACACCGACGGCCGGTACCGGATCGGGTCGGTCTCGAAGATCTTCACCGCCACCGTCGTGCTGCAACTCGCCGCCGAGGGCCGGGTCGACCTGGACGGCGACGTGCGGCAGTACCTCCCGGACTTCCCCTACCAGGGCGTCACGGTCGGCCAACTACTCAACCACACCAGTGGATTGCCCAACGGCACCAACGTGCCCTGGGGCGACGGAACCACCACCTGGTTCGAGGCCCACCGCTATGACTCCTTCACCCCCGAGCAGGTCCTCGCCACCATGGCCGGCCAGCCGCTCGGCTTCACGCCCGGTACCGAGCAGCAGTACAACGGCATGAACACCTTCGTCGCCGGGCTGATCGTCGAGAAGGTCACCGGCCACCGCTACGCCGACGAGCTGCGCCGGCGGATCATCCGGCCGCTCGGCCTGCACGACACCTCCCTCCCGGACGGTGACGACCCCGGGCTGCGGCATCCCGCCACCCGCCCGTACCTCACCGTCCCCGACGCCGACGGCGGCTCGGGTTCGCACCGGGTCGACGTGACCGAGCAGAGCCCCTGGCCCTGGGCCGAGGGCGGCATGATCTCCAGCGCCCCCGATCTGGACCGCTTCATCACCGCGCTGTTCCGGGGCCGGCTGCTCCCGGCGGCCGAGCAGGAGAAGCTGTTCACCGTCCCGGACGTGCCGGTCGCCCCGCACAGCGGCCACTGCCCGGACGGCAAGGCGTGCATGAGCATGGGGCTGGAGCGCCTCGCCGCCCACGGCGTGGTGGCCTGGGGCAAGACCGGCTCCCGGCCCGGCTCCACCGGCGGCGTCTTCGCCACCCGCGACCTCTCCCGCAAGGTGGTCTACACGGTCGACCCGACAGCCCTGAACGGCGCCGAGACCCCGTACGTCCTGGGGCTGGTGGCGAGCTCCTTCGGCCTGGGCTCCATCGTCTGACCATGCGTCAAGTCGGCTCGCCCGCATTACCACTCAGGGGCGGTGTTGCGGGCGGGCCCGACCGTATCCGGTGATCGGGCCCGCCCCGGCTCCTAGGCTGCCGAGCCATGACCATTCCTTCCGAACTCATCGGCAGCCTGCCCCGCTCCGCTGACAGCGCGAACGCCGTCAAGGAGACCGTCGAACGGCTGGAGGCCCTCGGCTCGCCGGTCGTCACCGACGGCGACCAGGCCAAGCCCAGCGCCTACACCTACCCCCTCGACGGGGCCACCGGGCTGTCCCCCGACGGCATCGTCATCCCGTTCGCCGACGGCCACACCCGGCAGCTGCCGGCGCTGACCTCCGGGCCCTTCCGCTACCGGGTGCACGCCGAGCAGTACCTGCGGGCCGCGCAGAAGGTCGCCACCGTGCCGGTCAAGCAGTCGGTGGTGGCGCCCTCGCTGCTCAGCCTGCTCTACCCGGCGAACGGCATCGACGGGTACTCGCGCGAGGCCTTCCTCGACGACCTGGTCGACGGTGCGGAGGCCGACATCCGGGGCTGCCTGGAGGCCGGCGCACACGCCGTGCAGCTGGAGTTCACCGAGGCCCGGCTGTCGCTGAAGCTCGACCCCAGCGGCCAGGTGCTCCGGGACTTCGTCGAGCTCGACAACCGGGTGCTGGAACGGTTCAGTGAGACCGAGCGGGCGCGGATCGGGGCCCACACCGACCCCGGCGCCGACCAGGGCTCCACCCACAGCCTCGACGTCGACTACGCGGAGCTGCTGCCCTCGTTCTTCCAGCTCAAGGTGGGCAACTTCTACCTCGCGCTGGCGGGTGAAGCCGACCAGGACCGGGTGCTGAGCATGATCGCCGCCCAACTGCCCGCCGAGGGCCAGGTGTTCGTCGGCGTCACCGACCCGGTCGACCCGCGGGTGGAGACCGCCGAGGAGGTGCGCGACCGCGTGCTGCGGGCCGCCCAGTACTTGCCCGCCGACCGCCTCGGCACCTGCGACGACAGCGGCTTCGCGTCCTTCGCCGACGACCTGTCGACCTCGCGCGACGTCGCCTTCGCCAAGATCAAGGCCCGCCTGGAGGGCACGGCGCTGGCCGCCGAGGCGCTGGGTATCTGAGACTCCCCGCGCGGGAAGTCGGACCGGCCGACTTCCCGCGCCCGGTGCCGCTCCGCTGTTCGGGTCCTCAGCCGGCCAGGCCCGCCAGCACCTCGGCGCCCGGCAGTCGGGCCAGCGCCCAGCCGGGGAGGATGAGTTTGCCCCGCCGCCGGCCGCTGCCGACCAGGACGTACGGTGCCGCGGCCACCGCCTCGTCCATGAGCAGCGGCCAGCTGCCGGGCAGGCCGACGGGGGTGATGCCGCCGTACTCCATGCCGGTCAGCTCGACCGCGGTGTCCATCGGCGCGAACGAGGCCTTGCGCGCCCCCAAGTGCGTGCGGACGGCCCGGTTGACGTCCACCCGGGTGTCGGCGAGGGCGAGGCAGGCGGCCAGGGTGACCTCCCCGCCGCGTTTGGCCGCGACCACCACGCAGTTCGCGGAGAGCTCCGGCGGCACCGCGTAGTACTCGCAGAACACCGCCGTGTCCGCCTTCCCGGGGTCGGTGTCCGCGTACAGCACGGACTCGGCGGCCTCCCGGACGTCCCAGTTCTTCAGGGCGTCGGCCACGGGGGCGGCGAGGTCGTCGCAGACCTCCAGCGCCGCGACGACGGTCGTGAAGTTTCCGAACGGAGGATGCAGCGGCTCACTCATGGGACGGACTGTAGCCGCACCGGCAGCCGCGGTACGAGCTCAGCCGGTCAGTCCTCCGGCGGTCCACCAGGCCCGGGGGTCGTCGCAGGCTCCGAGGGTGAGCCGCTCGCCGTACCCCTGGTCGAGGAGGCAGCGGCCGTCGTGGGCCTGGATCCGGAGCCGGGTGGCGGAGCGTCCGTCGGGGGCGGTCCAGCGGAGCGGGGCGGAGAGGTCCGCGAAGGTCCACGACTGGTCCTCGGCCGCGGCCTCCGGCCCGCTGCCGGGGCGCTCGGCGGAGAGGTGGACGGAGCCGTCCGCGTCCGCGGTGAGCAGCAGGGGGCCGGTCGTGTCCTCACCGGTGCTCAGCAGCAGCGACTGGAGGAGGAACGCGTCGCCGGCGGTGGGCCGTACGAGCCATTCCTGGTTCTCCTCGGCATTCTCCGGCATGGCGGTCACCGCGGCGCCGTCGGCGGCGTGCGAGGAGTCCACCCCGAACGCCGTCACCCTCAGCTCGGACCGGCCGGCCGTCAGGTCGCCGAGCCCGCTGAGCCCGTCGTGGGGCAGGGGAAGGGACCGGAAGCGGTCCGGTCCCGGTGACACCGTTCCGGAGCGGTCGGCGGACGCGTGCGTGAACGGACCGCCGCGGCCGTCGGACCGGTCCGCCCCGGCCCGGTCCTGCTGGCCGGTGACGATCAGGAGGCAGGGGAGCAGGGCGAGTGCGGCGGTCGCCCGGGTGGCGGCGAATGCGGGCCGGTACGACAACGTGGTTGTTCCTCGGGGGAGTTCGAAGGTGGTGACAGGTGGTGACAGGTGGTGCTCGCGCACGGCCCCGGGCCGCTCACCGGGGAGGGGAACCGGTGAGCGGCCCGCAGGGCGTACGGGACGGGCTCAGCCCCCGAGCGGACCGTCGGTCAGCTGGGCCTGGATGGTCGCCATCACGGCGGCATCGGTGAGGGTGGTGGTGTCGCCGACCTCGCGGCCTTCGGCGATGTCGCGCAGGAGGCGGCGCATGATCTTGCCGGAGCGGGTCTTGGGGAGTTCGCCGACGACCTTGATCTGCTTGGGCTTGGCGATCGGGCCGAGGGTGCGGCCGACGTGGGCGCGCAGTTCCTCGACGAGCTCGGGGGTCTCGGT
>NZ_JBHVUS010000069.1:0-14659 GCF_042884005.1 Kitasatospora sp. NPDC058162
TGGCGGCCCATGTGCTCGACACCTCGCTCGGCCCGAGCGAGGGCCGCCAACTACCCCCAGGCTTTCGGGACTTCGTTCCCAGCCGCCTGCCTCAGGCGGCTGGGGCGACGGGGTCATACGGCGGTCGCTGCCTCGCGGCCCCGACGGGTCCGGCGGTGGAAGATCTCGGCGAAGGTCTGGCGCCAGCCGTCAGGGTCTACGTAGTGCATGGCGATCATGGCGGCGATGACGGCACCGGTCAGATCATTCTGCACCTCGGCCCAGGTGTGGTCGTCGGCGCAGGTGGTGAGTCCCTTGAGGCCGTGCAGGGCGTGCATGGCCTCGCCCGCTTCCTCGCCGACTTTGCCGACCTGCAAGGACTTCAGTTCCTCCGGCGGCAGGCCGGAGCCGGCAGCGCGGCACACGGCCGACAGGTTCTCGATCGCGTCGAAGAGATTTTCCATCGTGGTGTTCCTCTCGGGTCTAGCTGGTGGGTTGCGGCCGGCCGAGCTGGTGGACGGTCCATCCGCTGGCACGCCACAAGGTGGCATCCAGGACGTTTCGTAGGTCGATGACGAGGGGGTTGTTCACCAGTGGCCGGAGTTCGGTGGGGTCGGCGTCGCGGAACTGCGGCCACTCCGTACCGATCACGACCGCGTCCGCCTGCCGACAGGCCTCGCCGATGGTGTCGGCGTAGTCGAGTTCGGGGTGCCGAATGATCGCCGTGGCGTTCGCGTGCGGGTCGTGCACCGTGACCTGCGCGCCTCGGGTGTGCAGCAGCGACGCCAGGGCGAGGGCCGGGGACTCCCGGACGTCGTTGGTGCCGGCCTTGAAGGAGGCGCCCCACATGGCGACCCGCGCGCCGTTCAAGGGCCGCTGCAGGTGTTCTTCGATCAAGTCGGCGGCGGAGCGCGGCCGGTTCTCGTTGATCCGCTCAGCCGCGCGAAGCAGTTCGGCGGCGTCGTCGGCGCCGAGGTGGGCGGCAGAGGCGGTGAACGCGCGCACGTCCTTCGGAAGGCAGCCGCCGCCGTAGCCGATGCCGGGCTGCATTCCGCCGGCACCGATGCGGGGGTCCATGCCGAGGGCCTGCACAAGGGTGATCACGTCCGCGCCGGCGGCGGTGCACATGTCCGCGACGGCATTGATGAACGACACCTTGAGACCGAGGAAGGTGTTCGCGGCGCCCTTGATCAGCTCTGCCGTCTCGGGAGTGGTGACGAGTAGCGGGCAGCCGTCGGCGAGGATCGGTGCGAACACCTCGCGCACGACTGCTTCGGCGCTCGGGCCGGTGAGGCCGACCACGAGGCGGTCCGGTCGCAGGGTGTCGTCGACGGCGTGGCCTTCGCGCAGGAACTCTGGGTTCCAGACGACCTGAACGGCTTCACCGGCGGGGGCGAGGCGCCGCACAAGACGCGTCAGGTGGGCGGTCGTTCCGACGGTGACGGTCGATTTCCCGATGATCGTGCACGGCCGCGTCAGGTGCGGCGCGAGCGCGCGGGCGGCTCCGAAGACCTGCCCGGGGTCGTAGGAGCGGCCGTCGGCGTCGATCGGGGTTCCGACTGCGAGGAAGTGCACGTCGGCGAATGTGGCGGCCTCGGCGACGCTGGTCGTGAACCGCAACTGCCCGGAGGTGGTGTGCTTGGTGAGCAATTCGGGTAGCCCGGCTTCGAAGATCGGGGCTTCCCCTTGGTTGAGCTGGTCGATCTTGGCAGCGTCGACGTCGACGCCCAAGACCTCGTGGCCGAGGTGGGCCATCCCGGCGGCGTGGGGGATGCCGAGGTGGCCGCAGCCGATCACGGAAACGCGCATGACGGTCCTTGTCGAAGTGGAGTGGTCGCGAGGGCGCACGGGCGTGTGCGCTCTCGCGACGCTACCGGCCCGAAGGTCTTGATCTCGGCGGTATATGACGTCATGTCAGACTGTGACGTTCAGCAGCTCGCACAGCCTGAGCAGGGCCGGGATCGCGTCTTGGCGCACGATGACGTCGCCGCTGCGGGCTCCCTCGATCGGGTAGGGCTTGAAGGCGCCGTTCTCTACCAGCCCTTCGGGATCCACGTAGAAGATCCGCATCCCCATGTCGCGGGCGCGCTGCTGGACTGCGCGCCGGTCGGCGTGCAGGCCGACGACCAGCAGGGACCGTGCTTCGGTTAGCAGCGGTACCGGGGGAATCTTCTGGTCGTAGCGCCGCACGAACACCTCGGGCAGCCCGGCCCGCGCGGAGAGGGTGTCGAAGTTGTGCGTGATCACGGGGCCGACCAGGTGTCCGGCGGTGTGCAGGGCCTTGAGCGCGCGGTGCGCGGCCGTCGGTTCGGCGAGGAAGCACGCGCGGAACATGGAGACCAGGTCGGGTGCCTTGGTGTCCGCGCTGAGCAGCATCTCGGGCACCAGCGAGTCGGCCTCGGGACTGAGGGTGAAGGCGTGCGACTGCGTCAGGGCGTTGTCGCGGCGGTCGGTGACCCGGTACACCTCGTGCAGGTAATGCAGCGGTGGGATACCGGCTTCGATGGACGTGCCGCAGCCGACTTCGACCTGAAACGGCAGGAAGTCCAGGATCGGCGTGAGGTCGGGTGCGATCGAGGGTTCTCCGCGCTGCTCCTTGACCCGCATGCCGCCCGCGAGGACGTCCCACGGCAGATTCCGCACGGTGCGCTGGACTTTGAAGTCCTCAGAGATGAAACACAGGTCGACGGACCGGAGGCCCGCCGGGGTGAGACGTCCGGCGCGCTCGTCCTGCGGGTGGTCGTCGTAATCGGCGACGCTGACGCGCAGGTCACCTTTTGCCCACACGCCATCGCCCTTCGAGCGCCAGCCGCCTTGGTCGAGCCACACGCCGATCTGCCGCAGGTACGCAGCGATCTCGCTGGCGGGGGCGGTGAAGGAGTGGAACAGGTACAGGTCCGACAGGACCAGGCGCGGGACGGGGAACGTGTAGTCGAGCCCGTACTGGTAGCGGTAGTGGACGACCCGGCGGCGCCCGGCGTTGTCCACCGACCAGCCGGACTGTGCCGCGTTTGCGGCGTCCTGCGTGCGGCGCCAGATTCCCTCCTCGATGGAGCGGGGGCGCTCGTGGCCATCGCCGGCGAAGTGCTGTTCCCAGCTCTTGACCTGCGTGTCGGTCAGCTGCTCGATCACGGGATAGGGCAGGAACACGGCCGTCTCCTTCGGGTGGTGTTCGCGATCAGGGTTGTTGGGGTGCCGGCCGCTGCTCGAGGGATGCACGCGGTCGGCGCCGGGTCCGCCCGGGACGCCGGGCGGAGTCTTGGTGCCGTCAGGCGTCGTCCTCCGCCACGGCAAGGTCGGCGTGGACGACCTTGCCCCGGGGCCAGAGCTGGACGCCCCACTTGCCGTTCGTCAGGTGGTGAACCAGGGTCAGACCCCGGCCGGACTCGGCGGTGGGGTTGGCATCGATCCGCACGGGCGGCGACGCCGAGCCGTCGGAGACCAGTAGGCGCACGGTGCCGGCTGTGGGGCGGCGTACAGCGACGATCATGTGCGTCTGGCAGCCGGTCCGCACCGCGTTGCCCACCAGCTCGGAGATGATCAGCGCCGCGTCGTCGGCCAGGTTGGGCAAGCCCCACTCGGTGAGCTTGGCGCTGACCAGGCGGCGGGCGTCGCGGGCCGACTGCAGGGCGTAAGGCAGCCGGATGGTGGCCGGGGCCGGCGGGGCGGCCGGTGGGGTCCGTTCAAAGGTGGTGGTCATCGCCGGTCCCACGCGGGGCACGCGGCGGTCGGCCAGGTCAGCATCCGATGTGCCTCGGGTCGGTGCCGAGTCCGGCCGCGCGGCGGGGGGTGAACAGGCCGGCGGCCGAGGACGCGAGCTCGCGCCGGCGCCAGTGGTCGCCAGGGGAGCGGCGTAGCGGCACCGCGACAGTGCCGGGATGGGCGGCGGCGAGGAATGCGCCGCGTTCTCGCAGGACGGTGGCGAGCCGGTCGAAGGCGGCCGCGTGCCGGCTCGGGCTGGCCATGGGGTCGTCGTGGAGCATGTCGCGGGTCCAGGTAACAACGCCGACGACCGTCTGTTTGGACAGGGCGTCGGTCACGGCCTGCCAGCCGAGCCGGGCCGTCAGGGGCTGCGCGGGGTCGCTGTCCACGGCGAGCACGGCCGCCGGCCACAGACGGGCCTCGGCGAAGGCGCGGACATGGGCGGTGATGATATCGGCGGCGGGTGCGTCACCAATGCAGATGTAGATGGCGACGGGGACGCGGCCGACGGGTCGGGGAAGGTCGCTGGTCATGTCGACCACTGTCATCGAACGATCACCGTCGGTGAATACACGGGTCGTGGTAGCCGACGAAGTCACCCACCGCCGACCACCACGCGCCGTGGTACCCGCGCCCGTCACTGCGGCCGGGCGCCATGGGGCGTGGTAGCGGCATACGTCCGCAGCTCACTACCACCACGCCCCGACGTGGCGTGCTACCTGATCACCAGTGGGACGCCGGCGGCCTGCGCAACGCTCCGCGCCATGGACACCGACACGTCCGCGATCCGGTCCGTGATCACCCCCGGAAGAGCCTGGTGCCGGACCCATGTCGGGGCGATCCGGCACGCCTCCTTCAACGCGGCGGCGGCAGCCTCCCACTGCCGCGTCTCAGTGCGTGTCAGCGCGATGTCCAGGTGAAACCTGGCCCGCGTGGACAGCGGCATGTTCGGGTCGAGATGGGTCGTCTCGATCCGTCGCAGCGCGCCGGCGGTGTCGCCGAGCGCCATCGCCACCGACATGGCCTGCGTAGCGGCGTATGACGGCCCGAACGGCTGGCCCTGGTTACCTCGGGCGTGCTCGCGGCCGATTCGGGCCGCGACGGCGTGAGCCTGGCTCAGGAAGTCCCGGGCGGTGTCCGCGCTTGCCCCGCCTCGGGACGCGGCGACGGCGGCGTTCGTGACGAGCTGCCCGTACACACTGAGCCGGTCCGGGTCCCTGTCGGACATACGCGGCTCGACCTTGGCGGCAGCCTGCTCGGCGACGTGAACGCCCTTGGAGGTATGGCCGTCGCGCAGGCAGATCCACGACAGCGACGCCATCAGGTGGGCGGACCGAAGGTCATCACCGACCTGGTCGGCGACGTTGCGGCCGTGGGTGATCGCGGTGTATCCGAGGTCCCGGGCGCCGAGAATGTTGGCCATGACGGCGGCGGTCTGGAACGCGTCGGCGAGGACGCCGCCCGAGGCGTCGCGCCGGTCCGGCCCGGAGGCGTCGAACAGCGCCCGCGCCTCGGGCAGCAGGGCGGACAGGATCGCGCCGAGCTCCACGTAGCGGCCGCTCCAGAACGCGGCGTCAGCGCGCCGCACGGCATCCCGCAGGTCCTCCAGGTTGCTGGGCTCGATGTCGGTGCCGATGCCAAGGCCGGTGTCGTGCACGGCCGCCGACACCGCCCGCAGGGCCGAGCGTTCGTCCAGCTCCATGCCCCGGCGCGGGGACTGCTGGCCGAGGATCACCGACACGTCCGTGCCGAGGCCGACGGCTACCTTCATCAGCGAGGGCAGCGACAGGTTGCCGCCCTGTTCGAGCTTTCGGATCGTGCCGAGGGACACGCCCGACTTCTCCGCCAAGTTCTCCTGCGTCACCTCCCGGCCGCGCAGGATCTTGACGCGCTCCGCCGTGGTCCGTTCTGCCCACAGGGTCATCGGCTGACTCCGTCTCAGGTTGTGCCTTCCAGGGACGGTACCCCCGCAGGGTGGGGGTGTGACATGGAACGGTTGTGCCCCGTACGTCAGTTCACGTGCGGGGCGTGGCCGGCTTGTTGGAGGGTCAGACGCAGGCGCCGATGCCGAGTAGGGACGCCACCCGGGCGGAGGTGCCGGGCTGGCCGTCGGCGAGAACCGTGGTGATGCCGAGCGCTTCGGCCGGCGGCAGGTTCACCGGGTGGTCGTCGACGAACACGCACGCCTCGCCCGGCAGGCCCATGCGGTCCAGCGTCAGCCGGTAGATCGCCGGGTCCGGCTTGGCGATTCCCTCGCGCTCGGAGACCACTGTGACGTCGAACAGGTCCCACACGCCGCAGGCGGCGTACGGGTCGTAGGGGTCCAGGCCGAAGCTGTTTGACAGCATGGC
Source organism: Kitasatospora sp. NPDC058162 (assembly GCF_042884005.1). Taxonomy (NCBI): domain Bacteria; kingdom Bacillati; phylum Actinomycetota; class Actinomycetes; order Kitasatosporales; family Streptomycetaceae; genus Kitasatospora; species Kitasatospora sp. NPDC058162. Next base: position 6,033 of record NZ_JBHVUS010000069.1, read on the forward strand.
GACCACATACCCGGCTTCTCGGGCGGCTTTGGCGAGGGTCACCATGTCGGCCGCCGGCCGGACGCCGGCCCATGCTCGGCCCATCAGGTTCTGGTGGTCGGCCAGTCCGAGGTACGGCGCGGTCTGCCGGTTCCAGTCCGCTTGGCTGAGGGTGCCGCGCTCAAGGTCCGCGTAAAGCTGCCGGACGGCCGGGTGCGTGTTTAGCGTGCGGCGCCAGGCCTCGGGGTCGAGTCCCTGGCTTACGCACCACTCGCGGTGCACAGCGAGAGCATCCGTGGTGAGGACGCCGGCGAAGTCGAGGATCAAGCCTCGGTATGCGGACGGGAGTGCGCCGGGCACAGTCGGTTGCGCCATGATGAGTTCCCCTTCTCGGTGCGTCGCTGTACGGCGAAGGTACTCGCCCATTGAGCCGCCGAACTCGCCGCCGCGTGAAGGCAGATGATCGGGGCCCGCGCGAGAGGGTTCGTGCGGGCCCCTTCTGCGGCGCTCAGCGGGTGGCGAGGGTCTCCAGGACGCGTTCCAGGGAGGTGCCGAGGCCCCAGCGGGCGGCGAGGTGCTCCAGTGTCATCGGGTCGGCGGGCTCGCGGGGGAGGGCCGGGTCGAACTCCGGGAGGGGGGCGTTCTGGGCGACGCGGACGACGGTGGGGGCGACGTCCAGGTAGGCGGCGCCCTCGACGATGTTGCGGCGGCGGGCCGGGGTGAGCCGGGAGCCGATGTCGAGGGCGGCGGCGCGGATCGCGGGCAGGTCGCCGTACTCGTTGATCAGCTGGGCGGCGGTCTTCTCGCCGATGCCCTTGACGCCGGGCAGGCCGTCCGACGGGTCGCCGCGCAGCGCCGCCATGTCGGCGTACTGGTCGCCGCGCACGCCGTACTTCTCCAGCAGCACCGCGTCATCGGTGACCTGGAGGTTGCCCATGCCCTTGACCGGGTAGAGCACGGTGATCCGCCGCTCGTCGTCGACCAGTTGGAAGAGGTCGCGGTCGCCGGTGACGATCTGCACCGGGCCCTCGGCGCGGGCGGTGAGGGTGCCGATCACGTCGTCCGCCTCGTAGCCGGGGGAGCCGACCCGGGCGATGCCGAGGGCGTCCAGCACCTGCTCGATCACCGGGACCTGCGGGGCGAGGGTGTCCGGCACCTCCTCCTCGCCGTCCACGGCGGCCTCGGCGACCCGGTGGGTCTTGTACGAGGGGACGAGGTCCACCCGCCACTGCGGACGCCAGTCGGCGTCCATGCAGGCGACGAGTTCGTCCGGCCGGTGGTCGTGGACCAGCCGGGCGATGAAGTCCAGCAGGCCGCGGACGGCGTTGACCGGCTCCCCCTGCGGCGAGCGCAGGGAGTCCGGTACGCCGTAGTAGGCCCGGAAGTACAGGCTGGCGGAGTCGAGCAGCATCAGTCGCGGTGCGGTCACGAGTCAGATCATGCCGCACCGCGGCGACAAAGGGCGGTCTCAGTGCCGACGGTCAATGCTCGTGCTCGGTGTTCGCGCTCAGTGTTCGTGCGGGCCGGCGCGGTGCACCGGGCCGTGGGCGTCCGCGCAGTGCTCGGCGGCCGGCTCGCCCGGGCCGGCGATCTGCAGCAGCGCGCCCGCCTCGTCCTCGCCGACGTGGTCGACCTGGAGGGTGCTGTGGGTGATGCCGTACTCCTTCGCCAGCCGGCGCTGCAGTTCGCGCCGGACGGCGTGGCAGTCGCCGCCGGGGGTGACCAGGATGTGCGCGGACAGGGCCGGCTGGTTGGAGGTGATCTCCCAGATGTGCAGGTCGTGGATCTCCTCGACCAGCGGCTCGGTGACCAGCCGGTCGGCGACCGCGTCCGGGTCGATCCCGGCCGGGGCGGCCTCCAGGAAGATCCGCCCGGAGTCCCGGACCAGCCCGATGCCCGCCTTGAGCATCAGTGCGACCACGATCAGCGAGGCGATCGCGTCCGCCCGGACGAAGCCGGTGGTCAGCACGATCAGACCGGCCACGGCGGTGGCGATGAAGGCGTAGAGGTCGGTGAGCACGTGCTGGAAGGCGCCCTCGACGTTCAGCGAGCTGCGGTTGGCCTTGGACATGCACCAGGTGGCGGCCAGGTTGACCACGATCCCGATCAGCGCGGTGATCAGCACCAGTGAGCCGGTCACCTCGGGCGGAGTGATCAGCCGGGTGATCGCCTCGTAGCCCAGCCAGGCGGACAGCACCAGCAGGGTGACGCCGTTGGCCTGCGCGGAGAGGATCTCGGCGCGCTTGAGCCCGTAGGTGTAGCCGCCACGGGCCGGGCGGGCGGCGAGCCGCATGGCGATCAGGGCCAGCACGATCGAGGCGGCGTCGGTGAGCATGTGCGCGGCGTCGGAGATCAGGGCCAGGGACTGGGCGGCGAAGCCGACCACGACCTCGCCGGCCATGAAGACGACGATCAGGGCGAGGGCGCTGACCAGCCAGCGGCGGTCGGCGTCGGCGGCGACGCCGTGGGAGTGGCCGCCGTGGCCCCCGTGGCCGTGCGCGTGGCCGCCGTGCCCTCCGTGGCCGTGGCCCTTCGGGTTCTGGTGGTCATGCGCATGATCATCGTGGGAATGCTCGTGCCCGGCCATCGAAGTCCTCTCTGGACGCACGGGTGGGTGGTGACGGGGTGCGATCGCCCGCACTCGAAGTGAACCGCAGAATCGACAAAGATCCAAAGGCTGTACTGGTGACCGTTGTCGTTGCCGTTCACGCGCCGCGTGTCGGGCCGGTCGGGGTCGATCGGAGGGCCGGTCGGGGGGTCGGTCGGGGGGTCGGTCGGCGGCCGGATTGCCGGTGGCATAGACCCAGGTCGGGGCCGTGATCCCGGGGTCACCTGAACGGGTGAGGCGAGCTTGCGCAGCCGTGCGCCGGTCGGCGACGATCATGGCCCGTGAAGATCGCTACTGCGGAAACCGCCCGCTGGCTCTCCGAACTCGAAGCGACTGCCGAGGAGTTGATGAATCGTCACCTCTCGGCGGCGCGCGAGTGGTTCCCGCACCAGTACGTCCCCTGGGGCCTCGGCCGGGACTTCGACGGCCCGCTGGGCGGCGAACCCTGGCGGCCCGAGCAGTCCGCGCTGTCGCCCGCCGTGCGCTCCGCCCTGGTCGTCAACCTGCTGACCGAGGACAACCTGCCCGGCTACCACTGGACCATCGGCAGCCGGACCTCCCGGGACGGCGCCTGGGGCGCCTGGCTGCACCAGTGGACCGCCGAGGAGGACCGCCACGCCGCCGCCATCCGGGGCTACCTGCACGCCGCCCGCGCCGTCGACCCCGTCGCGCTGGAACGCTCCCGGATGGCACACCTCGCCACCGGGACCGTCCCCGAGCTCGACGGCGTGCTCGAGATGGTCGCCTACGCCGCCGTCCAGGAGCTCGCCACCCGGGTCAGCCACCGCAACACCGGACGGCTCAGCGGCGACCCGGTCTGCGAGCGGCTGCTCGCCCGGATCGCCCAGGACGAGAACCTCCACATGGTCTACTACCGCGAACTCCTGCGCGCCGCCGTCGAGGTGGACGCCGACCAGGTGCTCGTCACGCTCGACGCCACGATCCGCGACTTCGCCATGCCGGGCCAGGCCATGCCCGGCTTCGGACGGCTGGCCGCCGAGATCGCGGTGGCCGGCGTCTACGACCTGCGGGTGCACCACGACGAGGTGCTCGTCCCGCTGCTGCGCGCCCTCAGGGTGACCGAGCTGACCGGGCTCGGCCCGGTCGGCGAACAGGCCCGCGAACGCATCACCGCCCACGTCGAACGGACCGACGCCCGCGCCACCCGCTTCGTCGAGCGCCGCGCCCAGGCCCTCGCCGTCCGGGCCCGCCGGGCCGGCGGCGCCTGAGCCCGCCCGGGCGCCCGAGACCACCCCGACCGACCACCCGGAACAGGACCCGCATGACCGTCACCACGGCCGGCACCACCGCCGCCGACATCGAGTTCCACTACGACCTGGGCAACGACTTCTACGCCCTCTGGCTGGACGAGACCCACGCCTACACCGCCGCCAAGTGGGACGGCATCCCCCGCGAGGAGCCCGACGCCACCGCGCTGCCGCGCGCCCAGCGGGCCAAGCTCGACCACCACCTCGACCTGGTCGGCGCCCGCCCCGGCGACGCCCTGCGGCTGCTCGACGTCGGCTGCGGCTGGGGCGCCATGCTGGCGCACGCGAGCCGCGACGACCGCGTCCGCGAAGCCGTCGGGCTGACCGTCTCCCGCGCCCAGTACGACTTCCTCGCCGCCCGCGACCTGCCCGGCGCCGAACCCCGGCTGGAGAGCTGGGAGGCGCACACCCCGGAGCGGCCGTACGACGCCGTCGTCGCGATGGGCTCCTTCGAGCACTTCGCCACCGCCGGGATGAGCCGGGCCGAGCGCCTCGACGTGTACGCCCGCTACTTCGCGGCCTGCCACCGCTGGCTGCGCCCCAGCGGCCGGATGTCGCTGCAGACCATCGCCTACGACGGCGCCGCCGACGGCTCCGGCCCGATCGGCGACTTCGTCGGCAGCGACGTCTTCCCGACCGCCAAGCTGCCCCGGCTGAGCGAGATCACCGCAGCCTGCGACCCGTACTTCTCGGTGGTCGCCCTCACCGCCTCCGCCGAGGACTACGCCCGCACCCTCGCCTCCTGGTCGGGCCGGCTGCTGCGGGCCCGCGAGCAGGCCGAGCGGCTCATCGGCCCCGAGGGCTACCGGCGGTACCGCCGCTACCTGCGGGCCAGCGAGGTGACCTTCCTGCGCGGCGCCGCCACGCTGTACCGGATCGGCTTCCGGCGGCGCGACGAGCCGCTGCGGCTGTCCGCCTGATGCCCGGGCCCGCGTCAGTCCCGGACAAGACCGCCACCGGGCGGCAGGCCTGGGCGGCGGTCGCGGTGGTCTGCGCCGCGCTGTTCCTGCTCGGCCTCGACTTCACCGTCCTCAACGTGGCCGTACCCGGCCTGCGCGCCGACCTCGGCCCGACCCTCGCCGAGACCCAGTGGATCGTGGACGGCTACGCCCTGGCCCTCGGCGGCTGCGTGCTGGCCGGCGGCGCCCTGGGGGACCGGTACGGGCGGCGGCGCGCCTTCCTCGCCGGGCTGGCGCTGTGCGGGGTCGCCTCGGCCGCCGGGGCGCTCGGCACCGGGGCGGGCCAACTGGTCGCCGCGCGCTGCGGGATGGGCCTCGGCGCGGCCCTGTTCATGCCCGCCACCCTCTCCACCGTGGTGCACGTGCTGCACGAACCGGCCGCCCGGAAGCGGGCGATCGGCATCTGGGCCGCGGTGGCCGGGGTCGGCGCCGTCTTCGGCCCGGTGGCGGGCGGCCTGCTGGTCGACCGGTACGGCTGGCAGGCGGCGTTCTGGCTCAACGTCCCGGTCATCACGGTGATCGGCGCGGCGGCCCTGCTCGCCGTCCCCGAGTCCCGCGCGCCGGAGGCCCGACCGCTGGACCGGCCCGGGGCGCTGCTGTCCTGCGCCGGGCTGCTCGCCCTGGTCTGGGGTGTGATCGAGGCCCCCGGGCGGGGCTGGACCAGCCCCGCCGTGCTCACCGCCTTCGTCCTCGCCGCCCTGCTGCTGGCCGGCTTCGTCCGGCGTCAACTGCGCTGCGCCGCACCGATGGTGCCGGTCCGGCTGCTGCGCGGCGGGCCGGTCTGGCCGGCCACCACCGCGCTCGCGCTGATGTCCTTCGCGATGTTCGGCGCGATGTTCCTGCTCACCCTCTACCTCCAGCAGGTGCGGGGCCTGAGCGCCTGGCAGGCCGGGCTGCGGATGGTCCCGCTGTCCCTCGGGCTCGCCACCGGTGCGCTCCTCGGGCCGCTGCTGGCAAGGCCGTTGGGGGCCAGGGTGCCCTCGGCCGGCGGGCTGCTGCTGATCGCCGCCGGATTCGTCCAACTCGGGCGGCTGGCCGCCGAGTCGGGGGACGGGCCGGTGCTGCTCTTCGAGGCCCTGTCCGGGCTCGGCGCGGGACTGCTCGCCCCGGTCGCCACCGAAGTGGTGATGAGCGCCGTCCCGGTCGCCGCCGCCGGGGTCGGCTCGGCGCTCAACGACGCGACCCGGCAGGTCGGTTCGACCCTCGGCGTGGCGGTGCTCGGCTCCGTCCTCGCCACCACGCTCACCGGCGCCGCCCCCGGCGACCCGAACGCCTTCACCGACGGCCTGGCGGCAGCGGCGGTCGTCGGCGGGACGGTCGCCGTGCTCGGCGCCGTCCTGGCCTGGACCAGGCTGCCCCGGCGGTCCTCCGCCGCCGTCATCGAAGCCCCCAACACCCTGAGCTGAAAGGAAACTTCACATGCCCAGCACCTACGAGACGATCCGCTCCTGCCTGGTCGACGAGTTCGACGTCACCCCGGCCCTGGTCACCCCCGACGCCACCCTGGCCTCGCTCGCCCTCGACAGCCTCGCCCTGGTCGAGCTCTCCCTGGTGGTCGAGGAGCGGATCGGCGTCACCGTCGCCGACATCACCCCGGACCGCACCCTCGGCGAACTCGCCGCCCACGCGGACGCCACCCTGGCCCGGGAATCGGCCAGTTGAGCCCGCTGCGGTCGTCCACCCCGTCAGCCGTCGCGGTCGCCGTCACCGGACTCGGCCTGGTCACCCCGGCCGGGACGGGCGCGGAGGCGGTCTGGGAGCACTTCCTCGGCGCCGGGCCCACCGCCCGGCCCGACCCCGAACTCCTCGGCCTGAACGTCGACTTCTCCTGCCGGGTCCCCGACTTCGACCCGACCGCCCTGCTCGGCGGGCGGCTCGCCCGCCGCCTCGACCGGTTCAGTCAGCTCGCGGTGGTCGCCGCCCGCCAGGCCGTCGCCGACGCCGGGCTCGACCCGGAGCGCTGGGACGGCACCCGGGTCGGCGTCGTCCTCGGCGTCAGCGCCACCAGCGCGCAGACCCACGTCGTCGAGTACGGCCGGCTCGCCGCGGGCCGGGCCGACCGGGTCTCCCCGCTGATGATCCCGCGCTCCATCCCCAACATGGCCGCGGGCGAGGTCAGCCTCGACCTCGGCGCCCTCGGCCCCGGCCTGGTCGTCAGCACCGCCTGCGCCTCCGGCACCAGCGCGCTCGCCCTCGGCTGCGACCTGATCCGGGCCGGCAGCTGCGACCTCGTGCTGGCCGGCGGCACCGACAGCGCGCGCTCCGCGATGACCTGCGTCGCCTTCGACCGCCTCGGCGCGCTCTCCCGCCGCCGGAACGACCCGGCCGCGGCCTCCCGGCCCTTCGACGCCGACCGGGACGGCTTCGTCCTCGGCGAGGGGGCCGGGGTCCTGCTGCTCGAACGCGCGGGCCACGCCCGCGCCCGCGGCGCCCGCATCCGCGGGTACCTGGCCGGGCACGGCGCCGGCGGCGACGCCCACCACTTCACCGCCCCGCACCCCGGCGGCGACGGCCTGGCCCGGGCCGTCCGGGCGGCGCTCGCCGACGCGGGGCTGGCACCCGAGGAGATCGGGCACGTCAACGCGCACGGCACCGGCACCGCGCTCAACGACCCCGCCGAGGCGGCGGCCCTGCGGCAGGTCTTCCGCCAGCCGCCGCCGGTCACCGCCAACAAGAGCGTGATCGGCCACACCATGGGCGCGGCCGGCGCCATCGAGGCAGCGCTCACCGTGCTCGCGCTGCAGCACCGGCTGGTCCCGCCCACCGCCAACCTCGACCGGCTCGACGACGCCATCGACCTCGACGTGGTCACCAAGGCGCCGCGGCCGGTCGACGCCCCCGCCGCCCTGTCCGTCTCCTGCGGCTTCGGCGGGCAGAACGCCGCCGTCGTCCTCACCGCCGCCTGACCGCCCGACCCCGGAGTCCATCCCCTCATGCGCCGCCTCGCCCTCCGGCTCGCCCGGCTGTACCTGCACCTGCTCGCCCACCGGCCGCCCGCCGACTGGACCGTCCCGGTCGCCGACGGCCGGTACGGCCCCTCCGCCGATGACACCGACGACCACCCGGTGACCCTGCTGATGCTCGGTGACTCGCTCGCCCAGAGCTTCGGCGCCCACCGCCCCGAGCAGACCCTCGGCGCCCTGCTCGCCCGGGGCCTCGCCGAGGGCGCCGGCCGACCCGTCCTCCTCCGCGTCCACGCCCGGGCCGGCGCCACCACGGCCGACGTCGGCCGCCAAGTCCTGCGCGCCGCCCGGCTACGGCCCGGCATCGCCGTGCTGATCGTCGGCGGCAACGACGTCCTGCTGCCCGCCCCGCTCGGCCGCGCGGCCCGCCGGCACGCCCACCTCGCCCGGTCCCTCCGCGAGGCCGGCTGGCAACTCGTCGTCGTCCCCTGCCCCGACCCCGGCTACGCGCCCGGCTTCCGCGCCCCCGTCCGTTGGATCGGCCACCACCGCTCCACCCGCCTCGCCCGCCTCCACACCCGCACCGCCACTCGCACCGACGCCCACCTCGCCCCCACCTCCGGCCCCGAATTCCACCACCGGGCCGCCCAACTCCTCGGCCCCGACGGCATCCACCCCTCCCCCCACGGCTACGCCACCCACGCCACCCGCATGCTCCCCACCCTCCTCACCGCCGCCTCCCACCTCCACCCCGCCCTCCCCACCCCAGCCCCAGCCACCCGCTGACCCCTCGCGCCCCCACCCCCCACCCCCCACCCCCCACCCCCCACCCCCCACCCCTCCTTCCGCCCGGCCGCCCGGCGCGGCTTCGGCCTTCGCCGAAGCCCGTCGACTCCGCCCTTTCGTGTGG
>NZ_JBHVUS010000070.1:0-5037 GCF_042884005.1 Kitasatospora sp. NPDC058162
GCGACGGGGACGGAGAAGATCGCGACGAAGCGGCCCAGCCGGGCTCAGGAATTCGCGATGCGAATTCCCCTAGCCTTTTCGAATTCCGCTTCGCGAAATTCGGGAGCCGTTCCGAGCGCTTTTCGTCGGCTTTTTCCTGGTCTTTTAAGCCTTCAAATCCGAGCCCTTGCCGCTTCGCGACAAGGGATTTCAAGGCCAAATTCAACCCCATTTCTCGGCGTTTATCGAATTCCTCGAACGGCCCTTTCCCCCCATGATGCACCGTGTAATTCCAGGACTTTCGACCGGTTCCCGTTGACGATGTGACGCGGATTTTGGGTAGCGGCGTGTATCACTTCTCGGGTGTCAGGAAACCCTGCCGCAGACCCCATCCGGACCCCGTATTGTCCCCGATATTGTCCCGGAAATAGGCATGGAAATGCCCCCTCGAATGAGGGGGCATTTCCCGGGAATCGCCGGGGAATTACTCTCCGGCGCGGGCCCGCTTCCTTTCCTCGACACCTTCGAAATAGGTCCGGATTTCGCTGGCGAGGAACTTTTCCTTGCCCTTCGGGCCCTCGCCCTTGGGGAACAGCTCCTTGTTCCGGGTCTTGTGCTGGCGGATGTTGGCCTCACTGACGGGGATTCCCAGGGCCTTGAAGCGGCGCGCGATCTCCGCGATGGACAGGCGCTCCTCCTCGGGCTCTGCGGGCGCCTGGGGGGCGTCCTGGGGCTCCGGCTGGTCGGCCGGCGCCTGGGCGGCGACGCCCTGGCGGTCGAGGATGCGGGTCACCGCGTCGCGCAGCTCGGGGCCGAGGTCCCAGCCCGCCAGGGCGTCACGGGGGGCGTCAGGACGGGTGTCACGGGGGCTGTCAGGCCGTGCGTCATCCTTCACCGTGTCATGGCTCTGAGCTGGGATTTTGTCCAGCAGAACCCGGGGGGAGGGGTTCACCGCGGGGTCATGTGACGTGCCCTTGAGCAGGCTGGGGACCTCCTGCTCGCTGGGCGCGGGCACGGTGCCGTAGAGGCCGGCTGTCTCCCAGCTCCAGGGGTTGCGGCGCCGGGCCTCGGTGGCCCAGTCCATGTACCTGGCGGGGGACTGGCCGGGCGGGTCGCAGCTCGGCACCTGGACCCAGATCCGCTCGCCGTCGCGGTTCACCAGAATGCGCCCGGCCCGGTCATTGCCCGCGATATCGGGCATGCGGCCACCGATGATGCGGTCCCACTGCTTCTCTTTGATTTTCCCCATGATGACCTCGGGGAAAAGGACGCTCATGCCCTGGTTTCCGGTCTTGTCGTCGCGCAGGTCCTGGAATACGCCGATGACGTGTCCGTTGACATTTCGGGCCGTGCGGAGCGTGGACGCGACGTTGGCCCAGAACGGGTCAGCGGCGGGCGCTTTCGGCGCCTTGTTGCGGCGCCACCATTCCCGGGAAAGGTCCGCCGTTTCGTTGGCCTCCTCCATGATGAACACCATGCCGGGGAACTGGATTTCCGGGTTGCGGAGCGAGACGAATTGTCGGGCCTTCGCGACTTCCTGGAACCACGACACGGCACGGCGCATGTCGCCGACCGCCAACGGGTCGTTGTAGAGGTAGAAACCGGGGAGGCCGTCGAAGCACGCGACGGAATTACGCTTGGGGTCCGTCGCGATGACGGTCCAGCCCTGCCAGACCAATTGCAGGATGATGAACTGGATCAGGTTCGACTTTCCACCACCGGAGCCGATGGAAAGCGCCCAGTGAGCGCTGTCGCCTTCCAGCCGCATCTTTACGATCTGCCCGAAGGCGTCCATTCCCACGACCACCTCACCCGGCTTGCAGGAGAAAATCGCCTCCTGGATGCGGGGGTCGAAGAAGTCCAGGAAGTCCGGGCAGGCGGGCTTGGGCGGGGCCGGGGGCCGGTGGGTCCACTCGACCCAGTGGTCGCCGTCCTGCTGGCCGGCCTTGATGCTCCACTTCGCCACCCAGTCCCCGGGCAGCTTGATGTTCACCAGGGTGGTGAGGTCCTGGCGGTCCAGCTCGGCGCCGACGAAGCCGAGCGGCAGCACCAGGCGCACGACGGCCTCGCGGTCGGCGAGGTCGGCCGGGATGGTCAGCCAGTCCTCCATCAGGTCGGCGTCCTCGTCCAGGCCGAGGCGGTCGCGCAGGATCGGCCACAAGGCCGGCCCGTACGTCGCCTCGTCGCCGACCAGCTCCCGGGCGGCCCGCCGGGCGGTCCACACGGCCTTGTGGCCACCGCCCATGAGGCGCCACTCGCTCACCCAGTCGCCGGGCAGGCGCAGGTTCACGATGTCGTCCAGGTCCGCCCGCTCCCGGACGCTGCCCCGGAAGTCGTCCGGGAGCCGCAGGATCACCTGGGCGCCCTCGTCCTCCAGGCGGGTCGGGACGGTCAGCCACTTCTCCTTCTCGGCCTCCAGGGGCAGGTGCAGGGCGGCCTTGAGCATCGACCACAGCCACGGGCCGTAGAGCTGGTCGTCGCTGGGCCGGGGGCCGTGCCACTTGCCCAGGCCGTCCGGGCCGGTGAACCCGGCCACCACCGCGCCGCCACCAGCCGCCAGCGCGCCGGTCAGGGTGCGGCTCGGCGCCACCTCGTACAGGGCCCACACGCCCGGGACGGCCGCGCGCACCATCAGGACCGAGACGTACGCCCACCGGCCGTAGGAGGCCACGCCGCGCCACAGGGCGACGGGCAGCATCAGCACGCCGCGCACGCCCCGGGCCAGCCACCGCCCGGCCACGGCCAGGGCGTAGGCCACGATCGCGCCGACGTCGGAGAGCTGCACCAGGAGGCGGGGCACCGGCAGGCTGCCCACCCAGTCCGTGAAGGCGACCAGCCGGTCGGACAGCACCTCGCGGAAGTCGGGGCCGGTCGCCGGGCCGGGCAGGGCAATGGCGCCCATCGCGGCCGGGGGCGCGGACAGCGGCTCCGGCTCGGGCAGCGCGTTGTTCCAGAACGACGCCCCGCCGGCTTTCTTCTTCGCCGCCGTCTTCGCGCTGATCGGGCGCCCGGTGAGGAAGCGGCCCAGCGCGCCCCCGACCGCCTTCCCGGCCTTGCCGATCGCCTCGTCGGTGGCCTTCTGCTGGGCAGTGCGCTTGGGCAGCTTCGGCATCTGGCTGATCAGCCAGCCGATCAGGCCCAGCGCGCACAGCACGCCCAGGCCGTTGAGGTGGAAGGGCTTGCCGATCGCGTCCAGCACGCCCCAGATCGCGGCGGCGGTGCCGTCGTCGGCGGGCGCCTGGGTGCCCGTGGCGGGGCCGGACGGGTGCGCGGAGGGCGACACCTGAGCGAGGCCGGATACGGCGCTGTGAACGCCTCTCGCGGCTGCCAGGATGGCCATGTGGTGCTCTCCTCTCCATTGCCTTGGGGAGCCTGCTGCCGGGCGGGGCGTCATCCCCGCCCGGCTTCCCCTCGTTGATCAGAGATCAGCAGGTGATCTGTCAGTGTGCGCGCCACCTGCGACAGATGGCCCACGGATTTCGGTTCTTCTCGGTCACCCGTTCAGCGGGTGCCGTGCTCCGCGTGCCACGGGCACGGGTCCTCCGGCGGGCACGGGCCACAGCCCGGCGGCACCGAGTACCAGTACAGGTACTCCTGGCGGACGTAGGCCCGGGTCCCCCCGGGGGCGTCCCACTCGATGCTGTCCGGTCCGATCGGCCCGGCGACGTCCTCCGGGTTCAGCCGGTCGCGCTGCTGGAGCGCGTACGCCGCCGACTCGGCCAGCAGCCCGTCCAGCTCGGTCCGGCTCCGCCACCACCGCCGGTCGGCCAGCGCAGCCTCCCGGAGGGCGATCTCCCGGCAGCCGTCCAGCTCCGGGTCCCGGGAGAGCTGGGCCAGCACCTCCGCCTCCTGGTCCAGGTCGGGGGCGTCCGCGTACGCCTCGGCCGCCGTGGGGGCCGTGAACGTCGGGTAGTGGTGCAGCGTGCGGCGGGTCGTGTCGCTCATGGTCACGCCACCTTCTGCAGCTCGTGGGTGTGGCAGAGCTTCGACCCTTCCCACCAGCCCAGCGTGACCGTCCAGCGCCCGCCGGTCAGGTGGCTCGGGAACTCCCCCGGGTCGAGGTCGTCCAGGATTCGGCCGACCTTGCCGACCGCCTTCGGGTCGTCCTCACAGGCCACGATCAAGACCTCTTCACCAGCTCGGAACATCAGATCTTCTCCTCGGTGTCGAAGGGGCGGGCCCGGGGTGGGGCCCGCCCCGTGGGTGGGTCAGAGGGACTGGAGGCCGGCCTCGCGCACCATCGCCTCGACCTGCTGGGGGGTCACGGTCAGCTGCCCGTCGCCGACGATCAGCCCGGCCGCGCGCATCTTCGCGTTGGCCTCGTTGGCGAGGACCTGGAGGGGCTCCTCGTAGGCCGTGGCGACCGCGCGCCGGGCGGGGTCCAGGGCCACGACGGCCAGCGCCGTCCGCAGCATCGCGTAGGCCCGGAGCGCTTCGCGGGTGGTGTCGTCCATGGGGGTTCTCCTTCGTGGTGGTCGTGAGGGTGGGCCCGCCCCGGTTGCGGGTCGGTCAGGACAGTCCGGCGATCAGCAGCGCGGCCGGGAGCACGCCGAGCGCCAGGTGCGCGCTCTGGTCTACATGGGCGGCCCCGCCGTGGTCGGCGAAACCCTGCTGGCGGGCCCAGACCATCCAGCGGGCGACGGGCCACCGGCGGTCGATCGCCGCGTGGCTGACGCCCAGCCAGAGCGGCGCGACGACAGCCGCGGCCGGGCTCAGGTGGAAGCCGAGCACCCACTCGCCGAGCATCAGCAGGACGAGGGACGTCACCACGTGGGTGCCGGCGTGCGCGCCCAGGGCCCGCCAGCCGATCCGGCCGTGGCCGGCCTTGTGCTGGGCCTGGTGGTCCGTCTGGAGCGGGTAGTCGCTCAGGTGGTGCGCGACGTAGAGCAGGGCGAACACGGCGGCGAACAGGGCGGTGGTGGTCATCGGGGTTCCCCTCCTGGTGGGCGGGGCGGGCCCGGGTGGGCCCGCCCCTGGTGGTCGATCAGAACCAGTACGACTTGTTGTCGCGCTCGGCCTTGGCCTTCGCCTTCGCGTCCCGGGCGTCCTGCTTGGGTA
>NZ_JBHVUS010000070.1:5129-6374 GCF_042884005.1 Kitasatospora sp. NPDC058162
CGCGAGGGTGGGCCCGCCCCTGGTGGTCGATCAGAACCAGTACGACTTGTTGTCGCGCTCGGCCTTGGCCTTCGCCTTCGCGTCCCGGGCGTCCTGCTTGGCCTTCTCGCGGGCGGCGTCCTCGGCCTCCTCGCGGGCCACCGCCTCCGCCTGGATCGCGTCGATCTTGGCGCCGATCTTGGCGCGGTCGCCCCCGGCGGCGGCCCGGGCCACCAGCAGCGTGAGCTTGGCCTTCTCGGCGGTCGTGTAGTAGCGCGGCTCGGCCATGGTCAGCTCCTCCCGGCGGCGAACCCGAAGCCGCCGGCCTTGGTGGTGGGGGCGGCGTTCTTCGCCGCCCGGATCTCCCGGGCGACCGTGTCCGGCCGCACCGCCTTCGTCGTCCTGGCGCTCACCCAGGCCGTCACCGCTTTTGGGTCGTCGCCGACCTCCGGCACGGCGAGGCGGACCAGAGAGGCCACGCTCGCGGCCTTCGGGGCGGGGGCCCCGGGCGCCTCCGCCTGGAGACCGCCGGACGGCTGCGGGGCGCTGACCTGGGCGGTCACGGCCTCCGTGCGGACCTCCGCCGTGCCTCCGCCGGAGAGAGCGGCGGACGGACGGAGCGCGGAGACCGGCGTCCACACCGGCAGCTCCCAGGCGGGCGCCGCCGGAGTCACCATCCGCTCCAGGACGGGCGCCTGCTCCTCCTCGGAGGAGACCTCGGCCAACTCCGCCCAGGCCCCAGAGAGGGTCTGCGCGGCCTTCGCCTGGGCCTTCGCCACGGCCGCCCCCGCCCGGGACAGCGAGGTCATGCGGACCCGCTCACCGTGGGTCTGGGCGTTCAGCACCGCCCGGGAGATCGCCGCGCTGTCGCGGGAGTCCTGGAGGACCCGCCGGATCTCCGACCTCGCCTTCGGGCTGATCTCCGTCGACTCCCACACCCCGTGGAGCCACCACATGGCCTTCGCCGCGAGCGGGAGCCAGGAGACCGCGAGCCACCCGGCGGTGTGAGGGCTGGTCAGCGCGTGGACGACCAGCATCGCCGTCGTCAGCGCACCGAACGCCCACCCGAGGCCGGTCACCTTGCCGTTGTGGTCGCCCTGCCCGGCCAACCGCCTCTCGTACGAGAGGGCGGCCAACCACGCGCCGTCGTAGCCCAGGCCGATCACCAGCGCCAGGGCCAGCGGCATCACGCCACCCAGCCACAGGACCACCACCGCGACGGTCAGCACCGCCGAGACGACAGTCACCGCCAGGGCCGGGGCCGCA
>NZ_JBHVUS010000070.1:6470-13798 GCF_042884005.1 Kitasatospora sp. NPDC058162
CGCGCCAGGGCCAGCGGCATCACGCCACCCAGCCACAGGACCACCACCGCGACGGTCAGCACCGCCGAGACGACAGTCACCGCCAGGGCCGGGGCCGCGAGCCAGGCCCGGCCCGCCGTACGCCGCACAGAGGCGTTCATCGGGCACCGTCCTCGAACTCCACGGCCAGCAGCAGCGCGTCGTTCCACGCGTCGCAGTCGGCGAGCATCACGGCGGTGGAGGTGCAGCCGCAGGTACCGGCCCAGTGGGCGGCGGCGGCCTTCTCCTGGATGGCGAACAGCGCCTTCTCCTCGGCCCGCCGGAGCCAACCGGCCAGCAGCTCGAACGAGCCGAGCAACGTGCCGACCGCCACCAGCTCGGCGACGACCAGCTCCGCCCAGAACGGCGCGTCGAAGTGGGCCATGAAGGCGCCGGCCGCACCAGCGGCGGCGGCGGCGAACAGCGCGGCCACCAGGACGGTCAAGCGCTGCGGAGTGAGGGCCTGCCAGACGAGGCCGGCCTTCGGGGCCTTCGGCTGGGGGCTGGGCTTCTGGACGGGGGTCCCGCCACCGGCGTAGCTCATCGGGCACCGTCCTGGGGCCAGATCACGCTGATGCCGGAGCCGCGCTCCAGGACGACCGGCTCGGGGGCCGGGGCCGGGGTCGGCTCGGGCGCCGGAGCGGGGTTCGGGGTGGGGGCGGGCACGGACGTGCCGGACCCCTGGGTACGATCCATCACGGATCGCCCTCCTTCTCTAGAAAGGGGGGTGGTCAAGGCCCTGAGCAGGTGGTGAGACACCGGCTCGGGGCCGCTCCCGTTTGGGAACGGCTCCACCATGACACACAAACCATCGCGTGTACAACCATGTTCCGCAGTGAGTTTCTGGTCTATGCTCCTGCCATGGAGATTCGCGAGGAAGCGCAGGTAGCAGCACTGCGCGAAGTGGCAGAGATCGGGGCAAAGCGCGCCGCTCTGCTGGAACAAGCAGCCGCCCTACTCGGCGAGTTGGAGCCCGTCGCCATCAAGGCCATCAAGGCCGGCGCCCTGCGCAACCGCGTGCGGGAACTCGCCCAGGTCAGCCCGACCACCCTCTACGCCTGGCTGGAGAACGCGGGCATGGAGGTCCGGCCGAAGAAGGCTCCGGCGAAGAAGACCACCACGAAGAAGGCCACATCATGACCGGACTGCCCGAGCCCGCCGGGCTGTCGCACATGATGCTGGTCGGCCTCTTGATGCACCTGGGCGGGTCCTACGACCTGCCCGCCTCCGCCGTCGTGGACGTCGACTCACTCGGCACGCCGGACGGCGTGTTCCACGCGATCGAGATGGTGCCCCTGGAGGATGGGCGGGTTCGCCTGTCCGTCGTGCCCCGGCCGCCCGGGGACGCCGCAGGAATCGAAATCCGCAACGGGGAGTAACCTCACCCCCACGAACAGCGCTTAACCCCAGAAACGACCAACCCGCCCCCCGGACCCTCTTCTTGGCTGTGGTAGCCGAGGTGAGGGGTGGTATCCGGAAGGCGGGCCACGAATCGGTGTCGAGTGTAGGCGACCACGGGTCCCCGACACACCATGGCACCGGGAGAGGCACGTTCTTGCCCACCCGAAAGAAGTCCGCCCCGATCCCCCGCCAGCAGGAAGGCGACGGGGCCACCGTTTCCCAGCTCGACCGTGAAGGCGTTCCGGCGGGCTGCATCCCGATCCCCGGCATGAAGGACGGCTGGTTCTTCCGCCGTGCGGACCGGATGATCCTGCACCAGCACCGCAAGGGCTCACCCCTGCTGCACATCGGCGAGGTGCCCAAGGTGGCGGCCGTCGTCGAGCACCTGGCCGACGACGGCGAGAACATCCGCAGCGAGTACCTGCTCACGGCCAAGCGCCAGCGCCGGGGGCGCCTGGTGACCGAAGACGAGCTCGACAAGGGCACCTGGTCGGCGAAGACCGGCAACCGCCGGCCGACCGGCCCGGACGAGCGGCACGCCTTCGCCAAGGCGATCCGCATGGAGGCCGACGACGCCCCGACCGTCGCCGCGCGGACCTTCTACGACACCGAATCGGGTGATCTCGTGCTGCCCGGGGCTGACGCCCAGGCGTACGGCTACCGCACCCAGGCCGGGACCGAGAAGGCCGCCCAGGCCGCGTGGGAGGAGATCGGCGCCTACGCCGTCCTCGACCCGAAGGCCGCGCTGGTGATGGGCGCGATGTTCTCCGGCCCGATGCTCGACACGCTCGGCGTGCTGGCCCACATCCTGAACCTCTACGGGCCCGGCCAGCAGGGCAAGTCCACGGCGATCCAGGTGTGCGCGGCGCTGTTCGGCAACATCCGCCCGCGCCGTCAGCAGCTGCTGATGACCTGGAACAGCTCGAAGCAGGGCATCACCCAGAACCTGCGCGGGCGCGGGTTCCTGCCGTGCTGCATCGATGAGCACTCCTCGTCGGGCCGCACGCCGCAGCAGGCGTCCGGGGAGTTCTCCCAGATCGTGAGCGGGTGCTTCCGGGCCATGGGCACGGCGGACGGCTCGATCCGGGACTGGGACGGCTTCTGGCACTCGGTGCTGGTCTCCAGCTCCAACCAGCCGCTCAAGTTCCGGGGCCAGACCGAAGACCTGGCCTCGCGCCTGCTGGAGATCCAGTCACCGTTCTTCCCCCACGCCTGGGTGGACTCCGAGGGCAACAAGGTCAGCGCCGACGACAAGCGGGCGGAGCACGTCGCCAAGCGACTCAAGCGACTCGCCCGCGACCACGGCGGCTGGCCCATCGAGTGGGCGCTCAAGGCCGGCGCCTTCACCACGGCGAAGCTGGCTGAGGCCCGCACGGCCCACCTGGAGCTGTGCTCCAAGCACGCCCCGCGCACCGGCGGCATCCCCGACACCATCGCCGAGATCCACATGGCCTGGGTCGTCGGCGCCCACGTCCTGGGCAAGGCCATCGGCGTGCCGGAGCTGGGCCCGGCCGCCGAGAAGGCCGCCGCCGACCGCCTGGGCCAGGCCGCCCAGGCCGCCGCCGAGACCAACGTCCCGGACGGCGAGCGGCTGTGGCGGGGGCTGGACGCCCTGCGCCTGGAGGCGTCCGCGTTCCCCGAGATGGAGGACCTGCCCAGGGTCGCGGCCGAGGTCGGGCGCAAGCCCAAGGGGTTCGTCCGCAGCGACCGGGGCGAGTGGTGGGTGCTGGAGCCGGTCGTTGAGGAGGCCGCCGTCAAGGAGGGCGTCGAGAACGTCCTCAACGCCCTTCGGCAGCTCGCCGACGCCGAGGTGTTCCGGCGCGGAGACACCGGCCACCTCGGCACCAGGATTCCCAAGCCGATCCGGGGCAAGGGGCTGACCAGCCGGATGCTGCGGTTCAACGTGGACCGGGCGGAGGAGGTCTTCGGCGGTCCGGCCGATGCCGCCGAAGACGGCGACGGCGGGCAGGGCGACGGCGGCACGGGCCACCAGGAGCCGACCGAGGTGCCCGGCGACGCTCCGGCCGAGACGGTGTTCGTGCCCACCCAGGTCGAGCTGTCGATGTCCGCGCCCGAGGCGGAGCCGGTCCCGACCGTGGAGGCCGGGATGCCTGCGCTGGTTCGGGAGGTGACCGAGCCGCGGTGGGATGAGCTGGTCGACGCGGGGTTCAGCGCGGCGAAGGTCGGTGTGCTGGCGGGCACCGGGCTGCACCTGCCCAACATGCGGCCGGTGCCGGTGCCCATGCCGGGCAACGTGGAGGAGACCTACGCGCTCATGGCGGCGTACGACGTGCGCACCCTGTACGTCCACGCCAGCGCCATCGAGGCCATGGGCCTGCCCGCCTACGACATCGCCGTGCACGGGGAGCTGGTGAAGCCGCACGAGCACCCGTGGGCCGCCCCCGTGGCGGGCGGCGTGGTCGAGCGGGTCGAGCCCGCCGGCCTTTCGTTCTGGATGACCGCCATCCCCGCCGAGGGCGAGCGGCGCGAGATCTCGATCCCGGTCTACGACCCGTCCCGCCTGGAGGACTCCTTCGGTGCCGCCGTGGACGGCGCGGCCCTCCTGGACGCCGTGATGCTGTTCCTGCTGTCCAGCCGGGGCACGGGCAAGCACCCCAAGGTGGAGCGGTACTACCGCAACGTCAACATGACCGCCATGGGCTACGCCGGGATGACCGCCGACCTGGCCCGGTGCGAGGCGATCCGCCTGGAGCAGATCCCGCAGTTCACCGCCGGGCAGCGGCTCAAGCCGATCGTCCACCTCGGGTGGAACCGGCGCATGGAGCCGCCGGAGCGCGAGGCGAAGTGGCTGCACCGGTACGACAAGACGGCCGCGTGGCTGTCCGCCTGGTCGAACACGCCTCTCGGGGTCGGTGAGCCGACCCACTACGCGGACGGCGTGGAGTTCGACCCGAAGAAGGCCGGCCTTTGGCGCGTGGCGGAGGTGCCCGGGTTCGGGCTGCCCGGCCTGCCGATCTTCCAGCTCCGCAAGGCCGAGGAAGGCGGCTGGTGGGTGCGCTCCACCCCGGCCGTGATCCTGCTGATGGAGGCGTACCGAGACTGGACGCCGGTCGTCCTGGAGGCCCTGGTCTGGAAGGACAGCCGCCGCGTGATGGAGACCGGCTACGACCGCATCCGCCTGGGCCGGGAGTTCCTGCTGGCCGAAGTCGAGGCCGGGCGCGAGACCGCCGCCCTGGCCAAGCGCCTGAACGGCGCGCTGTACAAGTCGGGCCGGGGCTACCTGGAGCGCAACGAGCCCGAGCGCGACCACCTGACCGGCGAGATCTACGCCAGGAAGATCTACCGCCCCGACTGGGCCGCAGCCCTCCAGGACGCCGCGATCTCCAACACCTGGCGGGACCTGCGCACGTTCTCCCAGTCCAGGCGTTTCCCGCTCACCCTGGAGACCGACGCCATCACGATGGTCTCCGACGAGGCCGATCCGGTGCTGGCCGCGCCCCCGGGCATGAAGCTGGGCAACCACCGGGGCGGCCTGTGGACCGTGGAGGGCAGCGCGCCCGTCTCCGCGCTGCTGCCCCTGATGGAGGACCCCCGCAAGACCCGCCACGCCGGGGAAGCCCTGCGGATCTACATGAAGCGACAGGGGGTCTGACATGGCGTTCGGCTGGATCAAGAAGATCGGCTCCGCGATCGGCGGAGCCGCGCGGCGCGTCACAGGCCGCGAGAAGGCGCCCACGGCCCCGCCTGAGGCTGCGGCACCGCCCGCCCCTCCCGCTCCGCCTACCGGGCCGCCCGCGCCCCCTGCTGGCCCCCCGCAGCCCCCCGGCCCGGGCGAGGGCCCGGAGGGCCCCGGAGGTGAAGAGGCCGGCCTCACTGAGGAACAGCTCCGCGAGGCCGAGGAACGCGCGGCCGAGGCCGAACGCGAAGAGGCCGCACGGGAGATGGCGCGCAAGCGCTCGGCCCGTCCCGGCACGTTGCACGTCGCCATCCTCGGCAAGTGGAAGATCAGCGAGACCAAGTGGACCGGCACCGCCCGGGGACACCTAAGCGGCCAGCAGGTGCACCGGTTCCTCGACGCCATGGACCACGGCGACCAGGAGACCGCCGTCCGGATCGTCGCCGAGATCTACGCAGACGGGCGCGGCTTCGACGAACAGCTCGACTACGAGGGCTCGACCATCCAGGGCATCGCCTACGACGAGAGCGCCCACGGTGACTACGACGCCAGCAACGACCCCGACAGCGGCTACGAGCCCTGGTAGCGGTCACGACGGAGGAGGAGACATGACCGACACCCGCGCCAGCACCCAGGCGTGCGACCGGCCCGAGAGGTACCCCAACCCCAACAACAGCGACGCTGTCCACTACGACGTGGAGTGCCAGCACTGCGACGGCTGGCTGTGCATCGCGTGCGGCGACGACCACGTGGACGACGTCGGGCAGCTCTGCGACGGGTGCTGCGACTAGCCACCCCGCGCAGCGCGAAGGCCCCCGCCCCGGGAACCGGGCGCGGGGGCCTTCGCCGTCCCTCAGCCCAGCCGCAGGGCACCTGTGCGGACCGCGTGGACGAGGCGCCCCAGGGCGTACGGGGCCCGTCCCCGGGACTCCTCGATGAGGTGGTCCGGGTCGGCCCCGGTCGTACCCACCCGGGGCTCGGCGTCCCCGCGCAGCCGCTGGAGCGTGTAGGCGTGGCCGTTGACGTCCACGGCCATCACCATCCGGGCCTCGCGCCGGCCTTCCCGGCCTGCGTCGAGGAAGGTCCGTTCCCCGGCCGCGCGGCGGGCCGCCTCCTCCGGGGTCACCGTGTCCATCGGGGCCGCCCAGGCTTCGACCATGAAGGCCAGGCCCGCGAAGCCGTCCGGGGAGTCCGCGAAGGCCAGGTAGTCCACCGGCCCCGTCTCCGGCACCTGCTGGGCCCAGGCCAGCAGGTCATCGGCCGGGTTGCGCCGACCTCGGGTCCACACGCGCGGCGGGATGACCCGCAGCTCCACCGCCCCGGAGTCGATGTCCGCCAGGTGCAGGGAGAACAGGCGCGGCGGCTGGTCCCAGCCCTTGCGCTCCCCCTCCCGCGCCTCGATGGCCTTCAAGGCCGTGACCAGGGCGTTTCGCTCCGGACTCGCGGTGATCTGCACCGGCTCGCCGAACAGCACCCGCCGCTTCTCGAACATGCCTTGCCTCCCGAAGTTGGGTCTCCAATAGGCCCAACGATGCCGCCCGGAATACCGGCACGGGACGAGTTTCGGTATTTTCCCCCGCACGCCGCTTGGACACATTCCGTGATGGACCCCGGGTGGGACCCAGGGCCGCTGAACGTTGCACGAGGGGTGGGACCCAGGGCAGTTAACGTGAGGGTCCCACCCGGGGTCCCACCCGGGGTCCCACCCCAACTGGGACCCTTTTTTGTGCCCCTGACCTGCGGTTTTGTCTCGGGGTCCCAGGGGTCCCACCCCCGGGGCCCCGAGCATCTATACAGAGAGGGTGGGACCCTGCTCCGGACGACCCCCTCCCGGGACCCCATTTTCGTCACACAGAGTGACCATCGAAGGGGATTGGGAGCGCGGGGAAAACGGCCGGGAATGCGCCGGAAAATCGGCTGACGAGAATTCCGAATTCACCGAATCGCGCAAGATCACCAAAATCCGCGTCACAGAAAAATGCGAGCGCCGGAAATTGGATTTCGCCGAAAAATGGCGCTGATGATTTCGAAAAATGCTCGCGCCCCATTCCCGGAATTCGCCTGGGGCGAATCCCGGGAAACACCCGAGGGGAATTCCGATGGAAATTCGGCGGGCGCCGGGAATGCGCGTTGCGCATAAAAAGCCGAGAATTCCGGCGCTTTGCGCCGGAATAGGCCCGGCTGGGCCGGCCGCAGGCCGGTGGCGAAGCCACGCGACCGCAGGGAGCGCCCTTGAGGCGGGCGGCCGGCTCCGGATACTGGGCCGCGAAGG
>NZ_JBHVUS010000071.1:0-13427 GCF_042884005.1 Kitasatospora sp. NPDC058162
CTGCTGTGACGGGCGGCGCTGGGGTGCCCGCCCGGGCCGCTTTTCCACGCCGGGCAGAGCGGTGGGGGCACACGTCCTCCGGGGTTCCGCCGGGGTGAGGCTGCGGAGCCGCCCGAAGCGGCTCCGCTGCCTCACCCCGCCTTACGCTCCCGCCGCTTCCGCCGCGCGGGGCGGGAACGGCGCCCCGGCACGACTCGGGGCGGTGCGGGCCTTCGGGTGGTGCGCGACCCCGGCGGAACCGGGCCGGTGGAGGGCGAGTTCGAAGTCCCGCTGCACCTTGGCCGTCGGCGCCAATCCGGACGGCAGCTGGATCCGCCCGTCCGCGACCATCCGCCGCACGGCGGTGCGGCTGAGGCCGAGCCCGAGCATCAGCAGCCGCTCGACGCGGACCGGCACGGGCAGGTCGAAGCCGACCAGGACGGTGAGCGGCGTCGGGTCGTCGAGCGCGTACAGCGGCGTCCGGGCCTCCAGCTCCCAGGTGCCGGTCCAGTCGAGGCGGTACCCGTTCCTCGCCGCGAGCGCGGCGCTCATCGTCAACTCCCGCACCACGGCGGGGTCGTTGGTCTCGTACCCGACCAGTCGGACGGGGTCCAGGGAGGAGACGTGGGCGCGTTCGTGGACGGGCACCTTCGAGGTCCGGTCGCAGCCGGCGCAGCTCAGCAGCAGCCAGACGTCGAGCAGCTTTCCGCTCGCGTTGACGCGGATCTTGCCCGAGGCGCGGTGCCGCGTGCCCGGGCAGTCCGGGCAGGCACGGACGACGGTGGGCAGGGCGGATTGACGCACGGCCCAGTGGGCCTTGCGGTCGGTATTCATGAGGTGGTTGCTTTCAGGACTCTCCGGGAGCGCGCGCGGGCCCGCCCCGGCCCCGGCCTGGCCGGAGCCGGTCGGAACTGGTCGGGGCATGGCGGATCGCGAGCGCTCCCGTGATGACGGATGCACACGTGGGCGCGAGTCATCGCCTCGGTACCGAGCCGTCAAGGCTCCGAGGTCGATCGCGCGAGGGGTTCGGTGGTGCTACGTGGCAGCCGTCAGAAGTCCATGCGGGTGATCATGATCGAGACCACGTCCGCGGGCAACTCATTTTCGGGTTCAGCGGGCACGGGCCGACCCGGCCCGGCGCGGTCAGCAGAGGGTGGCGAAGGTGTACCCGCGGGCCTTGAGGGTGGACAGGATCGTCGGCAGCGCCGCGACGGTCTGGCTGCGGTCCCCGCCGCCGTCGTGCAGCAGGATCACCGAGCCGGGGCGGACGTTCTTCAGCACCCGCGACTGGATCGCGCCCGTGCCCGGCCGCGACCAGTCGGCCGGGTCCACGGACCAGAGCACGACCTGCTTGCCGAGCGCCGCCGCCCGGGAGCGCACCGCGGTGTTGACCGCGCCGTACGGCGGGCGCAGGCACTTCGGGGTGCGGCCGGTCTGCGCGCGGATCGCCCGGTCGGTGTTGCCGACCTGGGCGTTGAAGGAGGAGGCGGAGAGCCGGCGCAGGTCCGGGTGCGACCAGGAGTGGTTCTGCACGCTGTGGCCCTGGCGGGCGACCTGGGCGGTGAGCGAGGGGTGGGCGGCGACGTTCTCGCCGATCTCGAAGAAGGTCGCGCGGACCCCGTAGCGGTTGAGGATCGCGAGGACCTTCGGGGTGTAGGCGGGGCTGGGGCCGTCGTCGAAGGTGAGGTAGACGACCTTGGCGCCGTTGACGCCCTTGCTCCCGGCGGCCTCCGCGGTGTCGGCTGGGACGGCGACCGCCGCGCCCGCCGCCAGGGCGACGGCGAGTGCGCCGATCGCCGCCCGGATCCGTCCGCGTGCCGTGCGTCCAACTCCCCTGCGCCCAGCGGTTCGTACGGCCATGTCTGCCCCCTGGTGTCGGAACTGCCGTGTACCGGCCAGTCTGCGCCGCCGACCGCCGGGGCCGCGACCCGCCGGGGGACGGAAGGGCGTGAAATCGGCCAGCCGGACGGCGGGTTGACCAGCGGGCTTCCGGACGCACAGCCCGGACGCCCCCGGCGGAGACCCGCCGGGGGCGTCGAGGCCGCTGCGCCGCGGCCGGGTTCAGCGCGAGCCGCGCCCGTGCAGGACGAGCGCGCGGCTGAGGGCGAGCAGGCCCGCCGTGCACAGCGCGGTGCGGAACATGTTGGCCGCCACCCACGTCCCCTCGAAGTGCGTGCGCACCGCGGCGAAGTCGTGGATCTGGGACGGGTCGCCGGCCGCCGCCAGGTCGTTGTTCAGCGGGATGTTGACCCCCATGGTGACCATCAGCGCCACCACGTACAGCAGGGTCGCGCCCGCCGCCCACAGCGCCGCCTGCCGCCGGCCCGCCTTGTGCTGGAGCCAGGCCGCGATGCCCGTCGCGATGAAGGCACCGGTGAAGACCAGGCCGAACATGCCGTTCTCGATCGACTTGTTGATGTGCTGCATCGCCGTCACGTACGTCCGGTCGTCACCGGCCGCCAGGCCCGGCATCACGGACACGTCGAAGGCGAAGAACAGCCCCGCCATCAGCCCCATCGCGATGGTGGCACCCACCAGGACGGGACCGGCGGCCTTGCTACGGGTGACGGGCGCCACCGGCGGGACACCTCCTCGGGTGAGGCCGTCGAAGGCCCCTGGAGCGGTGTAGGAAGCAGGAGTTGAGGTCTGGTTGGAGCTCATCGTTCATCCTTCGGTTCTCCCCGGTCGGTCCCCGCCCCTCGCGGGGACCCCTCGGCGCCCGGGGCGCCGGCCTCCTCACCGCCCGCCCGGTTCACGCCCGGGTGGTGACGGTCAGGCGGCCGGCGCCGCCCGGCACCGACGATCAACTGAACTGCCGCTCGGGCGGCTGGCGTCGGACAGCCGGCCCATCACGCGTTCCACACGCCGGTGGCGGCGGCCGCCCGGGCGTAGTCCGCGAAGTCCCTCGGCTCGCGCCCCAGCGCCCGCCGCACCCCGTCCCCCAGCGAGGCGTTGCGGCCGTCCAGGATCACCGAGAACAGCTCGGCGAAGTCCCCCGGCAGCCCCGCCTCCTCCAGCACCAGCCGGTAGGCCTCCGGCGACACCGGCGCGAACCGCACCTCCCGGCCCGTCACCGCCGACAACTCCCGCGCCACATCGGCGAAGGACAGCAGCCGCGGCCCCGTCAGCTCGTACACCTCACCCGCGTGCCCCGCCCGCGTCAACGCCGCCACCGCCACGTCCGCGATGTCCTCCACGTCCACGAACGGCTCCACCGCACCACCCACCGGCAACGCCAACTCCCCCGCCAGCACCGGCTCCAGGAAGAACGACTCACTGAAGTTCTGGTCGAACCACGCGCACCGCACCACCGTCCACGCCGCCCCCGACTCCATCACGGCCTTCTCCCCCGCCTCCGCCGCCTCCTCACCACGGCCCGACAGCAGCACCAGCCGCCCCACACCCCGCTCCACCGCCCGCCGCGAGAACGCCCCCACCGCCTCCACCGCCCCCGGGAAGGCCAGATCCGGGCAGTACGTCAGATACGCCGCGCTCACCCCCTCCAGCGCCGCGTCCCACGTCCCCTCGTCATGCCAGTCGAACGGCACCGCCGCCGACCGCGACCCCACCCGCACCGCGTACCCCAAAGCCGACAACCGCTCCGCCACCCGCCGACCCGTCTTGCCCGTACCACCCACCACCAGCACCGCACCCGCACCGACCGGCAGATCCACTGCGCCCGCACCAGCCATCACGACCACCCTCACTCGGAGTAGGAGAAACCGGCGGACCGAGCGGGGGCTTCTGCGAGCCCCCGGACCGTCCGTCCTCGTGTCCACCAGTCAAATCCACGCCGGGCCGGCGAACCATAGCCTCCGCACTCAGGCGCATGCGTGAGCGTCTACGGCACCGGCGGGGCCCCGAAACCCGGGGCCGTACCTCCTCCGCCGTCCACCAGAACACATCGGGGCCGCCACGAACCACCGGCTTCGACCTGCCCTCCAGCGGTCCTTGAGCGGAACCGGCGACCCGCCGACCGCCGCGCGGCGGAAAGCTGTGGCGCCACGGCGACGAAGGGCGCTATGCTCCCCGGCGATGAAGACCTTCACTGCTCTCGGATCGGAGGTCCCGTTCGCGCAAGGTGAGTGCTGATGCTCACCCACACCGCGAGCGAGGACGACTCCCGCTTCTCCTTCTGGCGGCGCGTACGCGAGTACGCCGTGCCGCCCACCATGATCGAAACCGCCACCGCGCGCCGACTCGCCGGTGACTGGGCCGGGGCCTGCGCCGCCGCCAACGTCGAGGTCGACTTCCGCCTGCGGGACGTCGCGCACGCCCACGGGCAGGCCTTGGCCGAGCGGGTGCGCGAGGACCTGCGCAGCCTGGCGCCGGACCTGCTGCGCTGGCACCTGCCACGCACCGCTCCCGACGGGCTGCTGCGCGCCGGGCTGACCGTGCCGCTCGCCCGTTACCCGGGCCGACGGCCGGTGCACCTCGTCGTCCGCACGCCGCCCGCCTGGGCGGAGTACGGGCAACGCTTCAGCCTGGCGCTCTGGGACGGCTCGGACCCCGGCCCCGCCCCGCACCCCCATCCGCACCCCAGCCGCCGGTACCGGCTCGACCTGCACCGGCACCTGTGGGACGCGGACCGCAGTGGGGAGTTGGCGGAACGGACCGGCGCCCGCTCCCCAACTGACCCGCCGGACACCGGAGTCGGACCGCACGGGCTGCGCCGCGCCGTCGAACGCTGGGCCGTCGAGGCCGAGTTGCTGCTGCGCGCCGAGGGGCTCCCGCCCGGGCCCGTCGCGGTACGGCTCGGGCGCGGCGAGCGGCTGCTACTCGGACCCGACGGCCGGGTCAAGGCGGCCGTCGGGGACGTCCGGGCGCTGCCGCTGCTGCCCGACGCGGCGACCTGGGCGCCGCCCGACCTCGACCTGCTGCGCGGCGGCGAGATCGAGCCGGACCGGCTGCACCCGCTGGTCGCGGCCGCACTGGCCCCCGGCCACCGGACCGGGCACGAGGCCCAACCACCCGCCGGGCAACGGCTGGTGGAGTGCCGCGGCGCCCGGCACCGGATCGCCGTGGTCGACGGGGTGCTGACCGCGCTCGACCACGACCCGGCCCAGCTGCGCCGCGAGGAGCTGCTGGCCGCGCTGTCCGGCACCCCGCTGCCCTGCCTGCGCGCCATCGACCAGGCGCACCGCGATCCGGTCGAACTGGCCGGTGTGCGCCAGCGGTTGAGCCACGGCGACACCGCCGGGGCGCTGGCCGTCGTCGAGGACCTGCTCGGCCGGCAGGCCGCACTGCGGGACGGCCCGCTGCGGGACGAACTCGCGGCGGCGGCCGAGCGCCGGATCGCCTACGGCCTCTACCGCTCCGGCCTGACCGCCGACCAGCAGGGCAAGGCGGCGAAGCCCCTGACCCGCTACGACCTCTACCGGTTCGGCAGGCCCCGGAACCGGGGCCGCAGTCACGCGTTCCCGCGACCCCCACGCTCCGCCGCCCGCTGAACCCCGAACGAACCCCAAACGAAGCCCGCGTGGAGCCACGCGCGGAACCCCCTGACTTCCTCCGACTTTCCCAAGGTGATCGCCCATGCCCATGACCACGCCCGCCCCCGCCCGACTCGACGTCGCCCGCCAACTGCTCGACCTGCTGGCCGACACCCGCACCGAACCGCGCCCCGACGACCAACTGGAGGCGCTCACCCTGGCCGTGGCCGCCGACCTGCCCGTGCTGCTCTGGGGCGAGCCCGGGATCGGCAAGACCGCCGCGCTCAACCAGCTCGCCACCGCCCTGGAGCTGCCGCTGACCACCGTCATCGCCAGCGTCCACGAGCCCTCGGACTTCTCCGGCCTGCCGATCGTCGGCGACGACCCGGCGCAGCAGGGCATCCCGCTGGCCCCGCCGGACTGGGCGGTGCGCCTGGTCCGGGCCGGACGCGGGCTGCTGTTCCTGGACGAGCTGTCCACCGCGCCGCCCGCCGTCCAGGCCGCGCTGCTCCGGCTGGTCCTGGAGCGCCGCATCGGCTCGCTCCAACTGCCGCCGGGCGTACGGATCGTGGCGGCGGCGAACCCGCGTTCCTCGGCGGCCGACGGGTGGGAGCTGAGCCCGCCGCTGGCGAACCGGTTCGTCCATCTGCAGTGGGTGCACGACCACGAGGTGGTGGTGCGCGGCCTCGGCGGGGTGTGGCCGGTCGCCACGCTGCCGCAGCTCGATCCGGCGGAGCTGACGGCGGCGGTCGGGTTCGCCCGTCGGGCGGTGTGTGAACTGCTCACCGTGCGACCGGAGTTGGTGCACCGGCTGCCCACCACTGAGACCAAGCGCGGCGGTGCCTGGCCGTCCCCGCGCAGCTGGGACATGACGCTGCGGCTGATCGCCTTCGCCACCGCGGCCGGCTCCTCCCGGGAGGTGCTGTCGCTGCTGATCCGGGGCACGGTCGGGGACGGCCCTGGCCTGGAGTTGATGGCCGCGATGGACCGGATGGACCTGCCGGACCCGGAGCTGCTGCTCGCCGACCCGGCGAGCGCCGTGCTGCCCGAGCGCGGGGACCTGCGCCAGGTGGTGCTGGACGGGGTGGTGGCCGCGGTGCGCAACCGGCCGGAGCGGGCCCGCTGGGACGCGGCCTGGGCGCTGCTGGTGCGGGCGATGGCGACCGGGGCGCCGGACGTGCTGGTCGTCCCGGCCACCACGCTGGCCTCGCTGCGCCGGGAGAACTGGGAGGTCCCGGCGGCGATCGAGCACCTCGCCTCGACGGTGGCGCTGTCCCGGCGGGCCGACCGCGCCGCCGTCCGGGTCGCCGCCCGGACCGACGTGACGGCCGGCCGATGAGCGCGGGCAGCACGGCGAAGGGCACCACGGCCGGCGCCGCGCCGCCGGACACCGGTTGGAGCGCCCGGCCCACCGCCACACCACTGGACGTCCGCAGGCGCGGCAAACCGCTGACCGCCCGCCGGCCGACCGTACCCGTGTCCGTACCAGCCTCCGCACCGGCCTCCGCGTCGGCGGACCCGCGCCCGCTGGACCTCGACAAGCTGTACGCCGCCCGGCTGCAGGCCGTCCGGGCCCGCCCGTACCTGGCGACGGCGCTGTTCGCCCTGCACCTGGTGGAGGACCGGCAGGTGCCGACCATGGCCGTCGACCGCTACTGGCGCTGCTACGCCTCCCCCGCCTTCGTCGAGCGCACCTCCGTGGAGGACCTCGCCTCGATCTGGGTCCACGAGGTCTCCCACCTGCTGCGCAACCACCACGGGCGCAGCGACCGCCTGGCCCGCGACCTCGGCCTGACCGGTCCGGCGGACCGGCTGCGGATGAACATCGCCGCCGACTGCGAGATCAACGACGACGCCTTCGGCGACGGCCTGGTCAAGCCGGCGGGCGCGCTGACGCCGGAGCTCCTCGACCTGCCGGAGGGGGAGCTGATGGAGGACTACGTCCGCGGCTTCAGCTTCGACCTGCGCCGGCTGAACCTGGCCTGGCTGGACTGCGGCAGCGGCGCCGACGGCGTGGACCGCTCCTGGGAACTGGGCCCGGACGGCGCCCACGGGCTGACCGCCCAGGAGCAGGACGCCGTCCGCTTCCGGGTCGCCGAGGGCATCCGGGGCCGCCCGGGAAACGCCCCGGCGGGCTGGCGGCGCTGGGCCGAGGAGGTGTTCCACCCGCCGCAGCCCTGGCGGCAGTTGCTGGGCGCGGCGCTGCGCTCGGCGGTCTCCGGGCCGGGTGCGGGCGGGGACTACAGCTACGGCCGTCCGGCCCGTCGCGCGGTCTCGCTGCCGGGGGTGGTGCTGCCGAGCCTGCGGCGGCGCCCGCCCCGGGTCTCGGTGGTGATCGACACCTCCGGGTCGGTCTCGGACGAGGAGTTGGGCAGTGCGCTGCTGGAGGTCGCGGCGATCGGCCGGGCGGTCGGCGGCCGGCACGACCTGGTCACCGTGCTGTCCTGCGACGCGGCCCTGCAGACCGTCGGCGGGCTCTGCCGGTCGGCGGGCATCCCGCTGGTCGGCGGCGGCGGGACGGACCTGCGGACGGGCTTCGCCGCGGCGCTGCGGACCAGTCCTCGGCCGGACGTCGTGGTGGTGCTGACGGACGGGCAGACGCCCTGGCCGTCGGTCGCGCCGTCCTGCCGTACGGTGGTGGGCCTGTTCCGGCGCCCGCCCCGGTACAGCGAGAACGACGGGGAGTACCGGCCGGACGCACCGCCGAGCTGGGCCCGGGTGGTCCGGATCGGCTGAGACGGCACGACGACAGGAGGTTCCGGTGCACCACCCCGACGAGCACCTGCGGCTCGCACACCACCGCCGGGCCCTCGCCGAGGCGCCACCGCAGGACGCGGCGGGGGTGGTGGCGCGGGTGCTCGCCGATCCCGACCGGGCGATGGCGAGCGGCGCGGTGGGCGAGTACCTGGACCGGCGGGCGGCGGAGCTGCTGACTGGGCCGGGGTTCCCGGCCTGGCGCCGGGAGCTGGCCGCGGCCGCGGCGGCCGACGACTTCGCGGTGCGGCGCCTGCACGAGTGGGCGCTGCTGCGGGCGGTCACCCTCGACGAGCCGTGGGAGGCGCGGCAGTTGCTCGCGGCCTCCGACTGGCTCCAACTGCGCACCGCCGAGGGCACCTCGTCGACGACGGCCCTGGGCGTCCTGGCCGAGGGCG
The DNA here is from genome assembly GCF_042884005.1 of Kitasatospora sp. NPDC058162. Taxonomy (NCBI): domain Bacteria; kingdom Bacillati; phylum Actinomycetota; class Actinomycetes; order Kitasatosporales; family Streptomycetaceae; genus Kitasatospora; species Kitasatospora sp. NPDC058162. The sequence continues at coordinate 8,564 of NZ_JBHVUS010000071.1, forward strand.
GACGCACCCGGCGGATCCGCGCCGCGGCCGCGGCCCGGCTGCGGAGGCTCTGAGTCGTCGACCGACGCGGGGCGGCCGACCCCCGGGATCAGCGGGGGCCGACCGCCGTGCGGCGGGAGCCGTCAGCCCACCATGGCCGCCAGCACGCTGCGCCAGTCCTCCCCCGGCTCCGGCTGGAGCGCGGCGGCCAGGGTCTCCGCCCGGTAGTGCCACGGGCGCCGCAGCTCGGGGTCGGCGTCGGGGCGCGGGTCCAGGGCGCTGGCGGAGCCGAGCAGCCGGATCAGCTCGGTGGCGAACTCCGCCCAGGAGACGTGCCCGGTGATCGCGTTGACGATCCGCCCGGCGGCGGGGCCGTCGGGCAGGGCGCAGGCGGCGAGGGCGCGGGCCAGGGCGGCGGAGTGCACCCAGGCGGCGCCGTTCCACTCCTCCGGCTCGCCGGGGGCCGCGGCGGGCAGGGCGATCGGGCGGCCGGCCAGGGCGGCCTGGTAGAGGTCGCCGGTGGAGCCCCAGCGGAGCTGGTCGCGCAGGCGGTGGTGCGGCCCCCAGACGATCGGGGCGCGCACCACGGTGGCCGGGCCGTGGCCGGTGGCCTCGGCGTGCTCGAACAGCATTCGCTCGCAGTCGAGCTTGGCCTGCCCGTACTCGGTGACGGGCGCACCGCTGGGGCCTCCTTCGGCGACCTCGGTGCCGGGCGGGCGCCCGTAGGCGTCGATGCTGCTGACGAAGACGAACGGGCCGCCGGACCAGCCGTCCAGCAGGGCGCGCATGGCGGCCGTGTCGACCTGGTGCTCGGTGAAGGTGCAGGCGGCGTGGATGACGGCGTCCACGCCCTTGACCGCGCGCTGGAGGCTGTCCAGGTCGGCGAGGTCGCCCTCGGCGATCTCGGCGCCGTGCAGGGCCGGCAGGTGGGCCGACTCCGGCCGGACCAGGACGCGTACCGGCCGCCCCTGGGCCATCAGTTCCTGCAGCACGGCGGCGCCGACGCCGCCGGTGGCGCCGGTGAGCAGCACGGTGCCGGTGCGGGGCTCGGTGCTGTGGAAGGCGTCGGTGCTGTGGAAGGCGGCGGTGCGGGTGAGGGCGGCGCGGCGCTCCTCCTCGCGGGCGGCGAGCAGGGCGGCGAGGGCGCGCGGGGTGCGGTGCTCCAGGATGTCGAGGCCGGTGAGCGGCACCCCGACCCGGGTGCGCAGGCGCTCGGCGAGCTGGACGGCGACCAGCGAGTGGCCGCCGAGGGCGAAGAAGTCGCCGTCGGCGGGCGGGACGTCGCCGAGCAGTTCGCCGAAGGCGGTGCGCACCAGCTCGAGCGGGCCGACGGCCGGGGCGGCAGGAACCGCGGGGACGGCGGCGCCGGGCAGTCGGCCGCGGTCGACGGCGCCGTCCGCGCCGCGCGGGATGCGGTCCAACAGGGTGACGGCCAGCGGCAGTTCGGCGGCCGGGACGGCGGACCGGAGCCGGGCGCGCAGGTCGGTGCCGCTGGGGGCGACCGGTCCGCGCACCACCGCGTAGGCGAGCGGCGGGCCGTCAGCGGTATCCACCACGGCCGCGTCGGCCACCCCGGGGTGGGCCGCCAGGGCCTCCAGCACCGGATGCCGGGTGGTGGAGAGCAGCAGCTCGCCGGGGAGTTCGGCGAGCGGGAGGTCCGCGTCCTCGACGACCGTGCGGAGCACGGCGGCGAGGGCGTCGGCCAGTCGGGCGGCCGTGGCGCCGTCCAGTGCGGCGTGGTCGTGCTGGACGATGCAGCGCGGCTGCGGGCCCTCCTCCAGCACCAGGGTGAGGTCGAACTTGGCGAGCCCCAGGTCGACGTCGACGTGCTCGGTGTCCAGGCCGGGCAGCGTCAGGGCCGTCGCGGGCTGGACGAGGTCGCAGCTGACCGACAGCAGCGGGGTGCCGTCGGCGCCGCGCGCCGCCGCGCCGAGCCGCTCGACCACCAGGTCGAAGGGCACCTGGTGGTGCTGCTGGGCGTCCAGCAGGGCGCCGCGCACCTGGGCGAGCGCCTCGGCGAAGGAGCCGTCGCCGACCAGGTCGGCCCGCACCGCGAGGGTGTTGACGCCCAGGCCGACGGTGCGGCGCAGTTCGGGCCGGGCCCGGTGGCCGCTGGCGCAGCCGAGGGTGAGGTCGTCCTGGCCGGCGGCGGTGCGCAGGGTGGCGAAGGCGGCGGTGAGGACGACGGCGAACAGGGTGGCGCCGTGCCGGGCGCCGAGTTGCCGCAGGCCTTCGACGGTGGCGGGGTCGAGCGGCACGGCGTGCAGGCCGGCCCGGCGGTCGCGGGCGCCGGGTGCGACGGCCCGCAGCAGCGGCAGCGGGCGGGCGCCGGCCAGGTGGGCGGCGAGGGTGTCGGCGGCGGCGGTGAGTTCGGCGTCGCGGGCGCGCTCCTGGCGGGCGTACTCGGCGTACGGCATGCCCGGGGCCGGGAGCCGGGGCTCGGCGCCGTCGCGGGCGGCGGTGTACAGCTCGGCGAGGTCGGCGGCGAGGACGGGCAGCGAGCCGCCGTCGACCGCGATGTGGTGGATGGTCAGCAGCAGGGTGTGGTCCTCGGGCGCGTGCCGCAGCAGCAGGGCGCGCAGCACCGGTCCGTCGGTGAGGTCGAAGGGGCGGGCGGCCTCGGCGGTCAGCTGCTCCGTGCCGTCACCCATGGCCTCCAGGACCGGCAACTGCACCGGGCCGGCCGGTTCGATGTGCTGGTACGGCTGTTCGCCCCGGCGCGGGTAGCGGGTGCGCAGGACGGCGTGCCGCTCGGCGAGGCTGGTGAGCGCGGTGGCGAGGGCGTCCCGGTCGAGCGGTCCGCGCAGCCGGGTGGCGATCGGGACGTTGTAGAGGGAGCCGCCCTGGCCGAGGTGCTCCATCAGCCACATCCGCTGCTGGGCGTGGGAGAGCGGGGCCGGGCCGGCGTCGGCATCGGCGGCGGCCGGGCGCTGCGGGGCGAGGGCGGTGCGGCGGTTGCGGGCGCGCCGCAGCAGGTCGTTCTGGTCCTTGCTCATCGCTGGGGTGCTCCCTGGGTGTCGTCGGCGTCCCGCAGGGCGCGTTCCAGTAGTTCGGCCTGGCCGGCCACGGTGGGGTTGCCGAGGAAGTCGGCGAGGGACAGGTCGATGCCGAACTCCCCGGCCAGGTCGTCGACGACCCACATGGCGAGCAGCGAGTGGCCGCCCTCGGCGAGGAAGTCGGCGGCCGGGTCGGTGATCGGGCGTTCCAGGGCGCGGCTCCAGGCCTCGGCGACGACCTGCTGGATCGGGGTGAGTTCGACCTCGGCGGTCACCCGCTCCGCCGCGGGGTCCGGGGCGGCGGCGAGCGCGCGCCGGTCGACCTTGCCGCTGCCGGTGAGCGGCAGTTCGGCGAGGACGACCCAGGCGGTGGGCACCAGGTGGGCGGGCAGCCGCTCGGCGAGCCGGGTGCGCAGGGTCTCGACGCCCGCCGCGCAGCCCTCGGCGGGGACGACGCAGGCGGTGAGCGCGGCGTCGGCGCGTCCGGGCCGGCGGACCACCACGGCCGCCTCGGCGACCTCGGGGAACCGCAGCAGGGCCTGCTCGACCTCGCCGGGCTCGATCCGGAAGCCCCGGACCTTGACCTGGTCGTCGGTGCGGCCGTGGAACTCCAGTGCGCCGTCGGGGCGTTGGCGCACCAGGTCGCCGCTGCGGTAGGCCCGGCCGCCGTCGGGGAGCTCGCGGAAGCGCTCGGCGGTCAGGTCGGGGCGGTCGAGGTAGCCCTGGGCGAGCCGGCCACCGCCGATCCACAGTTCGCCGACCGTGCCGGGCTCGACCGGGGCCAGCCGCTCGTCCAGGACGAGGGCGCGGGCGCCGCCGAAGGGCCGTCCGATCGGGACGGGGCCGCCCTCGCAGTCGGCGGGGGCGATCCGGTGCGCGGTGGTGAAGGTGGTGGCCTCGGTGGGCCCGTAGACGTTGTACAGCTCCAGCCAGGGGAAGGCCCGCAGCACGGCCCCGGCGTACTCGGGGGCGAGGGCCTCGCCGCCGACGGCCAGGGTGCGCAGCACGCCGAAGATCCGGGACTCCTTGGCGGCCAGGTGGTGGAAGAGCGCGGTGGTCAGGAACGCGGTGGTGGCGCCGGACCGCTCGATGTCGCGGACGAGCTCCTCGGCGCTGGGCCGCTCGGCCGGGGAGACGGCGACGGCGGCGCCGCGGGCGAGCGGGGCCCAGAGTTCGAAGGTGGCGGCGTCGAAGGAGGGGGTGGAGTGGAAGAGCACCCGGTCTCGCGGGCCGAGGGGCAGCCCGTCGGGGGCGGTGACCAGGTCGGCGACGGCGCGGTGCGGGACGAGCACGCCCTTGGGGCGGCCGGTGGAGCCGGAGGTGTAGTAGAGCAGGGCGGGCGCGTCCGGCTCGGCGGCGTCGGGCACCGCTCCCCCGGTCTCCTCGGTGCCGCGCTCGGTGAGCACCAGGGTGCGCTCGGCGGGCAGTCCGGCCTCGGCGAGCAGCGCCTTGTCGCCGAGGACGAGCCGGACGCGGGCGTCGGCGGTCATCTCGGCGATGCGCGGGGGCGGGTAGGCCGGGTCGAGCGGGACGACGAGGGCGCCGGCCCGCCAGACGGCGAGCTGCGCCACGGCGAACCTGGCCGAGCGGGCGCACAGCAGGCCGACGGCGCTGCCGGGGCCGATCCCGTGCGCGGCCAGGACGGCGGCCAGACGGCAGGCGGCGTCGTGGAGTTCGCGGTAGGTGAGGTAGCCGGCGCCGTCGGTCAGGGCGAGCGCGCTCGGGTGCTGCTCGGCCTGCCGGGCGACCAGCGCGGGGAGGGTGGGGAGGGCGGGTGTCATGGCTGGGTCCCTTCCGGGCGCCCCGGCGCTGGGGCCGGGGCGCCGCCGTTCAGGTCAGGAGGTGCGGACGGGGGCCGTACGCGGTCCGGTCTCGCGAGGGGCGGGACC
>NZ_JBHVUS010000072.1:0-11585 GCF_042884005.1 Kitasatospora sp. NPDC058162
GCCCGCGCCCCGATCGGGGTGCGGGCCGCGCTGCTGCGGGGCGCCCGGTCAGTGCCGGTTACCCGGGACGCAGCGGAAGGAGGCGGCGTCGGCGAGGTCGCCGTGGCCGGTGTACTGGGAGACCAGCGGGTAGGCGCACAGGTCACGCCGGACCGTCCGGCCGTCGAAGGTGTTCAGGGTGGCGGGGAGCGTCTGCGGCGCCTCGCCCTGTTCGACCCAGGCGGTCAGCGCGGCGAGGCCGTCGGTGTGTCCGCCGGCGCCGTTGAGGCCGCAGTGGGCCGCGCCCGGCACCAGAAAGACCCGGTAGAAGTCGTCGACCTCCTCGGCGCCGCCCAGCTGCCGCTCGACCTGCTTGCGGTAGCGCACCGTGCCGTCGGCGGGGATGAACTCGTCGGCCGAGCCGTGCCAGCTGAGCAGCTTGCCGCCGGCGTCCCGGAAGGCGGACAGGTCCGGATCGTCGGTGCCGATGACCTTGTCGTACTCGGCCACGGACTGCCGGAACAACTCGGTGAAGCGCTCGGTGGTGAGGGTGGTGACGTCGAGCGAGGGCTGCTTGGCCACGAAGGTGGACACCCACTCGGCGGGCACCGGGAACGGCGCGCCCACCGGCTTGCCCGAGGCGTCCGTGGTGTGGCCCGCGAGAGCACTCAACTTGGCGCCCTTCGGCACGCCGGCCCACAGCCTGCGGCCGTCGGTGGTGCGCGGCCCGTCCCAGATCCGGCGCACCACCTCCGCGTCGGCCGCGCTGATCGTCAGCTGCTGGCCGTCGCACTCGACGGTCGTGCCGATCAGCCGGCGCGGGTTGAAGCCGCACTCGTCGGGCCGGGACACCAGACCGTCCCGGGCGCCGTCGAGTCCGTCGCAGGCCCGGACGGCGGCGGCGGTGAAGGCGTCGAACTCGCATGCGGTCGGGTAGGTGTGCTCCTCGTTCATCACCACCTGCGGCCACAGCGTGGCGACTTCGAACTCCGTCCAGTGAACAGCGGGAGCGTTGGCGAGGATCCCGTTGTAATCCTCGGGGTACTTCTGGGCCTCCGCGTAGCCCTGGCGGCCGCCGGTCGAGCAGCCGGTGAAGTAGGAGTACGCGGCGGCCCGCTGGTAGTGGGCGGCGATGACGCCCTTGGCGACGACCGCCGCCTCGTGCTCGGAGCGCGAGGCGAAGTTCTCCAGCAGCGCCTGATCGACCGTGCCGTCGCCCTTCAGCCCCCAACGGGTGTCGAGGTAGCTGCTCACCCCGGCGTCCGTGGTGGCGGCGGCGTAGCCGCCCTTGACCGCGGCCGCGAGGTCGGCGCCGTAGTCACCGGCGGCGTAGGCCTGACCGCCGACCGTCTGCAGCCGACCGTTCCAGTTCTGCTGCGGCAGCCAGACCCGCACCTTGGCGTGGTCGCCCTGGCCGGGGTGGGTGAGGGTGACCGTGACATCGCAGAAGGCGGGGACGTCGGGGATGTGGGCGGCGTCCAGCGGGAACACCGGGGGCACGTCGACCGTGCCCGCCGGATGGGCGACGGCCGTCACGTCCTCCACCCGGGTCCCGTCCGGGGCCGCGAACGCGGGGGCGGCGCAGCTGGGGGCGGTGGGCGGTGCGGTGTCCGCCAGCGCGCCGGGCGCATAGAGCACGGCGGCCAGCGACATGCCGACCGAGAGGGCGGTCAGGGTTCGTTTCATCGGGGGCTCCGTCCATAGGCGTGCTGCGGATCGATACCCGGCGGCGTTGATCCGCAGCACGTGAGTAACCGTCCTGAACGGTTATGACGATGACACCCCGTCAGCCCAACCGTCAATCAGCCCGCGACCGATGAGGCCGCGACTCGTCGTATATCTCCCTCATCATCCCGTTTTCACCTCCCATCAGCGGTTGCCTTCCATCACCATTCAGAGCAGTGATATGGGTTGAGGAAAACGACTGCACCCCCTGCCCGGCGTCCGGGCAGGGGGTGCAGGTCCGGTCGAGGCGGGGTCAGCTCACCAGGTGACCGGGACGGCGGCGGCCATGATGGCCATCCGGTTCGGGTGCCACGGGACTTCGTCCACGGGCACGGCCAGCCGCAGCCCGGGGAACCGCTGGAGCAGGACCCGGAAGGCCGTGTCGGACTGACGCCGCACCAGGTGGGCACCGGGGCAGTGGTGGCGGCCGTGGCCGAAGCGCAGGTGGGGGTTGGGCGAACGGGCGGGCTCGAACCGCTCGGCCTCGGCGAAGGTGCCCGGGTCGAAGTTGGCGGCATCCAGGGAGAGCAGGATCAGCTCGCCGGCCTTGACCTGTTCGCCACCCAGGGAGGTGTCCTCGGTGACGAAGCGCGGGATCGCGTTGCCGAGCACGACGCTGCACCGCAGCAGTTCCTCCACGTGCCGGGGTGTCGCCTCCGGGCTCTCCCGCAACTCCGCCATCGCCTCGGGGTGTTGGAGGAGGTTGACGGCGGCGACGCCCAGGAAGCTGGCGAAGTCCTCGTAGCCGCTGACGAAGAGCACCGAGACGATGTTGGACAACTGCCGGTCGCTCAGCCCCTTCTGCTCGGCGTTCAGGTTCCGCTCAGCGTTCAGGTTCCGCTCGGCGTTCAGATCGGCGAGCCGGTCGGCCAGCCCGCGCGGCCGCCCCGGGGTGCGGGCGGCCAGGAAGGCGGCCATGTAGGAGCGGATCTCCTCCCAGTTGGCGGCGAGTTCCTCGTCGGAGTACGTCGCCATGGTGAGGTCCTTGTCGGCACGCTGGGCGAGCCACTCCCGGTCCTCGAACGGCAGGCCGAGCAGCCGGCACAGGCACTGCGCGGCGACCCACTCGGCGAAGTGGTGCTGCAGGTCGCCCGGCGCGCCCTCGGCGACCATCCGCTCCAGGCCTTCGAGGGTGACCTCGGCGACCCAGTCGGCGGGCAGTTCGGGCTGGTTGCGGCCGAGTGCGGTGAGCACCTCGTCGCGCAGTCCGGCCTGCTGGAGGTGGTTCATGGCGTCCAGCAGTTCGGGCGCCAGGATCGGGGCGTCCTGGGTCGGACTGTCGGCCTCGCCGAGTACCGAGCGGGCGAAGGCGCGGTCCCGCAGGACGTCGCGGGCCAGCTCGTACCCGGTGACCAGCCATGCCTCGCCGCCGGAGTTGGTCCGCACCCGGGCGACGGGGCAGCGGCTGCGCAGTTCGTCCAGTTCGGGGGCGAGCCGGTCGCCGTCAGTGCTGAACGGGTAGCGGGGCAGCGAGCCCGCGTCCGGGGTGCCGTCCGGCGTGCCGTCCGGAACCTCGTCGGTGGTGGCGGGCGCCTGGGGTGCGCTCATGCGGCGCGGTCCTTTCTGTACGGGGTCGGGGTGCGTGGCGTGGGTGCCGTCGTCACCAGCGCACCGGCAGCCGAGCCGGGGCGCGTAGCGGGGTGGTCTCGTCCCAGGGCAGCGACTCGGCGGGCTCGGCGAGTTCGATGCCGGGCAGCTTCTCCAGCAACACCTGGATCACGACGGCCAGTTGCATGCGGGTCAGGTGCGCACCGGTGCAGGCGTGCGGGCCGTGGCCGAAGGCGAGGTGCGGATTGGGCGTGCGGGTGAGGTCGAGGCGGTCGGGGTCGGCGAACGCCTCGGGGTCGCGGTTGGCGGAGGCGGGCACCGGCACGACGGCGTCACCGGCCCGGATCCGCTGCCCGTGGAGGGTGAGGTCCTGCTCCGCGACGAGGATGTTGATCGCGTTCATCAGCGGTACGTGGCGCAGCAGTTCGTCCACCGCCGTGGCGGTCCCGGCGGGTTCCTCGCGCAGCCGGCGGAGCTGGTCGGGGTGGGTGAGGAGGGTGAGCAGGGCGTTGCCGGTGTGCTGCATGTTGGTCTTGTAGCCGGCCATCAGCATGGTGACGACGAAGCTCACCACGTCGTCCCGGACCAGCTCGCTGCCGGGGCGGTGGGTCTCGGCGAGCAGCAGCCGGATGTAGTCCCCGTCCTGCTGCACTTCCCCCTCTTCCTCCTCCTTCCGGCTGATCAGCTCCGAGGCGTAGCCCTGGAGGGCGTACAGCGCGGTGAGGATCTCGTCCATGGTCAGCCCGGCGGCGCTGAGCAGGGTGAGGGTGTGCGGGAGGTAGCGGTCGCGGTCCTCGTGCGGGAGGCCGATGGTCTCGCACAGCACGCGCAGCGGCAGCGGTTCGACGTAGCCGGCCACCAGGTCGGCCGTGCGGTCGGGCGAGCCGGCCGTCATGGCGTCGATCAGTTCCTCCGCGATGGCGCGGATGCGGGGCCGCATGAACTCCAGGCGCCCGCGGCCGAACAGCGGCAGGACGGCGCGCCGCACGCGTTCGTGGTGCTCGCCCCGCATCTCCAGGAAGGTCGGCAGGCAGGGCAGCGGCGCGTCGTCGCCCTCGACGGGCGGCCAGGCGGACAGCAGGGGCCGCACCAGCCTCGGGTCGGCGAAGGCGGCCCGGGCGTCCTCGTAGCGGCTGAGCAGCCAGGCGGTCTCGCCGTTGGGCAACTCCGCCTTGACGACGGGCTGTTCGGCGCGCAGCCGGGCGTAGCCGCAAGGCGGTCCGGCGGTGCCGGGCGTCACCTCGGGGACGGGGATGGGGGCGGGGGCGGCGGTGTCGGTCATCGGGTGCCTTCCCGGACAGCAGGGGTGGTGGGGCGCTGGAGGTAGCCGGAGCTGAAGAAGTACTCCAGGTACCGGTCCAGCAGGGCGGAGTCGACCGGCGGGCAGTGCAGTCCGCTGTCCGCCAGGGCGGCCTCGGCGTTGTGCCGCCCGAGCACCGGGAAGGTGCCCTCGAAGTACAGCTCCTTGACCGACATGTCGGCGGTGCGGCTGCGGTCCACACACAGCGACACGAAGGGGGCGGTGGCGCTGGTGGGGTTCGCGGCGACGTGCCGGACCAGCTCGTCGACCCACTCCGCGTAGGGCAGGGTGCGCACCGCGCAGCCGGCCGCCCGCATCCGGTCGATGACGTCCGTGAGCATCGCGGGGCGGGGGTTGGTGAGGTGGTAGGTGCGGCCGTCGGCGTCCCGCCGGGTGGCGATGTGGACCACGGCCTCGGCGAGGTGGTCGACCGGGACGAAGTCCATCGGCAGGGCGATGTCCGGGGCCAGCCCGGTCTCGGCGATCGTCCGGAACAGGGAGCAGATCGCGGTCTCGGTGTTGCTCACCCCGCTCACCTGGTCCCCCGTCACCTCGTACGGGCGGTGGACGGCCACCGGCAGTCCCTGCTCCGCGGCGCGGCGCAGCACCCCCTCCGCCACCCACTTGCTCTCGGCGTAGCCCATGGTGAGCCCGTCGGCGTGGGCCAGCGGGGCGTCCTCGGGGGCTTCGCGCACCCCGGCCGCACCGGAGCCGGCGACGACGGCGACGGTCGACAGGAAGTGGACCGGGACGCGGCGGGGCGCGGCGAGTCGAATGATCTCGCGGGTGCCGTCCACGTTGGGGGCGCGCAGCTGTTCGTACGGGTAGAGGAAGTTGACCTGGGCGCCGTTGTGGACGATCAGGTCGAGGCGGCCGGCGAGGTCGGCGAGGTGCTCGGCCGGGAGTCCGAGGCCGGGCTCGGCGAGGTCGGCGGGGAAGCACTCCAGCCGCTGCCGGTCGGCCTCGTCGAGCCGCAGGCCGTAGCGGGCCAGGGCGGTGCGCACGCGCTGTTCGGCGTGGGCCGGGCTCCCGGCGCGGACGGGGCAGTGGATGCGGGCGGCGGTGCGGCGCAGCAGGGTGGCGAGCAGGAAGGCGCCGACGAAGCCGGAGGCGCCGGTGAGCAGGACGTCCTTCGGGTCCTGGGGGCAGGGCGCGGGGCCCTGGGCGGGCGGGAGGCGGAAGCCGAGTTCGGACTCCCGAGCGAAGTCGACGGTGCTCTCCCCGGCGTCGGCCGGGGCGCCCTCGCGGGCGGCGCGGACGGCCTCGGTGAAGCACGCCAGGGTGGGCGCGGTGAGCAGGGCCCGGATGAGGGTGGAGCTGAGCGCGGCGTCGAGGCCGAGGGCGGCCAGGGTCCGGGTGACGGCCTCGGAGGCGAGCAGGGAGTCGCCGCCGAGGTGGAAGAAGTCGTCCTCGGGGGCGGGCCTGGTGCGCAGCACCTGCTGCCAGATCCCGGCGAGGAGCCCGGCGAGCCCTTCGGCCGGCTGCTCCTGCGGAGATTCGTCCCCGGTGAGGACGGCGGTGGCGCGCAGGCGTTTGCGGTCCACCTTGCCGCCACTGGTCACCGGGAACCGGTCGAGGGCGACCAGCACCGGGACGGCCTGCGGCGGCAGCCACCGGGCGCAGTAGCCGCGCAGTTCGGGCAGCGGCAGGTCCGCTCCCGGGGCGGTCGGGGTGATGTAGGCGGTCAGCGCGTCCCCGTCGGCCTCGACGACGGCCTCGGCCACGGCCGGGTGGGCGCGCAGCCGGGCCTCCACCTCGTCGAGCTCGATCCGCGCGCCGCGCAGCTTGACCTGGCGGTCGGCGCGGCCGCGGTACTCCAACAGGCCGTCGGCGTTGCGGACGACCCGGTCGCCGGTGCGGTAGAGCCGGCCGCCGGGTTCGACCTGCGGCAGGCGGACGAACCGCTCCGCGGTCAGCCGGTCGTCGCCCGGGTAGCCGAGGGCCAGCCCGTCGCCGCCGACGTACAGCTCGCCCTCCTCGCCCGGCGGCGCGGGTGTGCCGTCGGCGCGCAGGACGTGGCAGGTGGTGCCGGCGTACGGTCGGCCGATCGGGACGCCCGCGGCGTCCTCGGGCAGCGGGCGGACGACGTGGGCGGTGGAGACCACCGAGTTCTCGGTCGGGCCGTAGAAGTTGACCACGGTGGTGCCGGGGCAGGCGGCGAGGACGGCGTTCGCCAGGCGCGGGTCCATCGCCTCGCCGCCGGCCGAGACGAAGCGCAGGCCCGCCATCGCCTGCGGGCTGGTCCGGGCGAGCAGGTGGAAGACGCTCGTGGTCAGGTAGGCGACGGTGACGTCCCGGCGGCGCAGCAGGTGCTCCAGCGCGGTCGGCGAGAGGAGTTCCTCGCGGTCGGCGATCACCAGGCAGGCGCCGGTGAGCAGGGCGCCCCAGATCTCGATGGTCGAGGCGTCCGAGGACAGGCCGTAGCCGTGCAGGATCCGGTCGCCGGGCCCGGGCGGGGGCAGTTCGCGGTCGGCCAGGACGAGCCGGGCGACGCCGCGGTGCGGGATCGCCACGGGCTTGGGGCGGCCGGTGGTGCCGGAGGTGAAGGCGACGTAGGCGCAGTCGGTGGGCGCGGACAAGGCGCCGGCGGTCCGAACGGCCGCCGGGGCGGGGTCGCCGTCGTCGACGGCCGGGATGCTCACCCGCAGGCCGCGGACCGGGCGTTCGGTGCCGGGCAGGGTGACGGCGGCGCGCAGCCCGGCGTCCTCGGCCATGGCGCGCAGGCGGGCCGGGGGCAGGTCGTCGTCCAGCGGGACGTACGCGCAGCCGGCCTTGAGGATGCCCAGCAGGGCTATCAGCGCCTCCGGGGACCGGCTGCCGCACACCCCGACGGCTTCGCCGGGGGTGATGCCCGCGGCCAGCAGTCGGGCGGCGAGGGCGGTCGATCCGGCGTCGAGCCGGCCGTAGCTGAGGACGCGTTCGCGGTGCTGGACCGCCGGGGCGTCCGGGTGCGCGGCCACCTGCCGGGCGAAGAGCTCCGGGAGGGTGAGGTCCTGGAGGGTGAGGTCCTGCGGCCGGTCGGGGCGGGCGGCGCGGGCCGCGGGGCGCGGGGCCGGGAGGTGGAGCGGGCGTGACGAGACATCGATATCGGTCATGGGTCCTTCTCAGCAAGTGGGCCCGTCGGCCGCGGCCAGCAGGCCGGTGCCGACGGCGCGCAGGTCAGTCCGCGCTGTCGGCGGCGGGTTCGGCAAGGGGGTCAGCGACATCGGCGGCTTCGGAAGCGCGCTCGCCGGGCCGGGTCGGCTCGCCGGGCTCGGTGAAGTCGGCGGCGAAGGCCGAGAAGTCGGCGGTCCGCCAGCGCTGCGGCCGCAGCCGGAACAGGATGTCGTCCTTGAGCTGCTCGGCCGTGGCCTCGAGGTAGCCGCGGGCCTCGTCCGGCTCCAGGTAGCGGTGCGCCAGGGCGTCCCGGACGGCCGGCGGCACCGGGTCCTCCACGGTGACGACCGGCCCCTCCACGCTCACGTACCGGTAGGGCCGCCGCTCGTCCTGCACGCAGAGGCTGAACCGGCCGGCGGCGCGCAGCAGTCGGCCCTTGACCGTCTCGCGCCCCGTCTGGACGAGGATCTCGCCCCCGGGCTCGTAGCCGTACCAGACCGGCACGCTCAGCGGCGCCCGGTCGCCTTCTCTGGGGTCCGCGACGCTCAGCACCCCGACCCGGCGGTCGGCGAGGAAGCGCTCCCGGTCGTTCTGCGACATGGTGGGCAGCATCGAACAATCCCCTTTGCTCATCAGGAAGTTGAGGCCTGCGGCCGCTACTCGTCAGCCGCGGCCGGACCGGCCGGTGCGGCGCGTGCGCGCAGGACGGGACGACGGCCACCCGATCGCGCGGGCCGCGCCGCCGGACACGACGACGGACCGCCGGTGCGACCCGGCGGCCCGTTCGTCTCCGTAGGAACAGCATGACGCTACTGGCACGTACGATTACGGAGAGATCACTCTACTGTCGTGAACATGTCACTCAGTGGCTTGAACTAGCCTGAACGACACCACCACCCCCACCTGACCCTCCCGTCAGCGGGCCTCGCCCGGCCACCCCAGGGCCCGGAACACCGCGACCGGGTCGAGGCAGTCGCGCCAGCGCGCCACCCGGCGGCCCTCGACGGTGAGCACCGAGACGAAGCGGTCGTCGTACGCGTTCCCGGTGCGGACGGCACAGCCGTGCACGGCATACCCCAGGACGACCACCGACGTGGCGGTGTCATGGTGCACCGCCAGCCCGTCGCCCCCGGTCAGGACCATGGCGTCGCCGTAACCGCGGTAGAGCTCGGCGACCGCGCGCCGTCCGCGCACCTGCCGGGGGTAGCCGGGGACGGTGACCACGTACTCGACCATGACGCCCTCGGCCAGCAGGTCGAAGAAGTGCTCGCCGACGGCCAGCGGATCCACTAGCGACCGGGCGCTGCCCCACGGTTCACTGCTGAACGGCCGCCCCGCCCGGCGCCTCCGTGACGAAGGTGTACAGCTCGACGATCACTCCGTCCCGGCAGTGGGCGATGTCCATCCCGGTCACGACGGGCGGCTGCCCGGGCGGGCCGAAGCGGAACCCGAGGTGCCCGAGGTCGTCGTTGACGGACACCGGCCCGTCCGGACTGAACACCCAGTCGGGGGCCTGCGCGCGCAGCTCGGCGGCGCGCCGGGCGAGGGCCTCGCGCCCGCGGATGACCTGCCGGCCGGCCTCGTGCCAGACCACGTCGTCGGAGTACGTCGCGGCGATCGCCGCGGCGCGGCGCTCCGGGTCCGGCTCGCCGAAGACATCGAGCAGGTTGCGGCGCAGCAGCGCGGCGACGGTGTCGGTGTCGGTGTCGGTGTCGGGTCCGCGCAGGCGGTCGGTGGTCATGGCCATCTCCTTGGTCTCTCATCGACTTGAACCTTCACGTCAAACCCTATTCCTCTTGACTTGAAGGCTCAAGTCACAGCACGGCGAGGACGCCTTCCGGTCCCGGCTGCACTCAGGCGAGGCCGAGCTGTGCGGCGATGACCGTGCCGGAGGGGTAGCAGTCGAAGCGCTTGATCTTTCCGTCGACCAGCTCGAACACGTCACAGCAGGGCGCATCCATCCGCCGACCGGTCGGCGGGACGGTGCCGGCCGGCGTCTCCAGCGGCCCGGTGTGGGTGCCCTGGAGGCGCAGCTGGACGATCACGGTGTCGCCGTCGAGGTAGAAGCGCTCCAGCTCGCGGTGCATGTCGGGGAAGGCCTTGGCGTAGACCTCGACCGTCTTGCCGAGCTCCGCGGGCCCCTGGTAGGTGAACGGGATGGACATGTCGGCGAAGGTGCCGTCCTCCGTGAACGCCGCGATCCAGCCGGCGACGTCCTGCTCCTCGGCCACCCGGTAGGCGGCGCGGACGATGCTCTCGTTGTCCTGGGACATCTCGATCACTCCTGCTTTCGGTCTCGATCCGGAGCCGACCCGGCGGCCGGCTCGCGGCTTCCCTCTGGATTCACTTTAACCTTCAAGTCATGGCAGAGCACAAGACCCGGGAGCACAGGAATCTGCCACCGCCGACAGAACCAGATCACTTGACCCTTCAGCTCACCGCGCCGGCGAGTCAATGCGCTGCAGGATGCGCTCGGCATCCTGACCGAGTCGGCGCAGCCGCTCACCCGAGAGGTTGTCCACCACCAGGCGCCGCACGTAGGCGACGTGCGCGGGGGCCGCGGCCTCGAGCTTGGCCATCCCCTCGGGCAGCAGGATCGCGTTGGTGAACCGCCCGTCGGCGGGGTCGGGCTCACGCCGGACGTAGCCGCGGCCCTCCAGCCGCTTGACCATGTGGGACAGCCGCGACAGCGAGGTGCTGGTGTTCTCGGCGAGCATGCTCATCCGCAGGGTCCACTCGGGGGCCTCGGACAGCATCGCGAGCGTCATGTACTCGACCATGCTCAGGTCGGCGTCGCGCTGCAGCTGGGCGTCGATGGCCCAGGGAAGCCTGGTCATCAGCCGGACCACCGACAGCCAGGAGGCCAGCTCGCCGGAGCTCAGCCACAGGTCCGCGTTTTCGTCCGCCGGCGGCGCCGGCACCTCGTCCCGAGTGTTCATTCCGGGAGCGTATCAGCCACATTCTGCGCATGACATGGGCGATTGCTCATCCTCGGGAACACTCCGGGTCACTTGAAGGTTCATGCAATGGCAGCCTAGGCTCAAGGTTGAATCCTGAACATCTCACCCGAGGAGGCACCCCGTGCCCGGACTCCTGACCCCGGCGATCGAGGTCCGGCGCGCGAACGACCGGCAGTCCAGCCGACTGTCCTGGCTCGACTCCCGCCACTCCTTCTCGTTCGGCACCGGCCGGCCCGATCCGGCCAACACCCACCACGGCCTGCTCCTGGTCAACAACGAGGACCTGGTGCAGCCCGGCACGGGCTTCGAGACCCACCCCCACCGCGACATGGAGATCGTCACCTGGGTGCTCCAGGGCTCACTCGTCCACCAGGACTCCGGCGGCCACTCCGGCGTGATCTACCCCGGCCTGGCCCAGCGGATGAGCGCGGGCACCGGCATCCTCCACTCGGAGAAGAACGACGCCTACCGACCGACCGACGCCCCCTCCCCCACCCCGGTGCGCTTCGTGCAGATGTGGGTCCTGCCCGACGAGCCCGGAGTCACCCCCGGCTACGAGCAGTTGGAGATCGACGCCGAACTGCTCAGCGGCTCCCTGGTCACGGTGACCTCGGGCATGGACCGCCACCGCGGCACCACCGCGATCCGGATCCACAACCGCTACGCCGCCCTGCACGCCGCCCGCCTACAGCCGGGCCAACAGGTCACACTCCCGGAAGCCCCCTTCACCCACCTCTTCGTCCCCCAGGGCTCGATCACCCTCGAAGGCGCCGGCCCCCTCACCCAGGGCGACGCCGCCCGCCTCACCGCCACCGGCGGCCAACGCGCCACCGCCCTCGAGCCGTCCGAACTCCTCATCTGGGAAATGCACGCGACCACCACCCTCTGATACGAAAATCCCCCTCCCCTGGCCCTTCTTGAAGAT
The DNA here is from genome assembly GCF_042884005.1 of Kitasatospora sp. NPDC058162. Taxonomy (NCBI): domain Bacteria; kingdom Bacillati; phylum Actinomycetota; class Actinomycetes; order Kitasatosporales; family Streptomycetaceae; genus Kitasatospora; species Kitasatospora sp. NPDC058162. The sequence goes on from NZ_JBHVUS010000072.1 coordinate 11,534, forward strand.
CAGGCGACCTCGACGGATTGGAGAGTGACTTGGTAGCCGAGTTGGTTCAGCT
>NZ_JBHVUS010000073.1:0-10761 GCF_042884005.1 Kitasatospora sp. NPDC058162
ACCCCGACCCGGGCGAGGGCGACCACCAGCGGGCGGGGGTCGGCGGGCGCGGCGAGGGTCGGGCCGACCACCGCGGCCCCGCCGTGCCCCCGCGCGCCCCCGGCCGCCCCCGCCGGGGGGGGGTGGGCGACCGGCGCACATCACGGAAGGCCGGCCGGAAGCTCCCGGTCCGAAAGCCGCCAGCGACGGGCGTCGGCGATCCGCAGACTGGGCCCGTGAGCACCCGAACCGCCCCCACCACCGCCCTCGCACCCGTACGACAGCGCGTCGACGCGGCCGACTGGCCCGCCCTCACCGAGGAACTCGACGCCCACGGCTGCGCCCTCACCCCGCAGCTCCTCACCCCCGCGCAGTGCCGCGAACTGGCCGCCCGCTACGACCGCGACGACCTGTTCCGCACCACCGTCGACATGGCCCGCCACCGCTTCGGCTCCGGCCAGTACCGCTACTTCACCCACGAGCCGCCCGAGCCCGTCCACGCCCTGCGCCGGGCCCTCTACCCGCACCTGCTCACCATCGCCCGCGGCTGGGCGGAGAAGCTCGGCCGACCCGCGCCCTGGCCCGACACCCTCGACGAGTGGCTGGAGCGGTGCCACGCGGCCGGGCAGGCCAAGTCCTCGCAGATCCTGCTCCGTTACGGGCCCGGCGACTGGAACGCGCTGCACCGCGACCTCTTCGGCGACCTCGTCTTCCCGCTCCAGGTCGTCATCGGCCTCGACCGGCACGGCACCGACTACACCGGCGGCGAGTTCCTCCTCGTCGAACAACGCCCCCGCGCGCAGTCCCGCGGCACCAGCACCGTCCTCCCGCAGGGCCACGGCCTGGTCTTCACCACCCGCGACCGGCCGGTCCGCTCGGCGCGGGGCTTCTCCGCCAGTCCCGTACGGCACGGCGTGAGCACCGTACGCTCGGGGCGCCGACACGCCCTCGGGCTCGTCTTCCACGACGCCTGAGAGGCCGACGCCGACGTGAACACCCCCGACCCCGGCGACCCTGCCGACCACCGGGCCTACCGGCTGCTCGGCCCGGACGGCCGCACCCGGGCCGGCGCCCGGCCCGGAACCCTCGGCGGCTATCGGCCCGCCCGCATCTACGGGCGGCTCGACTGCCCGTCCGCCCGGCGTGCCATCACCGCGGGCGGCTACGTTCGCCACCGGGTCTTCTTCGCGGACGAGCCGACCGCGCTCGCGGCCGGCTACCGGCCCTGCGCGGTCTGCCTGCCCACGCAGTACCTGCGGTGGAAGACCCGACAGCAGGAGACCCAGCGATGACCCCAGCCCCGGCTCCGTCCCTCCCCTCCCCGCTCCTCCGGCCCGCCGACCTCTCCGGGTACGGGCCCCTGCCCGCCCCCGCCCGGCCCAGTGACGCCGAACTCGCCTCCCTGCTCGGCCTGTTGACCACCACCCGGCCCCGCGTCCAGGCCGTCAACCTCGGCCACAGCCGCGACGAGGCCTCCCGCGCAGCCGCCCGGGCCTTCGCCGAGGCTTGGAGGGCCCGCGGCGGAACCGTCCTCAGCATCACCGACTGGCCCGAACAGGCCGCCTCCTGGCTGCGCCCGGCCCAACGCCTCACCGCCCAGGCACCCGACGCCTGGGTGGTCGCCGCCGCACCCCTCGGCTGGGTCCAACTCGCCCGGCGGCTCCGGCACAGCACCACCTGGACCCCCGAACGCACCTTCGGCTTCGCCTCCCTCGCCGAGCCCCGCACCATCCCCCTCGCGGGCCCGGCCACCCTGGACGGCCTCCGCGGCGCCACCGCGGACGGCGGCAGCTGGGAGGTCCGGGCGGGCTGGCTCACCACCCGGCCGCCGCAGGACGGACTCGACCAGTGAACACCACCCCGCCGCTCTCTCCGCTGCCGCCCGCACCCCGAACCGAACTCGCCCCCGGAGCGGTCCACGTCCCCGGCTGGCTCACCCCAGAGGAGCAGCGCGCCCTCGTCACCGCCTGCCGCGCCTGGGCAAGCGGCCCGATCCCGATCCGGCACACCCCGGGTACCGGGCGCGGCGACCTGCTCTTCGGCGGCCCCGCCCGCCCTCGCCCACCACGGCGTCCGGCCCCTGGGCCGCCTCAACATCACCGGCGCGTCACCAGCCTCCCCTGCTGATCCCTCCGACGTGGCAGTTCCTCGATAGGTTCTCCCCGTGACAGCTACCGATGACCGCCGGTTCCCCGCCCCACTGGCCGCCGCGCTCGCCGCGCCCTTCGACTACGACCGCGGCGAGGGCGTCGACTTCGAGCCCTTCGACGCCTTCCTCTCCGCCGGGGACACCACCGACTGGCTTCGCGCCTGGACCGGCAATCCCGAGCTGACCGGCGACGACTTCCGGCTGTTCGGGCAGCACGGCACCGGCGGGTACGCGGCGATCTGGCTGGCCCGTCCCGGCCGGCCGCTCGCCGAGCAGCCCGTGGTCGTCCTCGGCTCCGAGGGACAGACCGGCGTCGTGGCAACCGACCTGGCCGACTTCCTGTGGGTACTCGCAGCAGGGCTCGGCCCCTTCGAAGCCACCGTCGACAACGACCCCGATCGCACCCCGCGCCCCAGCCCGGAGCGGACGGCCGTCGCGGAACGCTTCGCGCCGGAGCGGCGGCGCCCGGCCGCAGCCGTCATCGAGCAGGCCACCGCGGAGTTCCCCGACTTCGACGACGTCGTCTTCGAACTCTGCGGCTGAGCACGCTCCTTCGGATCCCGTGGAGGTCGGTGCCGCCTCAGCCCGTCCGGCGTTTCCGCAGCTCGGCCAGCCATGCCCGTAGTTGCTGGTCGTCGTGCAGGTGGGCGCCGTCCTCGCCCGAGGGGAGGTCGATGCCGTGCAGGAGGCAGAGCGCCCACCAGGAGGTGTCGTCCCACTCGAGCTCGTCATCGAGCACCCACCGGGCGGCCCAGCGATCGGCCTCGTCCCGGGTGAGCCGACCCTCGATCAGCGCGACGAAGCACTCCTCGATCTCGTCGAGCGTGGGCCGACGGCCGACCGCCCTGCCCGTCAGCGGCCGCTCTGGGTGAAGCGGCCGCCGAGGTAGCGGTGTTCCGGGTCGTCGGGGGACAGCTCGCCGAGTTCGGCGATCAGCGCGGGGGCGAAGGCCTCGGCGTCGTCCTGCGGCTGGTAGCCGAGTGCCCGGGCGGTCGAGAGGTCCCACCAGGCGCGGGTGTTGGCGGAGATGCCGTAGGCGACGGTGTGGCCGGTGACGGGGCCGGTGAGCGCGGCGTGGGCGAGGCGGGCCCAGTCGCCGGGGCTGAGCCAGGTGGCGAGCGTCCGGAGGCTGCGGGGTTCGGCGGTGAAGGAGCCGATGCGCAGGGAGACGGTCTCGATGCCGTGGCGGTCGGCGTACAGGGAGGCGAGGTTCTCCCCGAAGCACTTGGAGACCCCGTAGTAGGTGTCCGGCCGCACCGGGCCGTCCACCGGCACCGTGCCACCCTCGGCCGGCCGCTCGGTGAAGCCCGTGGCGTGGTTACTGCTGGCGTAGACGATCCGGCGGACGCCGGCGGCCCGGGCCGCGTCGTAGAGGCGGTAGGTGCCCTCGATGTTGGCGGCCAGGATGTCGGCGAACGGCGCCTCCCCCGGGATCCCGGCCAGGTGGATCACGACGCTGACGCCGTCCATGGCCGCCGCCAGCGCCTCGGCGTCCTGGAGGTCGGCGGTGATGGCGTCGGGTTCGCCGGGCACGGGGAGGCGGTCGAAGCTGCGCAGCCGGTGTCCGTAGGCGGGCAACGACTCCCGCAGGCTGGTGCCCATGCGGCCGGCGGCACCGGTGAGCAGGACCGGTCCGAGCTGGTTCGCCATCCGTTGTGTCTCCCTGGTTCTTCCTCACGGCTTCGTCGAACCGCTGCCCGGGTTCGACGCGCTGCGACCATACCTGACGCGGCACCAGAGATCATTTGATTATTCGGAGTTCGGCGGTACTGCCCCCGACCGCCCGCAGGCGGTCGGGGGCAGTCGGGGGCGGACCGGTCGTCAGCGGACCGGCAGGACCCGGGTGTGCTCCTCGCGGACGGCCTGGAGGGCGTTCGGCTTGAGGCCGAGCAGCTTGAGGATGGTCGGCGCGATCTGCTTGGTCTCGACCTTCTCGTCCTGGCGGACGCCGCCCGGGGTGGCCGCGCCGGAGACGACCAGGGGGACGTTCAGGTCGTCGGCGTGGTCGCCGCCGTGCTCGGCGATCTTGCTGCCGCCGGTGTAGACGACGCCGTACTGCGCGATGCCGAAGACGTCCGGCACCCGCGCGTCGCCGGGGGCGACGTGGAAGTAGCGGGCGGCCTCCTGGCCGGCGTAGACCTTCTGGACGCCGCCCGCGGTGAAGGGGCGGGCCTTGCCGTTGATGTCGACGCCGTTGCCGCTCTGCGCCAGCAGGTAGGCCTTGGCGAACCCGGTGGCGGCCTCCGAGCGGTCGTTCAGCCAGAGCAGCACGCCGTCGTCGTCCACCGCGTGGGCGACCAGGTCGCCGGCGCCCGGGTGGGCGGCCTTCCAGGCGGCGTTGAGGCCGTCCAGCAGCGGGCCATCGTCGATCCGGTTGAGCGCGGCCGGGTCGATCGGGGACTGGCCGTGCTTGGCGGAGAGGATGACGGTGGTGGAGCCGTCGAGGTGCTGCTTGCGCAGTTCCGCGGTCAGCGCGCCGATCTGCTGGTCGACGTACTCCAGGTTCTTCTCCACGAGCGGGCCGGGCACGCCCTTGCCGACGTAGCCGCCCTGGAGGCCGTCGGAGCTCGCCAGCTTCTGCGCGGTGGAGACGGACTGGAAGTTCAGGCCGAAGACGGCCGGGGTGCCGACCTGCTGCGAGCGGCTGTGGTCGTAGCCGTCGATCTCGTTGAGGACGGCCTGCACCTTGTACGAGTCGTACTGCTCGGTGGCCCGGTTGTCCTTGGTCCAGTCGCCCTTGTAGCCGGTCGCGTTGCTGTTGACCTCGGGGGTGAAGAGGTCCTGGATGCCCTCGCCGGAGGGGCCGTTGAGGATGTCGTAGGCGGCGTGCTTGTCCGACCACGCGGTGCGCAGGCCGGCCTGGCGGGCCACCTCGAAGACGGTGTTCACCTGGAGGTAGGAGTGCGGGTAGACCGGCTTGCAGCTCTGCGGGTCGACCGGCAGCTTGGCCGGGTCGATCAGGGTCTGCGGGGCGCCGGTCATCCGCAGGATGGAGCCGGGCAGACCGGGCAGGCCCTGGCCGGCGTCGAGCGCGTCCTTGTTCTTGTCCAGGTCCTCGGTGAGGTCGACCTCGACTCCGGGCTTGGCGTTCTTGCAGTCGGTGGTGCCGGCCGGGAGCAGCGCGGCGTTGTAGGTGTCATCGTAGTAGACGCCGGTGGTGCCGGGGCCGCCGCCGGTCAGCTGGGCGACCATGCCGGGGAAGGAGTCGGACGGGTTGGTGGTGCCGGCGTGGGTGTACTCGACGCCGCCGCGGACCAGCCGGGCCAGTGCGGACTGCGGGTGCTCGGCCACGAAGCGGGCGAGGTCCGACTGGTGCAGGCCGTCGACCGACACCAGCAGGACGTGCCTGGCGTGGGCGCCGCGGCCCTCCTCGGCGGCGGCGGCCTGGGCGACGGTGGATCCGGCCAGCACTCCGGCGGCGCCGAGGGTGGCGGCCAGTCGGACGTAACGACGGGTCACAGAGGTCTCCTGTGGAGGGGGGAGGGGAGGTGGCTGCGGCGGTGCGGCCCCTAGGCTGGGAGGCCCCGGTGTACCGGCGGCAGCCGGGACGTGAACAGCACCGGTCCGGTCCGCGGAGTGGCCGGGATTTTACCTGGATCCCACCAAATCGTGGCCCTGCCATGGCACTTGGCGGGGGTGTACGGTCGGTGCGGCAGCGGCAGCGCGGTGTCGAGCCACCTGAACGGCCCAATCCCCCGGGCGGGCCGCGCGGTCCGGCGGCGATCCTGGATTCCGACCGCCCACGGCGGTCTTTCGCATGCGCGGCACCCGGTCGGCGCGCATGCCCTCCGTCGGCCGGCCCGAGGCACTCCGAGACGAGAAGCCCGAGAAGCCCGAGAAGTCCGAGAAACTCCGAGGAAGGAAGCACAGCTCATGGACGCATCCGCACGGATCGGCTCCGCACAGATCGGCGTGACGGGGCTGGCGGTCATGGGCCGCAACCTGGCGCGGAACTTCGCCCGCAACGGGTACACGGTCGCGGTGCACAACCGCACCCCCGCCCGGACCCGGGCCCTGGTCGAGGAGTTCGGCCACGAGGGCACCTTCGTCCCTGCGGAGTCGCCGCAGGACTTCGTGGCCGCGCTGGAGCGGCCGCGCCGCCTGCTGATCATGGTGAAGGCCGGCGGACCCACCGACGAGGTGATCGAGGAATTCGCCCCGCTGCTGGAGCCGGGCGACATGATCATCGACGGCGGCAACGCGCACTTCGCCGACACCCGCCGCCGCGAGAAGGCACTGCGCGAGCACGGCATCCACTTCGTCGGCAGCGGCGTCTCCGGCGGGGAGGAGGGGGCCCTGCTCGGCCCGTCGATCATGCCCGGCGGCTCCGCCGAGTCCTACACCGTGCTCGGCCCGATGCTGGAGCGGATCAGCGCCCACGTGGACGGCGAGCCGTGCTGCACCCACATCGGCACCGACGGGGCCGGCCACTTCGTGAAGATGGTGCACAACGGCATCGAGTACGCCGACATGCAGCTCATCTCCGAGGCCTACCACCTCCTGCGGGAGGTCGGCGGGTACTCCCCCGCCGAGATCGCCGGCGTCTTCGAGCGCTGGAACCGCGGGCGCCTCGACTCGTACCTGATCGAGATCACCGCCCAGGTGCTCGCCCACACCGACGCCGACACCGGCCGGCCCTTCGTCGACATCGTCCAGGACGCCGCGGAGCAGAAGGGCACCGGACGCTGGACCGTCCAGACCGCCCTCGACCTCGGCTCCCCGGTCACGGCCATCGCCCAGGCCACCTTCGCCCGGGTCGCCTCATCCCGGACCGCCCTGCGCCAGGCCTACCGGCCGCTGCCCGGCGGCGCCGCGCCCGCGTTGGGAGCGGACGAGGCCGAGCGCTTCACCCACCACGTCGAGCAGGCCCTCTACGCGTCGAAGGTCATCGCCTACGACCAGGGCTGGACGATGATCCGCGACGCGGCGGCCGAGTACGGCTGGGACATCGACCTCGGCGCGGTGGCGAAGATCTGGCGCGGCGGCTGCATCATCCGGGCCGCGTTCCTCGACCGGATCCGCGCCGCCCACGCCGACAACCCCGACCTGGTCAGCCTGCTCGCGGAGAAGCAGTTCGCCACCGAGGTCGCCGACGCCCAGAGTGCCTGGCGCACGGTCGTCGCCGGGGCGGCCCGGCACGGCATCCCGGTGCCGGCGTTCTCCGCCGCGCTCGCGTACTACGACACCCTGCGCAGCGAACGGCTGCCCGCCGCCCTGATCCAGGGGCAGCGGGACTTCTTCGGCGCCCACACCTACCGCCGCACCGACCGGCCGGGCAGCTACCACACCCGCTGGGCCGAGCCCGGTCGGCCCGAGGAGCGCACGGACGGCGGGGCGTAGGCGGCCCCTGAGGGTCTCGCGGACCGCTGGCCACGGCCCGCGAGACCCTCAGGACGTGTAGGAGGTCAGGACGGGCGTCCGCCGAACTGCCACCTGTGCACCTCGATGTCGGCGTAGCGGTCCGCGGTGAGGACCGCCCGGGCCGCGTCCGGGCCCGACGCCCGGAGCAGGGCCGCCGTGCCCAGCCAGGCGGTGCCGTCGTCGGAGAGCAGCGGCCCGTACGCGATGAGGTCTTCCCGGTCGGCGGGCAGGGCGAGGTCGGCGGGCTCTCCGGCCCCGAGGCCGAGCACGAGGTAGCGGTCGCCACCGGTCCGGCCGCCAGGGAACTCCCACATGGTGCGGCCCAGGGTGTTGCGCCAGCGTCGCACCAGCACGTCCCGGTAGACCCCGGCCTGGTAGCCCGGCTCGTCGAAGGCGAAGGCGCGGGCGGCCGCGGGACCGGCCAGGTCGACGATGTGCACGCTGCCGGTGGGGAGGGCGCCGTCGTCGGTGAGGGTCGGCCCCCGGGCGATCATCTCCTGGGCGTACCCGTCCATGTAGGACCAGTGCGCTTCCAGCAGTTCGTCGCGCAGCGGCAGGGATCCGGGCCGGTCACGGTGGTAGCAGAGGAACTCCATGTCCGTAGGATCCCTTCGCACCGGCTCCCCGGTCGAGTGGATTTCGCCTCGTCAGCCGCTCGTCGGCCGATGGGTGGCCGGTCGGTGGCCGGTCGTCGGCCGCTCGGTGGCCGCCGCTTCACCGCTGGAGGACGCGCCGCAGCCAGCGGGTGCGGGCCTCCTGGGCGTCCTGGCTGACGGCGGCGTGCGGGGCGAGGGTGTCGAAGCCGTGGCAGGCCCCGGACCAGACGTGCAGTTCGGCCTCGCCGCCGGCCCGCCAGATCGCGTCGGCGTAGGCGACGGCCTCGTCCCGGAAGGTCTCGGCGGAGCCCACGTCGACGTACGCGGCGGGCAGCCGGGACAGGTCGGTGGCGCGGGCCGGGGCGGCGTACGGCGAGAGGTCGGCGGCGCCGTGGCGGTCGCCGAGCAGGGCCTGCCAGGCGGTGGCGTTGGAGTCGCGGTCCCAGGTGTCGTGACCGGCCATCTGGTGGCTGGAGTAGGTCTCGCCGCGGTCGTCGAGCATCGGGCTGAGCAGCAGTTGGCCGCTCGCTGCCGGGCCGCCGCGGTCACGGCTCAGCAGGGCCAGGGCCGCCGCGAGCCCGCCGCCGGCGCTCTTGCCGCCGATGACCAGGCGCCGGGCGTCCACGCCCAGTTCCTCCGCGTGCTCGACCGCCCAGCCGAGTCCGGCGTAGCAGTCCTCGACGGCCCCCGGGAAGCGGGTGCGCGGCGCCAGCCGGTACTCGACGGAGACCACCGCCAGGCCCAGGGGCAGCGCCCAGGAGCGCAGCAGCCGGGGCAGGACGGACCACGCGTTGCCCGTCACCATCCCGCCGCCGTGCAGGTAGTAGAGCAGCGGCAGTTCCTCGCCGACCCCGGCGGGCCGCGCGCTGACCAGGGTGACCTCGCCGTCGCCGTCGCCCCGTGGCGCGTGCAGCTCCGTCACCTCGAACCGGCCGCCGTCGCGCAGCTGGTCGAGCGTCGGCCGGGGCCGGGCGCTCGCGTCCCGCTCCTGCCAGGCCGCCAGCCCCTCCGGGGTGAGCGCCTCCCGGGCCCGCCCGCCAGCGGCCTCCACCGCGGCCCGTACCTGCGGATCCAGCGGAGGCACGCTCCGGACCACCGAACCACCCACCACCGGCACCCCCTCCCCGAGGGCACCCGGTCGGCACCCCGCCGGGCCCAGCTTGCCAGCCCCGTCCGCACGGCGGCACGGCGGCCCCGGTCGGGAGCAGCGGCGCGAAAAACCGATGGCGCGGTGGCCGGGCGGGGAGTTGACTGTCCTTCGGATGCGATCCATTCCGATGATGAGGAGGGAGGTGGGAGTTGTGGAGGATCCGCAGTTCACCGTGGAACTGGCCGGCCCCTCGCCCCGCGGTGCGGTGCGGCTCAAGGCGGTCCGCAGGGTGACCGGGCTGAGCCTGTGGCACAGCGGCCAGGCACTGGACGCCGGAACGGCCGTTCTCCTGGCGGACATCCCCTTCGGGATCGCAGCCCCGGCCGCACGGGACCTGCGCCGCGCGGGCGTGGCGGTCACCGTCCGTTGCGGCGCCTGCCGCCGCACCCTGCCCGAGGACGGCGCCCCGGTCGACTCCGGGCCGTGCGCTTCGCGGTACTGGCCCACCGCCCACTGCCAGGCCAACTCCCTGACCGTCTGCGACTGCGACTACTGCACCGCGTACCGCCCCTTACCCGGGCTCACCGCGCCCTGACCCAGAGGCGAGGACTGGCCCCCGGGCTCACCAGCGAAGGAGTCGGCCGGTGGCGGCGAGGTGGTCGAGGACGATCCGGGTGGTCGCACTGGCGCGGGGGTGGTCGCCGTGGGTGAGGTGGGCGAGCTCGGCGATCTCCCCGCACGGGGTGGGGGTGCCGGTGTGGTCGGCGGCGTAACAGCTGGTGCGGACCAGGGTGCCGGCCGGCTTGCCGTGTGCCGGGGCCTCGACGGTCAGCAGGGGCGTGATGGTCGCCCGGTCCAGCGTGACACCGAGTTCCTCTTCGATCTCCCGGGCGAGGGCCTCCGGATGGGTCTCGCCGGGCTCGGGCTTGCCGCCGGGCAGGTAGAACAGCTCGCGGCCGTGGCTGCGGGTGGCGAGGAGCCGGCCTTCGTCGAGCCGGATCCAGGCCACCTTCTCGATCACCACCGGCGGCTCGAGCACCTGGATCACCTCGCGCACCGCAGCCTCAGCCCGCGGTCGGTGCGGTGGGGACGCCCGCGACCCGGCGCTCGCCGCCGTTGCGCTGCTGCCAGAGGCGGTACACCTCGACCGCGTCCTCGCTCGGCGAGTAGCGCATCGGGAGCCGGCGCTCGTCCCAGTTCTTGGCGAACTCGTCGTAGAAGGTGGCGAGTTCGAAGTACTTGCGGTCGTCGACGTAGTGCGGCTCGTAGGCGTCGCGGGTGGTGAGGAAGACGACCTCGTCCGGCGAGCAGTAGTACAGCGAGCCCAGGCACATCGGGCAGGGGTGGGCCAGGACGTAGATGGTGGCGCCGGTCAGGTGCTCGGTGCCGAGCGCGGTGCAGGCCTCGCGGATGGCGAGGATCTCGGCGTGGGCGGTGGGGTCGTTGGTCTGGGCGACCTTGTTGGCGCTCTCCGCCAGGATCCGGCCGTCCTTGACGATGACGGTCGCGAACGGGCGGCCACCCTCGGCGACGTTGCGGCGGGCGAGGTCGATGGTGCGCTGGACGAAGTCCACGGTGTTCTCCTG
>NZ_JBHVUS010000074.1:0-10309 GCF_042884005.1 Kitasatospora sp. NPDC058162
CCAGAGGGCCCGTCCACCACGGACGGGCCCTCTGGCGTGCGCGACGGGGGGTCAGTAGTCCAAGCTGCGGATGGTGGACCGCTGGACGTCGATCAGCCCGCCGGTGATGCCGTTCGCCTCCGCGATCAGGGGGATAGCGATGAAATAGTCGGGTCCGCCCTTGCCCTCCATGGCGTCGATGAACGTCTTCACATCGGCCCCGTGCACGGTGCCGGACATGGTCCCGGTCCATTCGGTGTCGGAGATGACCCAGTCGCCCTCGGCAGAGACATGGAGGAACGGCGGGTACGTCCGTTCCGGCGTGGCCGGGCCTTCCCCTCCGCCCTCGCCCTCGTGGCTCTCTCCCCCGGCCTCCCCAGCGACGGGCTGTTCGCCCGAGGGCTCCGGCGCGGCAGGGCCGGTCTTCTCGGCCGGAGCCGAAGGCTCAACAGGCGGAGCCGGAGGCTCTTCCTTCTGCTCCTTCTTCTTCCGCCCGAACAGCCGACCCAGCAGGCCGCCCCCGCGCTTCTTCGGCTTCTCGGCCGGGGCTGCTTCCTGCGGTGCGGGCTCCGGAGACGGCTCCGGCTGTACGGGCTCGGGCTGCTGCTCCTGGCCGTCCTTGCCGAACCCGAGCTTCCACCACTTCGCCATGGGTCACTCCCCCCGCTCGGACAGGTGCTGGTCCAGCGCGCCGTGCGCGCCGGTCTTGTGCTCGGGTGCGTCCAGGATCTCCAGGATTTCGGGCATCGGGGCCTGGCCCTCGATGCTCCACTCCCGGCCGCCGGTTCCGATGCCCATGGAGGCGGGCTTGGCGGCCATCGGGTCGGCGGCGTCGCTGACGTAGGTGGCCGCGTCCACGTAGACGCTCAGGGGCAGGCGGCCGTCCTCCTTCGCGAACCTCACCAGGCCCCGGTACAGGTTGGCGGTCGCCGCCGCGATCAGCATGTGCGCCCAGTCGGGGCGGAAGTAGACGTCCTTGGCCCAGTCGCCGCCGGTCGCGTGGTCGGTCTTGTGCTCGCTCCGGGAGAGGTAACCACGGAACGACTGGTAGATCCGGCCGTGCACCTGCTTGGCCCACTTCGCGCCCGGCCGCCCGTCCTGCATCGCGGCCACGATCCGGTTGCGGCTGGTGGACAGCAGCTTGTACATGCCGGACAGGGCCGCGCGGGAGTTCTCCCAGTGCCAGGACTCCAGCACCTTCGGGGACCACTCCGGGTACTGCTCCATCAGGAGATCTACGCTCGGAGTCGGCAGCCAGTAACCGCCCTCGGGCATCTCGCGGAACTGGAACCGGGGATGCCCCGGCAGGCCGGTGCCGGGGACGTCGGCCAGCCGCCAGTACCCGGCCATCGCCTTGTCGAACGGGGTGCCTTCACCGCCGTGGGTCGGCTCCCCGATGCCCAGCTTCGTCGGCCCGTACGCGCCGAGCCAGGCCGCCGTCTTGTCGTACCGGTGCAGCCACCCGGCCGCCCGCTCGGCCTCGGTCGGGTCGCGGTGCCACAGCTGGGGGACCATCAGCGGCACCATCCGCAGCCCTTGAGCGGCCGGGGGCACGGCCCCCTTGCGCACGGCCTGGCACAGCACCTCGGTCCGGCCCTTCCCGCCGGCCATGTCCTCGCCCGTCTGGTTCGGCCCCTGGAAATAGGGCACGACCTTGGGCCGGGCCTGGGTGCCGTGCAGCGTGGACATGAGGTAGACCATCAGCGCGTCCAGCAGGACTTCCGGGGTCTCGGCTCCGCCCCATCCTCCCCGGCCGGGCTGCTTGGCCTTGTCGAACCGGTGCTCATAGGCGGGCACCGCCACGGTGACCCGGGAGTCCCGCGCGTTCTCGTCGGCCAGGACCAGCGTCATCCATGCGGTGAGCCCGGCCGGGTGCAGCTCGGCCACCGGCGACCCGGCCCCCGGAATTGCCCAGGCGTGCGCCACGGGGTTCATCGCCCCGGGCGGCTTCACCGGCTGGTCCTCGGCCAGGCCCTTGGCCGCCCGGGTCTGGGCCATGCCCAGCTCGCGCCGCTCCTCGAACGTCGGCAGGCCCATGGCCTCCATCGCCTCCTGGTGGACCCAGAGCGTCTTCAGCCCGTACGCGGCCACCAGGGCGGGCACGTCGTCCACCGAGGAGGGCACGGGCACCTTCACCGGCTCGCAGTTCGGCAGGTGCAGCACCCCGTTGCCCAGCACCCCGAACCGGGTCGCGGACAGCGTGCGGCCGGTCGCCCGCGCGGACAGCGACGCGAACGGCCGGTCCGTCACCCGCTCCTCGGGGGCCGGGAACACCACGCGCGGCGGGGACGTCGGCCGAGGCGGGGCCTGCACGGGACTGGTGACGTCATGACGCCGCGACGCGGCGACGTCATCGGACGTGTCCTGTACTGCTGTTTCCCTCTTGCGGAATGCCTCCAGGGCCCGGCTCTCGGCCGCCACGGTGGCCGAGTCGTCGTCCGGTACCGGAGCCTGATCCGGGGTCACCTGCGGCGGTGTCTCGCGGTCCGCGAACGCCTCCTGGGCGGCCGTGGGGTCGAAGATGTACGCCCGGCACTGGGGAGTCGATCCCGCCCGCCTTCACCAGCTCGGCCATCGTCGCGACGTAGACGTACACCTGGCCCTGGTGGACGTAGCCGAGCACGCGCCGCGGCTTGACCTCCATGGCCCCCCACGCCTGCGGGTTGAGGACCGTGGACTGCACCCACGCGGCGGGCTCCTGGACGATGGCGCCGGCCACCTTCTCCCAGAGGATCTGGCCCGGTGTCAGGTGGTGCTCGATCGCCTCCCCGAGGATGCGCGGGAGCTCTCGGCGGGCGTCCTCCTCGGCCATCGCGCCCAGCTCGGGCATCGCCAGGAGCTCCCCGAGCATGTACGCGCCCACGCACCACGCGGACAGGATGCGGGCCAGGGTCAGCGGGATTCCGCCCGACTCGCGGGTCTCCTCGGTCGCCAGCCGGTCCACGATCTCCGTGTGCAGCGTTCGCCAGGTCGTCACCCGCTCCGCGCTGAAGAACTCTGCGTCCCGCGCCCAGACCAGCGGCCAGCCGTGGAACCGCTGGGCCAGGTCGAACGCCTCGGCCGTGGCCGAGGCTGCGGTGAAGAACGGGCCGTTGAGCTGGAGGAGCCGGGAGGCCAGCGACTCGACCTGTCCTTGACGGTGGAGCGACTCGTTCGACGACGTGATGAAGATGGAGTGCCAGGTCCCGACCGACTTCACCACGGTGTTGCCCTTGCCGAGCCGTCCGCGCTTGGCCCCGGCAACGATCCGCTGGAACAGCTTCTCCAGCTCTGGCAGCGACAGGGCCGAGGAGGACGTCTCCTCGCGGCACATCGGCAGGTAACGCGCCTGGATCAGCACCTCCGGCAGGGCCAGGCCCGTGCTGTTCATCGAGCCGAACAGCTCGCCCGTGTCCGGGGACGGGTCGCCCATCAGCGCGCACATGACCTGCTGCACGCTGCTCTTGCCGATCTGCCCGCCGCCGGTCAGGTTCAGGATGTGCGCGGGCACGCCGTGCAGGCTGGAGATCAGCGGGCCGGAGAACATCGCGGACATGACCAGCGTGGTCAGTGGTGCCTGCGTGGCCAGGGCCATGATCCGGGCCCAGCCCTTGCGGGCGGCCTCCTGGTCCACCTCGCGCACCCGCAGATAGCCGTACTCCTGGGCGTCCGCGTCGGGCAGGACCAGCCCGCCGTCAGAGTCCTTCACCGGCAGGGCCGGGACCTCCCCGGCCTCCATTACGTCCTCACCGAAGATCCGGGCGTACGCGTGCCGCTCGTCGGGAGTCGTCGGGCGGCGCAGGCCGAGCCGGTCGGCCCAGGTGCCGTCCAGCACCTCTTCGGCCGAGACGATCCGGGGCCCTTCCTCGCTGTGGAGCTGGTACGCGATCTTCGTGTGCTTCCGGTCGGACATGCGGTAGGTGATCCGGCCCAGGACCAGCGGCACCGCGCCCACGGGCAGCGTCGGTGCATCCTTGGAAGCCTGGTGCAGCAGCATCCGGTCCACGGGCCGGAAGAACCAGCCCGCCTTCAGGCCCGCGATCGGCCGAGCCCCGACCGGGCTCCCCTCCCGCTGGAGGTTCGATACTGTCCCGCCCCGCTTCTGCGGGGGGACGTCGGCAGACTCTTCGGTCTGCGTCTGGTGGGTCACGCGACGTCGCCTCTCATCACGGCCCACCACAGAAGGTGACGTCGGCCGAGGTGGGGGAGAAATCTCCCCGCCCCTGCCTTACACTCGCGGTGAGCCTGCTTTGCTCAGCCGCGTCATCCCTCTTCTGAGGCTTCGAACTCCATCAGGCTTCGACCCCTGATGGAGCCCCCTTGGATTTGGGAAGGCGCGGCTTTCTGTTTTGGATCTTTAGTTGTGGTTCGGCAGCTTACGCGCCGGAGTGGACACCCCTACACGCAGTAGGGACACCACATCCGGTCAGGAGATCGCCAGAGGGTGACCGGGTGCGTAGATGCCCTCGCCCACGCCGATGACCTTGTCTCCGGTCACGTACACGCTGCGCATGACGAGGACCGCGAAGTCTGCATCCAACCCCAGGGCTTCTCGGTCCGCAGCAGTGGTGATCCGGGCATCGACTGTCTTCGAGGCAGCAGTCACAGGGTGACCAGAGCGCTCTTCGTAGACGGCTTGCCACGTGGGGTTGCATGCCTCGGGGAGATCGACTTCGGGAACGACCTCTGCAACGTCCACGTGGACCCAGGACTGGGACGCCTGGAGCACGACGTCGCCCTTGTTCACTGTGCGAACCCGGTTCACGCACTCGCCCTCGCCAAGGTCAGCGGCCACCCAGCCAGGAGCCTGGACGCGGGCGCTTAGCTTGTGGTGGATGGTCTCGCCGGGGGAGGTAATGCCCTTGATTCGCATAGCCCCTGCGATCAGCTTCCGCCGGTCAGAGACGAAAACGCCCTTTCCCTGCTGCGACTCGACGTAGCCCTCTGCCTTGAGCAGCGCGATGGCTCGGTAGACCGCGTTGTCGCTCAGCTCGAACTGCTTCATCAGGGCTGACGTCGGAGGCAGCTTGTCGCCCGCAGCCAGCGTTCCCAGATCGATTCGGGCCTTCAGGTATGCAGCCATGCCAGCCACGGTCCCTGCCATCTTCGCCTCCTTGGGTACTTCCTATCGGATGTTCTTGACGGTACCCCAGATCTTGCCCTAACTTCCTACAGGAAGCTACTTCCTATGGGAAGTTTCTTCGATCGCACAAATCAGCCCTGACCTGTGTCTTCAGCACAGGTCAGGGCCTGAGACCGACCCAACTGCCAGACAGAAGGGACCGATCCTGTGTCTGATCGTAAGACGACGTTCATCCCCGTCGTGCGGACCGCGACCATGCGCGGTCAGCTGGACCTCATCGCCATCGAGCGCGCCGTGAACGGCCGGGCTCCCGAGGGCATGACCGGCCTGGAGCTCCACGAGGCCGCGCGCATCCTCGTCGCCCACGGCGGCAGCGCCACCACCATCTCCGCCCAGCTCCGTGTGCCGGCGGAGCGCATCCGCCGCTGGTTCCCCGAGCTGGTGGTCGCCCCGCTCGGGGACTACGTGTGCGGCACGCCCCGCGCGTACCGCCATCACCTCCGCCTCGGTGAGACGTGCCGCGAGTGCTGCGTGGCTAACACCGCGAACGACCGGGCCGTGAAGCGCGGCCTTCCGAGCGCTGCAACCTCCAGGCGGGCCGCCTGATGGCCGCGCTGATCGCCGCGTTACGGCACATGTGGCAGTGCTCCGGCTGCGGGGCCTGGTACGTCGCGGACACGAACCGTGGCTCCTGCGGGGCCTGCTGATGGGCATCTTCCGCCGCCGCGAGAGCGCGGCAGACGACAACGCCCGGACCGGCCGCCTCCTGGAGGGCCTGGAGACCGCGTACGAGTCCCGCCGCCAGGGCCTCGACCTCCCGCTCACCCAGTTCGAGGAGGTCGTCATCGACGCCTCCGTGACCCTCTCCGGCGAGCCATACCCGCCCGCTGGTCACACCTACCCGAGGAAGGGCTGATCGCCGTGGCGAACACCCGCAAGATCGACCGCGAGATCGCGGCGGCGAAGAGCCGACTGTCCGGCATCCGCAACCAGGAGCAGTCCTCGCTCCGCCCCGGGGACCAGGCGAAGTTCGCTGGCCTCCAGGCGGTCGGCATCGCCAAGGCGGTGCGGGGCAAGACGGCTCCGGCCGCCGAACGGGCCGCCGGGCGCATCTGGTCCCGGGCCGAGGAGGAGGCCGCCGCCGACGTCCGAGTCCTGGAGGCCGAGCGCCAGCAGCAGCTCACCGACCAGGCCGCCGCCCGCCGCGAGAAGAAGAAGGGCGGCTGGTTCTGATGCCGAGCGAGAAGGCGGTGAACCCGCCGCCTGGTGAGTGCCGCCAGTGCTGGCTCCACGCGTACGACAGCCGGGCCCAGCACGCGCACCTCGCTCCGCGCGAGGACTGCCCGGCCTGCGTGGACCACATGCGCAACGGCCACGCCGGAATGATCGTGCCCGGCAAGCGCAAGGGCTGGTGGTGACCGTGGCCCGCACCCCTGAGTTGGCCGCGCTCCTGGTGGCCGCCGGGCTGGCCGGTCTGGTGAGTGAGGGCGGGATGCCTCTCTCCGCCGGGCTCCTGGTCCTGGCCGTGGCCGCCGTCGGAGCCCTCGCCGTCTCCCTCGCCTACTGCCTGCCGACCCTGATCGGCGCACTCACCACACACCGCGTGGTGAGTGCCCGTGCCGGCCGGAGGCCCGTGGTGAGTACCCGCCGGAGGCCCATGGTGAGTGCCCGCCGGTTGCGCGAGTGACCTACCCCCCTGGTGGCGTCGTGGACTCACCACGCCACGACGCCACCACATCGACCTGACCAGCAGAGGAGGTGACCCGAAGTGAAGTTCTACGACCCGACCGGCGAAACGTACGGGCTCCCGACGTTCCCGCGCCGCCTGGCCCCCGAGGGCCTGGCCACCCGCCGTCAGCTCCGGGCCCGGGGCCTGCGCCCCGGCGGCCAGGACGTCGCCGCCCAGGTCCTCTGGCACGGCCGCCGCGACCCGATCACCCGCACCCGGCCCGTCCGGGCCGCCTACCTCTACCGCCTCGACCTCGCCCTCCCGGTGAGGCCGATGACCCCCGGCCGGGCGCGCGCCGTCGCCGCGATGATGCGCGCCCGCCGGACCTGTCCGCTCTGCACGATCACCTACCCCTACGTCATCCCGACGTCCCTGGGCTGCTGCCCGGGATGCGCCGACCACCCCACGACCGCGCTCGCGGCCTGAGAGGAACCGACCATGAACCCCGAGATCCCCCAGCAGCGGCACCTCCCGCAGCCGTTCCCCGGCCAGGCCGCCCCCGCGCACCACCGCCCGCCGAACGTGGAGTTCCGCGACGGCGTCCCGTACCACTACACGATCGGCCAGCAGCCGCAGCAGATCGTCGTGCAGCTCCCCGAGACCTCCTCGATGTCCCCGGCCCAGCGCGAGCTGGTGGTCAACGTCGTCCTCCTCCTGGTCGTCGCCGTGGTCCTGTGCGGCTGCGTCGCCGGGCTGGTCGTCATCGCCGGAGGCACCCTCATGGGCCTGATCGGGACGATCGGAGCGAACGCCGTCCCGGTCGGCCTGACCGCCGTGGGCGCGATCGTCGCCGCCGGGTGGCTGGTCTCCCGACTCAAGGGCCTGGCCCAGACCGCCGTAGACAACAAGAAGTAGCCCCCACCAGCGTCAGCCCTCTGCTGGTGACGCCATGAGCCCGAGACGTCATGACGTCACCAGGCCGAAAGGACACCCCGTGAACACGCAGATCGAGAACCCCACCATCGAGACCCCCGCGCCCGCCGGCCCCGTGCTGCGAAAGCTCACCACGATGCAGCGCGCCGTCCTGATCGCGGCCATCGTGCCGATGATCGCGGTCGGCATCGCCGGAGGCGTCGGCACCTACACGAACCTCGGCGCGAAGTACGGCGAGGGCACGGCGGTCGGCGCGCTCGCCGCTGGTGAGGGCGCAACCGCCGTCCTCGCCCTGGTCCTCCTCGTGACCACCCTCCTCGGCCAGTCGGCCCCGGCCCTCGTCCGCGCCGGACTCTGGGCTCTGCCCGCAGCCGCCGCCGCGATGGGCGCGACGGCCGCCGCCGACCTCGGCCAGGCCATCGTCTACGGCCTCACCCCGATGGCAATCACCGCTGCGGCCGAGGGCATCGCGTTCCTGTCCCGCCGCGTCGTCGTCTACAAGGAAGGCCGCGACATCGAGGCGGAGGCCCGCGCCGCTGCCATCGTCCGGGACCTGGCCTACCACCAGGCCCGCGCCACCGGACACCCCGACAAGTCCAAGCGCAAGGCGTCCGAGAAGAAGTCCTGGAAGCTCGCCGCGAAGGTCGGCTCCGGTGACGTCCGCCTCGGCGCGGACCTGATGGACATCCAGCGCGACCGCATCGGCGCGGGCGCGAACGTCGCCCTTGAGCGGATGTTCGGCGCGGCCCCGGCCGCCATGTCCCCGGCCCTGCCCGCCGTATCCGCCGACACCCGCCCCGCTCTCCCCGCCGCATCCGCTCATGACGTCATGAACTCACGAGGCCAGGAGTCCACCATCCGCACGGATACGGACGGACGTCCGAACCAGACCGCCTCTGACCAGGAGGAAGACACCGAAAGTGTCCGCCCGGACCTGAAGGTTGTCGGCACCGAGAAGCCCCAAAAGCGGTCCATCCGCGCGGACGTCTTCGCGATGGTCGCGGACGGGGTCCACGACGTCCGCACCGTTCTGGACGCCGTCGCCACCCGCCACAACCGCCCCGCCGACGACAACGCGTTCAAGTCCACGGTCACCAAGTACCACCGCGAGGCATCCGCGCAGACGTCCACCGACGACGCCGCCCACGCGGGCCAGTACCTCTGACCCCGCCCGAAATCGATCCGGCCGGAGTGTCACACGGCCGCCAATTCCGACACCTCTACCAGGTGAAGGGACCGTCCGAAATCTGTCCACAGGCCAGATGACGCACGGTGTCAGATCCACCCGAAATGATCGAAGGATCACCGCCCGGCAGGCCCCACTCCTGCCAGAGAACCAGCCTGCCGGGCGGCCAGGTCCCCAAGCACACGAGGGGATTCCCGTGCACAGCATGACTGCCGCACTCGCGGCGCCAGCACCCGAGCCGGACGCCCAGGAGGGGGGGTGGCTCGCGGACGCGTTCACGTTCCTCTGGGACGCCGCCGCGAGCATCGTCCCCGGCGGAGACCTCGGCCTCCTGGGCGGCCTCTTCCTCCTCGGCTGGATGGCTGACCAGTCCCGCAAGCGTAAGAAGGCCCGCGCCGTCACCGCCCGGCCCACCGTTCACGTGAGCTGGAAGGCCCCGTTCCTCGCGGCCTGGAGCCTCGCGAAGTTCCTCTACCGTGCCGCCCGCAGCACCGCCCGCTTCTACGGCGGCCGGGAGCTCCGGGGCCCCGCCCGCTCGACCGCGACGGCCTGGTCCGCCGGCACCCGGGTGCAGCGCGAGGACCAGGAGGACGCCGCCGCCATGGGCTCCGTTGCCTGGGCCCCGCCCCGCATCAGCCTGGTGAAGCAGCCCCGCCGCCAGCCGAGCCCCTGGGCCCGCAAGGCTGCCGCCTGGCTCCGGACCTACTCCGGCAAGGGCTCGCACACCCTCGACCGGGCCGTCGCCGCCCTGCGCTGGACCTTCCGCGCCGCCGACCGGGCCTCGGCTCTCGACCGCGCCGTCTGGCGTGGCCTGACCGCCGCGTACCGCACCACCGCCCCGATCCTGGGCAACTGGCCGTGCTGGCCCTACGCCGCCCGGGGCCTCGTCCGCGTGATCCTGACGGCCCTCCTGGTGTTCGCCCTGGTCCCGGCCTGGGACGTCTGGGCCGTCCTGGTCGCGGTCCTGGCCACCGCCGCCCTGGGCGCGCTCCTGCCCCGCATGGCCCCCATCCGGCCCGGCGACGACGTCGTCTATGGCCCCCGCCTCTGGGTCGTCCTCCGCGAGGACCTGAAGCTCCCCGATGAGGAGGAAGCCGCGGGCTGGCTCCAGCTCCCTGCCCGCCTGGACGCCGACGACGCCCGCATCGCCCTGCGCCTGCCCTGGACGTTCCGCGGCTCCGACATGGAGAAGGAGAGCATCACCGCGCTGATGAACTCCCGCCTGCCGGGGGAGTGGGTCGGCCGCTACAGCTTCCGGGGCGACCACGCCACCGCCGTCTACACCCACAAGCCCCCGCCCAAGCCGACGCCGCCGGCACCCGAGCCCCCGGCCGCCGTGAACATCTGGGATCCCAAGGTCCAGGAGATCCTTGCCGCCCTCGGCCCCGACGAGTTCTACCTCGGCCAGGACACTTTCGACCGGCCCGTCATCCAGAAGATGGCCGACGAACAGAACTCCTGGGCGCTTTCCATCGGGTCC
>NZ_JBHVUS010000075.1:0-9476 GCF_042884005.1 Kitasatospora sp. NPDC058162
GTCCGCGGTGACGTTGGCCGCTGCGGCCAGCTCTGCCGGCGGGGCGAAACGCCGCTCCTCCTTGAGCAGGTTGGCCAGGCTCTCGTTGCTCAACGACTTTCTCCTCTTGCTTCTACCGCTCCGGACGGTGCCGGGCGGCCTGCGGTGGTTCCCGGAGCGGCCGGGAGGACCGATCCGCGCGCCGACGGGTACGAGGTACCCGTCGTGCTCGCCGACCCGGTCCGGGCCGCTCACGGACCGATCCTCAGGCGTGCCGGTATACGTTTGATCAACGCGCTCGCGGCGCCCTCGCCCGGAAGGGCCTCCGCTGCGCGGAGTACGACCGGGTGACGGACGTCGGCCGACGTTCTCGCCCTTTCTGACCGGGTGTGCCCAGCCGCGGAGACGCCACACGGTGACAGGCCGTCCAATTCCCGGTGCGGTCGGGCGCCCGGCACCGGTACCGTCCGCGGGTGACCCGTCGAACCCCGCCACGCCCCGTGGACGTCGAAGAGCTGTTCCCCGAAGTCGCTCCGCTCCGCCGGGAGGCCGTCCGGCTGCATCCGCGCGCCGGTCGTCCGATGCCGGGCGACAGCTCGGTGGGCGGGCCGCTGCTCTGGCCGGCGGCGGAGCCGTGGCCGGAGTGCCCGCGGCACCCGGGCTCGCCGATGGTCGCGGTCGTCCAGGTCCACCGCGGCGACGTGCCGGACCTGGTGCCCTTCCCGGCGGGGCGGGACGTGCTCCAGGTGCTCTGGTGCCCGAGGCCCCACGAGGGCCAGTGGGTGGTCCCGCTGGTCCACTGGCGGTCGGCCGGGGAGGTGGGGGAGGTGCGGCCGATGCCGCCGGCGCCGGTCGACGCCGTCTACGGGCACGTGCCGAGGCCGTGCGTCGTCCATCCGGAGCTGGTCACGGAGTACCCGAGCTGGGACCTGTCGGACGAACTCTGGGACTCCCTGGACGCCCGCTTCGAGCGGGTGGAGGAGGAGACGGGCTGGAACTACCAGGACCACCTGTCCACCGCGCCGGGCATCAAGCTCGGCGGCTACCCCGGCTGGAGCCAGGAGCCGCAGTGGCCGGACTGCCCGTCCTGCGGAGCGCCCATGGACCACCTGCTCACGGTGGAGAGCACCGAGGACCATGGCCCCGAACAGGCGTGGACCCCGGTCGAGGACCGCGACCGCCGCCGGGAGGGCGCGGTGCTGAGCCTCGGCGGCCTGGGCGGGGTGTACCTCTTCGAGTGCCGCACCTGCCCGGACCGCCCGTTCGCCCACCGCTACGACAGCTGAACCCGGGCCGGTCAGCGGACGGGTGCCGGCGCCGCGACGGACCGTCAGCCTCGGGCGACCCGGAGGGCCCAGAGGACCAGCGGCAGTTGGAGCGGCACCCGGGCGACGGCCGCGGCCCGCAGCGGTGCCGGGCGGGTGCGCCAGTCGCGTGCCATCCGCACGTTCGCGGGGAGCACGGCCGTGAACAGGGCGGCAGCGGCCAGGGCGCCGGCGCGGCGGGTGCGGGGGTGGGCGACGGCGGCGCCGACGGCGAGCTCGGCCAGGCCGCTGAGGTGGGTCCAGGTCCGCGGGCGGCCCGGCAGGGCGCGCGGGACGATCGCGTCGAAGGGGCGCGGCACGGCGAAGTGCGCCGCTCCGGCGCCCAGCAGGAGGCCGCTCAGCAGGCGGGCGGATCGGTCGGCGGACATGCCGCTCCTCGGGGTGTTCGTGGATGGACTGCGGTCGGCCGACCGGGTTACCGGATGGTAGCCGGTGAGCGGTGGCGCGTAGGAGCCCGGCGCCGGAGGCAACGGAACGACTGGCTCAGCTGAACGACAGCAGCATGACCGGTGCCGAACTCGGGTGCGCCGAACCGCCCGCCGGTTCGACCGTGACGCCGATGCCGCTCGCCCCGGTCAGCGGCCCGGACAGCGGCAGCGTCCCGTCGCCGCCCGGCAGCAGCCCGGCCGGGCGCATCGTCCCGGCGTCGTCGAACCACAGTTCGTACGTCCGGCCCGCAGCCGGCGCGGGCAGCCCGGAGGCGAGGAACGCGGCCCGGTCGCGACCGGCGGACCACACCACGGTGCCCACGCCCGCCCCGCCCGCCGCCGCCCCGGTGGCGGTACGGGCGTCGGGGGCGGCGAGCAGGTCCGCGACGAGGTCCTGCTGCTGCTGGACCGCGACGGCGCGGGCCCGGGCCCGGTCGGCCTCCCGGTGTTCCTGGACGGCGACGCCGGTGGTGCCGATCGCCACGGCCAGGCAGGCGGCGAGCGCCGGCTTCGGCCAGCCGCGGCGCAGCCGGCCGAGGCGGCGGGTGTCCGCCGGCGGGGCAGCGGTGCGCGGGGCCTCCTGACGGAGGGTGGGCAGAGCGGCCAGCACCCTCGTCTTCAGGGCCTCCGGCGGGACGACGGAGTCCGCGGCCCCGAGCCGGGCCAGAGTGGCGGCGAACTCCGCCACCTCCTGGGCGCAGGCCGGGCAGCCGGCCAGGTGCCGCTCGAACTCCGCGCTCTCGCCGGGGTCCAGGGCATGGGTGGCGTACGCGCCGGTCAGGGCGTGCAGGTCGGCGGCGCTCATGATCCCACCCCCAGGCAGTCGCGCAGGCGGATCAGTCCGTCGCGCATCCGGGTCTTGATCGTGCCCAGCGGGACGCCCAGGACCTCGGCGACCTGGGGGTAGGTGTAGCCGCGGTAGTACGCCAGCGTCAACGACTCCCGCTGCAGCTCGGTGAGCACCCGCAGGCAGCGTCGCACCTGTTCGCGCTCCAGCCTGCCCTCGACCTGCTCGGCGACCTCGTCGAACACCGGGGTGTGGGAGGCGGCGGCCGCCCGCTGGTCGCGGTCGGCGGCGGCCTGCGCGGCCCGGACCCGGTCCACCGCGCGCCGGTGGGCGATGGTCAGCACCCACGGCATGACCTCGCCGCGTTCGGCCCGGTAGCGGGCGGCGGTGCGCCACACCTCCAGTAGCACCTCCTGGGCGACCTCCTCGGACTGCGCCGGGTCCCGCAGCACCCGCCGGACCAGGCCCAGCACCGGGCCGGCCACCGCGTCGTACAGGTGCGAGAACGCGTCCTGGTCGCCGCGGGCGACCCGTGCGACGAGCTCCCGCAGGTTCGGACCGGGCAGGGACGGTCCGGTCAGGTGCACGACGGCGCTCATCCGGCCGCCCCCGCGGCGCGGCGGGCGGGCGGCGGGCCCCACGGGCGGATGGCGGGCATCACGGGCCTCCCCAGGAGGCGGCCGGTGCGGAGGCCCGGCCGGGCGGACAGTACGGCTGTTACGGCTGACACCCGGTCTTCGGCGCGGGCGGCCCGCCGGATTGGTCCGGGATGCTCCGGGTCGGCGGAACCGGTCCCCATGACCCTCGACCACGGCGTACTGTTCGCCGCGCCGGGGGAGCCGCTGCTGACGGCGCGGGAGTTTGACGCGGTGGCATCCCTGGCATCGCACGAAGGCCGCGACGACATCGGCCGCGAAGCGCCGTTGCCTGGGGAACGGGACTCGGCCGAGCCGTGAAGACCGGCCCCTGTCATGGTTCCGGTTGCGGGCCCGGTTGCGGCAATCGATAGTGGACGCGGTGGCCGTATGGCGCGCCGGAGTGTGGGCCAAGCCACCAGCCGGACCCGTGCCGTTGGTTGTTCCGGTCTGGCGACAATGGACAGGGCCGTGGCAAGGAGCCGCATCGCCCCGCCACCGAGCCGGCGAACACGGCCGGCGGGTCCCCTCCGATCGCGGCAGTGTCCGCTACTGCCTTGCGCCGGCAACCCTTCGTGGTCAACACCGGCAGTGCAGGCTGCACGTGAGACCGTCTCCACCCCTCCCGGAATCCGAGAGGAGCACTCTTATGGCCAAGAACACTCTGGCACGTCTCCTGACGGCATCGGCTCTTGTGGCCGGGGGCGTGATGCTGCTCCCCGACCCCGCGGTTGCTCAGACGGGCTTCCACGTCGTCAACATGGCGACGGGCAAGTGCGCGACCATTGCCGGAGGGGTCTCCTCCGACAACAACGTCACCCTCGTCCAGTACAACTGCGACAGCGACTCCTCGCGGCACTGGTATCTCAGCAACTGGAGCAACAACACCTTCCAGCTCGTCAACGTGAAGACGGGCAAGTGCGCGACCGTCGCCGGAGGGGTCTCCTCCGACAACAACGTCCTCCTCGTCCAGTACGACTGCGACAACGACTCCTCGCGCCGCTGGTATCTCAGCAACGGGGACGGCAGCTCCTACCAGTTCGTCAACGTGAAGACGGGCAAGTGCGCGACCGTTGCCGGAGGGGTCTCCTCCGACAACAACGTCATCCTCGTCCAGTACAACTGCGACAACGACCTCTCGCGCCGCTGGCAGCTGGCGTAAGGAGCCGTAAGACAGGGCCTCTGGTGGAGCTCGGGTCTTTGTCGAGACCTGGAACTGCCAGCAGGCCCTGTTTTCGTTGTCCCACCTGCTCCAGTGAAGCCGAACCTCGCGATCACGGCTAACCGCTGTGATGCGATCAAGATCGTTTGACGAACGGTCAAGATCATTTGATGCAGGACGGCTACCCCCGGTTCGCGGCCTGCTTGACGGTCCTGATCGACGGGGCCGTCTCGACGTGGGTGACCGCCGGGAGCGCGGCCACCCGGGTGGTCAGGTAGCGGTACAGCGCGCGCTGGTCCGGGCACACCACGGTGGCGTACAGGTTGGTCGGCCCGGTCGTGGCGCAGGCGAAGGCGACCTCGGGGTGCCCGGCCAGCGCGCGGCCGGCCTCCTCCAGGTGCGGGGGAGCGACCGAGATCCACAGCAGGGTGCGGGTGCCGATGCCGAGCAGGCGCGGGTCGCAGTCGATGTCCAGGTAGAGCACCCCGCGTTCGCGCAGCTCCGCCATCCGGCGCCGGGCCGTCGTCGGCGACCAGCCGGTGACCGCCGCCAACTGCTCGAACCCGGCGCGGCCGTCGGCGGCGAGGGCGGCCAGCAGCCTGCGGTCGCCGTCGTCCAGCCGCACCGGCCCGGTCCGGGGCGGCAACGGGGGTGTGGACGTGGGTGGGGGCGCGGGCGTGGGCGGGCTCAGTGCTGCGACCGCCGTCGCGTCCAGCGGGCCGAGCTTGGCGATGAGGCTGTCCGGGCCGCCGTAGAAGGAGTGCAGCACCGAGTGCGCGCTCACCCCCTCGACCCGCGGGGTGCGGGGGAGCCGGGCCAGCAGCAGGGCCTCGCTGTCGGCCTCGGTCTCGGCGCGGACGGTGCAGGTGATCTCGGTGCCGCCGGAGGTCAGGCTCACCCAGGAGGTGTCGGGGCGGCGGGCCAGCGCCTCGGCGACCGCGACCGCCGCCGAGGGCGCGCAGCGCACCCGCAGCAGCCACAGCTCGGCGCCCAGCGCGATCGGGTCGACCCCGCCGAGCACCCGCACCGCGCCGGTCGAGCGCAGCCGGGCGTACCGGCGGGCGACGGTGCGGTCGGACACCCCGAGGGCGGCGGCGATGGTGCTGAACGGGGCCCGGCCGTCGATCTGCAGGGCGTGGACGAGGCGGCGGTCCAGCTCGTCGTAGTCGGATTCCACCGTACCGAGGGTAGTGCGCGTCGGATTCCTCCACCATCGGGCCGGTCACTGGCCCAACGGCCTTCGTCGGAGCGAGCGTTGACCCCGTCAGCGGAACCACCCGAGGACCCACCCCGACGGAACCGAGGAGAAGCACCATGGACACCGACGTACTCGTGGTCGGAGCCGGCCCGACCGGCCTGACGGCGGCCAACGAACTGCTGCTGGCGGGAGCGTCGACCGTACTGGCCGACCGCCTGCCGGGGCGCAGCATCCTGTCCAGGGCGGGCGGCGTGCAGACCCGCACGCTCGAGGCGCTCGACCAACGCGGCCTGCTGGAGCCGCTGTTGGCCAGCGGGGACCACCCGATCGGCGGGAGCCACTTCGCGGGCATCCCGCTGCCGGGCGCCCCGGACCCCGACCCCGGGTCGGCCGCCTTCCGCCCCCGCCAGCCCTGGCGGTCCGTCCCCCAGGTCGTGCTGGAGGCCTTCCTGGAAGAGCACCTCGCCGGGCAGGGCCTGCGCGTCCGGCGCGACTACGAACTGGTCTCCCTCGGCCAGGACGAGGAGTCCGTCACCGCGACCTTCGCCAACGGCGAGGTCGTGCGCGCCCGTTACCTGGTCGCCGCCGACGGCGGCCACAGCACCGTGCGGTCGCTGCTCAAGGCCGAATTCCCCGGCCGGGCGGGCACCTTGACCACGATCGCCGCCGATGTGCGGCTGAGCGGCGCCGACGGCCTGCCCACCCACCACCACAGCCCGGACGGCCACTGGACGGGGATATTCCCGCTCGGCACCGACGGCCGGGGGCGGCCGCTGCGTCGGCTCGCGATGGGCGGGCCGGGCCGGTCGCTGCCCAGGGACGTCCCGATCACCGAGGAGGAGATCCGGGACGGGCTGCGGGCCGTGTTCGGCGAGCGGGTGCAGCTGCTCGAACTCTGCCACGCCCGCCGCATCACCAACGCGGCCCGGCAGGTCGCCCGGTACCGGCACGGGCGGGTGTTCCTGGCCGGCGACGCCGCCCACGTCCACCTCCCGCTCGGCGCCCAGGGCATGAACGGCGGGATGCAGGACGCCTTCAACCTCGGCTGGAAGCTCGGCGCCGCCGTCCGGGGCCGGGCGGGCGAGGGTCTGCTCGACAGCTACCACACCGAACGCCACCTGACCGGGACGACGGTGCTGCGCAACGTCCAGGCGCAGGGCCTGCTGATGGACTGGGTGGGCACCCGCGACCCGGACGTGCTGGCCACCCGGGACCTCTTCGCCGAGCTGATCACCCTGCCGGAGGTCCAGCGCCGGCTGGGCGGGCTGATGTCCGGGACGGCCACCCGCTACCCGATGCCGGACACCGGCCCCCACCCGCTGCTCGGCGGCCCCGTACCGGACTTCGACCTCGGTCCGACGCGGATGTACGAGCTTCTGCGGTCCGGCCGCGGTGTCCTGGTCGACCCGCAGGACGCCCTCGCCGGGGCCGTCGCCCCCTGGGCCGACCGGGTGGACCGCGCGGGCGCGGGCGCCCCCGTCGAGCCGATGCTGATCCGCCCGGACGGCCACGTCTGCTGGGTGGGTACCCCGGAGACCCTGCGGCCGTCCCTGGCCCGCTGGTTCGGTGCCCCGAACCCGACCGTCTGACGCTCCCGCACGCCCCCGTACCGGCAAGCGGTACGGGGGCGGTGGCCTGCCGGGTCAGGGCGCCGGCGGGTAGCCGCGGGTGCGGACGAGGTCGTGGACGAGCTCGGTGAACGCCCCGGTGGCGGCGCTCCGGTAGGCCTCGGTGCGGTGCAGCAGGGTGACGGTGCGGGTGGGGAGGGGCGGTTCGAGCGGGAGCCGGGCGAGCCGGGGGTGGTCGTGGGTGACGGCGTCCGGCAGCACGGTGGCGAGCGGGGTGCGCTGGACGACCTCGGTGAGGGCCTGGACGGAGTTGGCCTCGACGGCGATCCGCGGGTTGACGCCGTGCCGGGCGAAGTAGTCGTCGATGTGGCCGCGGGTGGCGAAGTCGCCGCTGAGCAGGGCCAGTCGGTGATCGGCGAGGTCCCGTACCGGGAGCGGGCCGGTGGACGGGGCATCGGCGCCGGTGGCGGTGCTGGTGCCGGTGCCGGTGCCGGTGACCAGCGTCAGGTGCTCGGTGAACAGCGCGGTGGCCGTGACGCCGGGCAGGTGGGGCCCCCGGAAGGCGATGCCGAGGTCGAACTCGTCGGTGAGCAGCCCGGATTCGATGCGGTCCTGGCTGGTCTCCCGGACGGTCAGGCTGATGCCGGGGTGCCGGGCGTGGAGTTCGGCGGCGAGCGGGCCGACGAGGTAGGCGGTGAAGGTCGGGGTGACGGCCAGGCGCAGCCGCCCGCGGGAGAGGTCCTGGACGTCGTGGACGGCCCGTTCGGCGGCGGCGAGGTCCCGCAGCGCGCCGCGGGCGTGGTGGGCGTACGCCCGGCCGGCGTCGGTGAGGCGCACGGTGCGGCCGGTGCGGTCGAGCAGCTGGGCGCCCAGGGTCCGTTCGAGCTGCTTGATCTGCTGGGACAGCGTCGGCTGCGAGATGTGCAGCTCCTCGGCGGCGCGGGTGAAGTTGCCGTGGTCGGCCACGGCGAGCAGATAGCGAAGATGACGCAGTTCCAGGGCCATGCCCCGAACTATAGACCGTGTCGATGGGAACCATCGGTAACAGCTCTTGGACGCTATAGGCCCAGCTCATGCACAGTGGATCTCGCCAGGCCCCACCGGCCCGGCGCCACGAGAGGGAGTGACCCCATGCGTGACTTCGCCCAGGGCATCGCGGACTTCCAGCGGGACGTGTTCCCCGCCAAGGAGGAGCTCTTCGCCCACCTGGCCGCCCACCACAGCCCCCACACGCTGTTCATCGGCTGCTCCGACGCCCGCGTCGTGCCGGAGCTGATCACCGGCTCGGAGCCGGGGGAGCTGTTCGTCATCCGCACCGCGGGCAACCTGGTGCCCGCCTACAGCCCCGGGGCCGACGGGGTCACGGCGAGCATCGAGTACGCCGTCGCCGCCCTGGGCGTCCGGGACGTCGTGGTCTGCGGGCACTCCGGCTGCGGGGCGATGACCGCCCTCGCCCACGGTCACGACCTCAGCGGAGCCCCCGCCGTCGCCGACTGGCTGCGGCTCGCCGACGCCTCGGTGGCCCGCACCGCCACCGCCGGGGACGTTTCGGCCCTGGTGCGGCAGAACGTGCTCGCCCAGCTGGCGAACCTGGCCACCCACCCGTCCGTCGCCCGCGCCCTGGCGGCGCAGGCGCTCACCCTGCGGGGCTGGGTCTTCGACATCGCCACCGGGCGCGTCGAGGACCTCACCGCCGCCGCCACTGCCGGCCACGCCGCCGTCGCGGCCTGACCATCCCAGCCCCCCTGGTCGCCCCTTGCCGGGCAGCCGGGAATCCCGTCAACCACGAGAAGGAACCTCCCATGGTGCACGCCCAGTTCGACCCCACCGCCCGCCAGCTGCTGGCCGCCGCCGCCGTCGAGGCCAAGACCCGCAAGGACCTCACCTGGCAGCAGATCGCCGACGTCTCCGGCCTGTCGGTCGCCTTCACCACCGCCGCCGTCCTCGGCCAGCACGCCCTGCCGAAGGAGTCCGCCGAGGCCGTCGCCGAGCTGCTGGGCCTGGACGCGGACGCGGCCCTGCTGCTCCGGACCATCCCCACCCGCGGCTCGATCCCCGGCGGTATCCCCACCGACCCGACCATCTACCGCTTCTACGAGATGCTCCAGGTCTACGGCACCACCCTCAAGGCCCTCGTCCACGAGGAGTTCGGCGACGGCATCATCTCCGCGATCAACTTCAAGCTCGACGTGAAGAAGGTCACCGACCCCGAGGGCGGCGAGCGCGCCGTCATCACCATGGACGGCAAGTACCTGCCGACCAAGCCGTTCTGACCCACCCCCTTCCGTTCCCGTGCGGCGGGGCGGGGGGGGCCCCACCGCCCCGCGCGCCGCCCCCCCCCCCCCCCCCCCGGGGGGCGCCGGGGGGTAGCGGGCGGGCGCCGCCGGCGCGGGC
>NZ_JBHVUS010000076.1:0-7749 GCF_042884005.1 Kitasatospora sp. NPDC058162
GACGAAACGTCCCGCCGACCTCCGGATTCCGGAGGTCGGCGGGACGTTTCGTCGTGCGGCGCCTGCTACGCGGCCTTCGCCGCCGCCTTGGCGGTGGCACGGCTCAGCCAGACCCCGAGAGCCAGCGAGACCAGCGCGGCGACGCCGCCGGCGGCCGCGGTGAGGAGCCAGCCGTGCTGGAAGGCAGTCCGCTCGGCCTCCGGCGTGGACGGGGTACCGAGCAGGGCGATGAACAGCGAGACACCCAGCGCCATGCCGAGCTGCCTGACCATGTTGACGATGGCGGAGCCGGTGGCGAACTCGGTCGGCGCGAGGCCGGCCGTGGCGGCCTGCATCAGTGCGGTGATGGCCAGCGCCGACCCGGCGCCGAAGAGCACGACACCCGGCAGCAGGACCTGCACGTACTGCGGTTCCACCTCTGCGGTGGCCAGCCACCAGGAGACGCCGACGGTGAGCGCGCCACAGCCCACCGCGACCGACGCGGCCGCGCCGATACGGGCCACGATCGGCGCGGCGAGTCGGGCGGCGATCGGCACGATGGCCAGGCCCGGCAGCAGCGCGAGACCGGTCTTGGTGCCGGACCAGCCCCACACGTCCTGGCACCACTGCATGAACGAGAACACCACGGCGGCGAAGCTGATGCTGTAGAGCAGCGCGCTGACGTTGGCCATCGCGAAGGCCGGCACCTTCAGCAGCGGCAGACTCACCAGCGGGTTCTTGTGGCGGGAACAGCGGAAGACGAAGTAGGCGAGGACCACTGCGGCGAAGGCCAGCAGCCCGCCGATCTGCCCGCCGCTCCACTCCGGGGCCTTGACCAGTGCCAGCGTGATCGAGCTGATGGTGACCATCAGCAGCACCGCGCCGAGCATGTCGGGGACGGAGCCGTTAGCGGACTTCGGCTCCGTCGGCAGCGCCCGCAGGCCTGCGAGGACGGCAAAGATCCCGACCGGGAGGTTGATGAGGAAGAGCCAGCGCCAGTCGATCTGGAGCAGCACACCGCCGATCAGTGAGCCGAACGCGGGGGCGGAACCGCCGATCGCGGCCCAGAGGCTCACCGCCTTGGCGCGGCCCTCCCCGGGGTAGGCGGCGAGCAGCAGGCCCAGCGAGGTCGGCACGAGCGCCGCCGCGCCGACAGCCTGGAGCACCCGGGCGGCGACGAGGAAGGCGGTGTTCGTCGCCACACCGCACAGCAGGGAGGCGAGGGTGAAGACGCCGATGCCGATGAGGAAGACGTTCTTGCGCCCGAACCGGTCCGCCCAGCGGCCCGCGGGGACCATCAGCGCGGCAAGGACGATCGCGTAGCCGTTCAACGTCCAGGACAGGCCGGAGATCGAGCTACCGTGGAACTTCTGACTGATCGTCGGCAGTGCGACGTTGACGATCAGGGTGTCGAGCTGTGCGAGGAAGAACCCGGCCGAGATGACCAGGAACGCGAGACGGGTCTTCCGGGCGTCCACCGTCGGCGCCTCGGACTTCGCCGGCGGCGACGTTTCGGGGGGGTGGGTCTTGGCTGCTACGCCTCGGTCCTCAGCGGTGGCCATTGTCGTTCTCCATGTGAATCTGATTCGTCGGAAACACCGTCAGATCCCCGAGCCGCGCGCAGCTCCTCAACTACGTGGAAGGGATGGGGCGATCACCGGTTTCAGTGGAGTGCACGATGGCGGCCGCGGGGGCGCGTCACATGGTATTTGCCGTGCTCGCGCCGGGATATTTCACCTAAGGCGCACCGCCGGGAATACTCCTTAAGTGACATGTGCTCACCAGCGCGCCCGTGGGCATGGGATGCACAGCCGAGGTGGACGAGCCGGCGCCCCTCGACACCTCCGCCAACCGATCGACCGCGTGACCGGCGAATGGGTCCGCCCT
This sequence comes from Kitasatospora sp. NPDC058162, assembly GCF_042884005.1. Classification (NCBI taxonomy): domain Bacteria; kingdom Bacillati; phylum Actinomycetota; class Actinomycetes; order Kitasatosporales; family Streptomycetaceae; genus Kitasatospora; species Kitasatospora sp. NPDC058162. The sequence continues at coordinate 1,867 of NZ_JBHVUS010000076.1, forward strand.
CCAGCCGCGTCCGCCGGTGCGCCCCCGGCGGCGCCCGGCGCCCGCTCCGGAGGGGGCGCACGCCCGCTCGCGGGACCTGTGCCCCGGCGGCTCCGGTGGCATCGGGGGCAGTCGGGGTGCAGCGGGCTCATCGGGGCGCCGGACTAGGCTCTACTCCCTTGCCACAGTGCTAACTTGACTTCATGTCAGCTGCGCCGCGCTTGGCCGTGGGGGCCTTCCTACTGGCCGTGTTGATCCCCTTGGTGTGCAGTCCGGCAGGCGATCCGACGGCCCGCTTCGTCATCGGCACCCTGGCGATGGCCGCCGTCGCCGCCCTCACCCTGGCCGCCCAGGCCGACCACCAGGAACGCCGTGCCGCGGCGCACGCCGGGACGGCGCCGCCCCTGCCCCCGCTCCCGGCCCCCGGTCCGCCCCCGCCGTTCGTGCGTCCCCCGGTCGCGGGCACGGACCCCCGGCCGGAGCCGCAGCCCGTCCACGCCCCCGTCCAGGCCCCCGTGATCCCCACACCCCCGCGCCGCCCGCCCCCCGGCTACCAGCTGACCCATGCGGCCCCGGCGTCCCCGGTGCCCCGCTTCGGCGCCGGGGCCAAGGCCCAGCAGCTGCCGTGGCGGCTGCCCGCCCAGCCGTCGCCGGTCCCGGGGATCATCGCCGACGAGGCGCGGCTCGGCGCGCTGACCGTGCGCGCCGCCTCGCTGATCGGGCCCGGGCACCGCTGCGAGGACCCGGCGGTGGTCCGCCAGGACGCCTACCGCCTCGGCCGGGACGCCGCCGGGGAGCACCTGGTGGTCGCGGTCGCCGACGGCCTGTCCAGCAGCCCGCGCGCCGATCTGGGCGCGACGGTCGCCGTCAGCTCGGCGGTCGCCACCGTCGTGGAGCAGCTGCGGACCGGGGTGCGGCCCGACCAGCTGAGCGCCGCCGGACTGTTCGGCCGGGCGGCGCAGCGGATCCGGGACGAGGCCGCGGCCCGCGGGCTGTCCGACCGGGACGTCTGCACCCTGCTGATCGTGGCCGTCCTGCCGACCCGGTTCCGGGGGAACGAGTCCCAGCCGTGCTGGGTGGGCTGGATCGGCGACGTGTCGCTGTGGCAGCACGACGGGGGCCGCTGGCGGGTGGCCGCCGGGGACCCCAAGCAGGACGACGCGGGCCTCGCCTCCAACGCGCTGGAGTCGGTGCTGCCGCACGATCCGGACGCCGCCCGGAGCTGTCTGCTGCCGCTCGCCCCGGGCGACGTGCTGACCCTGGTGACCGACGGCGTGGGCGACGGACTGGCCGGGCTGCCCGCGCTCAACGGCTTCCTGGCGCGGGAGTGGGCCGGGCCGCCCGCGATCGCCGACTTCATCAACCACATCGGGTACGACGCGGCGCAGTTCACGGACGACCGGACGGCCGTCACAGTCTGGGCCGACACCGCCAACCCCGACAACACCACCCCCACCCCCGCCCCCCGGTGGGAGCGGTGACCGCCGTGCCGCCGACCGTGCCCGCCGTCCTCACCCGGGCCGAACTCGGCGAGCCCGGCGAGGCGTTGGCCGGGGAGAGCGGCGAGAGCGTCGGCATCCACCGCCTCACCGGCCCGCTCGCCGGCAGCGGCCTGCTGTTCAAGCAGTACAAGCGGACGGCCGCGCAGAACGGCCGGGACGCCGCCCTGGAGCAGCTGATCGCCTTCGGTCGCTCCCCGGCCGCCGTCGGCCGGACCGAGCGCGAGCTGCTGCTCGGCTGCACCTCCTGGCCGGTCGCCAAAGTCACCGACCGGAACGGGGAGTTGGTCGGCTGCCTGATCCCCGAGGCGGACCGGCGGTTCCGCGCCGAGAACGGCCGGCTGCGCGAGATCGACACCCTCGCGCAGAGCGACGAACGGCTCGCGGCCAAGGGCGTCCCCGTCACCGCCGCGCAGCGGGCCGCCGTCTGCCGCGCGGTGGTCCGGGTGGCGGCCGCGCTGGAGCGGCGCAGGCTGGTCTACTCCGACTGGAACTACGCCAACGCCCTGTGGTGCCCGGCCGACTGCTCGGTGTTCGTGATCGACATCGACGGCTGCCGGCCCGAGCGGATGCCCAACATCTTCCAGAGCGACTGGGAGGACCCGCTGACCGACGGCGCCATGCCGGCCGACGTCTTCACCGACCGCTACCGGGTCGCCCTGCTGACCGCCCGCTGCCTCACCGGGCGCCGGGACCTGCCGAGCGTGCTGCACGCCCTCGACGGCGCCCGGGACGACGCCGTCCCCGGCCGGTCGCTCCTGCTGGACATGCTCTGGGCGGCCGCCCGCGAGACCCGGCCCGCCTCCCGCAGCCTGCTGGCCGCGCTCGACGGGGCGGACGTCCACTTCCCGGTCGAGCGGCTGCCGCTGCCCGAACCCCGGACGAAGCCGCCGCGCCGGACCGCGCCGAAGGTGCTCACCACGGACCTCACCGTCCTCCCCGACGACGCACCGGCCGAGGCCCCCGAGGACCCGACCGACAACGACCCGCCCGCGTCCCCCGCCACCACCGATGACGTCACCGCGACGGCCTGGGCGGTCGGGATCGTCGTCGCCGTGCTCGTCGCCGTAGTCATCGTGCTCCTCGCCCGCAACGGGTAGCGAAGAGGAAGAGGACCCCCGCATGACCGTGCCCCGCCGACCCCACGAGAGCGACCGCTACGTCCTGAAGCCGAAGTGCCTCCCCACCTACCTGGTGATCGACGCCTCCAGCTCCATGGCGCCGCACCAGACCGTCCTCAACGAGACCCTCGCGCACGTCCACGCGAGCATCCAGGACCACCCCCGGGTCTCCGAGTTCGCCCACGTCTCGCTGATCGTCTTCTCCACCCAGGCCCACCTGGTCATCGAGATGGCCAACCTGGAGGACGTCCCGGTGATGCCCGAGGTGCGGTGCAACGGGCTGACCGACTACGGGGCCGCGTTCGACCTGCTGCGCTCCCGGATCGACACCGACGTGGACGAGCTGAACGGCCTCGGCATGGCCGTCCTGCGGCCCGTGGTGTTCCTGCTCACCGACGGCCTGCCCACGGACGAGGGCTGGGAGTCCTCCTTCCAGCGGCTGGCCGACCACGGGTGGCGGCGGCACCCGCACGTCATCACCTACGGCTTCGGCGACGCCGACCGGGACGTGCTGCGCCGGATCACCACGGTGGTGGGCTTCATCGCCGACCAGGGCACCGACCACCGCAGCGCCCTGATGGAGGCGCTCGGCAGCATGCTGAGCTCGCTGGTGGCCTCCAGCGAGCAGGGCCGCGTCGTCTTCAACAAGACGGTGCCCGGCTACCAGGCGGTCGAGCCCACCCAGGACCTGCTGTCCGTCCCCCGGGAGTACCTGGAATGACGACCCGCGGGCTGGCGCGCAGCGACCGGCTGCTGCTGGTCGCCGCCTCGCTGGTGGCACTGGCCGGCCTGGTCTGGCTCATCTCCCCGGACCGGGCCCCGGACCGGCCCCGCCCCGTCCCCGCGACGGCCGTCGTGTCGCCCACCCCGGAACCGACCACGCCGACCCCCGTCCCGAGCCCGGACCCCACCCGGTCGACCCCGGAACCGACCACCGAGTCGGCCTCGCCGACCCCGACCCCCACCCCGGACCCCACCACCCCGTCCCCCACCCGGACGACCCCGACGCACTCCCCCTCCACACCCACGACCCACCACTCCGACAACCCGCAACACCCGCAACATACGTAGCACCCGTCCGGAGAGGAACCGTCCCCATGCCGACCGCCGCGTCGTGGACGTGCGACAGCTGCCAGACCCTCAACCCGCCGACCCGGGCCGCCTGCGAGCGGTGCGGGGCCCGCCGGATCGTCGACCTCACCCCCGGCACCCCCACGACGCCGACCGCCCACAAGCAGCCGCCGACCACCTTCACGCCCCCGACCACCCTCACCAAACCGCCCACCCCGACCAGACCCGCCCCCACCCAGCCCCCGATGGCCGTGGTGACACCGATCAGCGGCGGCCCGGGCACCGTCGTGCCCCCGCGCTCCCCCGCCGGGACCCCGCCGGTCGACCACGGCGTCACCCGGTACCTCTGCTGCGCGATGCAGCTGGACGCCGCGCTGGCCCGCAAGGCCGTCGAACACGTCCTGGAGGAACCCAGACGCGCGATCGCCTCCTCGCCCGGGGTCGACCTCTCCTGCGTCCTCGCGTACGCGCTCGCCGCGCGCAGCCGCCAGCTCGCCCGGGACTGCCTGCTGGCCCTGATCCTGGTCGTCACCCTGATCGGGACCGTCATCGAGGGCCCGCCGTTCCTCCTCCTGGGGCTGCTGATCGCCTGGGCCCTGGTCGCCGCCGAACTGTTCTACGTGCACTACGGGGTGATCGTCCCCAAGCTCTCCCGCGACACCTTCGACCCGGCCGCGGCACCCACCCCGGCCACCCCCCACCAGGCCTCCCTGCTCCGGGACATCGCCCGCCGGGACAACGGCAACGTGACGGTCTTCCAGGGCTTCGCCCCGTTCGCGGGCTACGGGCAGTCCATGGAGACCTGGTCCTTCGCCGTCCGGACCGACACCCCCCGGGAGGACGCGGACGCCGTCCGGCCGTTCACCGTCCACGCGCTGTACGACCACCTCGCCACCGCGGTGGAGGCGCTGCGGCTGCCCGGCGTGCGGGTCCAGGACCGGCTCTTCGTCAACGGGCAGGACCTGCGCGTCCACCTCGACGCCACCACCGGCGACGCGCTGCTGCCCGACCCGGAGGAGGCGCCGCAGCCCAGCGCACCGCACCGGCTCCTCCACGACCTCCGCGAGGATGGCTCCGGCCGGGCCCGGCCGTACCTCACCCTCCTGGTCTCCGGCTGGGACGGCGAGCTCGTCTCCACCCAGTTCCTCCGGCTCTCACTGCTGCCCGACCAGGGCGTGCTCTTCGTCGAGAACAGCACCTCGCTGCTGGCCCCGGTGCGGGCCGACTACCGCTCGGTGGACACCCTGCTGGACCGCCCGACCTTCCGGCAGGCCGCCGCCACCGTCGCCTCCGCGCTCCCCCGGGCCATCGGCCTGCTGATCAGCTCCTTCCCCGCCGTGTACGGCACCGCCCGGCACGCGCTCGGCCAGGCGCTGGGGTTCAAGGACCGCCGGCAGCTCCGCGAGATCCGGCACCTCAGCTTCGACTACGGGGCCCCGATCAGCCTGCGCGAGGCCGCGAGCGACCAGCTGTACTACCGCTACTACCAGAAGGTCGACCGCGAGATGTACACCAAGGTGGTGTCCCGCCGGGTGCTCGACGGCCTCGTCGAGTTCCTGGAGGCGCACGACATCGACACCTCCGAACTCCGCGAACGCCAGACCACGATCTACAACAACGGGCTCTACGTCGGGGCCAACGCCAACGTCTCGGTCAGCCAGTCCGCGGTGGCGGCCGGCCGGAACGCGGTCGGCCGGATGTTCTCCGGAGCGGGCGCGCGGACCGGCGGCGGCTCCTCGGGAAGGGGATAGCCACGCATGAGCGGTAACTTCCACAACAAGGGCAAGCTGACGATCACCGACTCGGCGGTCGCGATCGGCGCCCACGCCCAGGCCACCAACACCGTCGGGGCCGCGCCGTCCGGCTCCCCGGAGGAGGCCGAACTCCGGGCCGAACTCGCCCGCCTGGTCGAGCGGTTGCGCGGCATCGCCGACGAACTCGCCGACCGCGACACGGTCGCCGGAGCGGCCGACGCCGTCGCCGACGAGCTGGCCGCCCCGGCCACCCGCTGGCAGCGCATCAAGGACGTCCTCGCCCGGGTCGCCCCCAGCGTGGCCGCCCTCACCCAACTCGCCACCGACATCGGCCGCCTCGAAGCCGCCGCCGAAGCCCTCATCCCCCACTGACAGTGAGGATGTTCATGAGCGGTTTCCGGGCAGGTCTGACCCGCCCTCTGACTGACCTCGGGTCCTCAACGGGATCTGTCGGCCTCG
>NZ_JBHVUS010000077.1:0-7581 GCF_042884005.1 Kitasatospora sp. NPDC058162
CTCCGGAATCCGGAGGTCGGCGGGACGTTTCGTCGTGCTGTCAGCCGCCGAACAGAGCGGGCTGCCGCAGGTCCTCGGTGTTCGCCACGATGCGGCGGGTCTGGAGGCTGACCCCCATCAGGGTCCCGTCGGGCGTCCACAGGCTGCCCGATTCGAGCGTCCAGCTGGAGCCTGCCTGCTCGGTCCTGACCTGGATGAGAGCCCAGTCGTCCAGGCCGCCGGCGGCGATCTGGTCGGTGAACCGCACCGAGATCTCGGCCGAGGGAACCGGGACCGGCTTGTCGAGGACCCCGTAGATCGCCGGCGGCATCGAGTCGAGGAGGACGACAGCGGCCTCCGCGGGCCCCAGGTCGAGGTTCTTCAACCGTATCCACGCGGTCAGTCGGGGTTCATCCCCGCCGGACAGCGGGCGGACATCGGTCGCCATCCTGATGCTCAGGTGCTGGGCTACCGGGATGAGTTCCTCCGACAGGACCAGCTCGGGGCAGTCGTCGACCGCCGGCACGACCAGCGGCCGAGGGCTGCGGTAGAGCACGTCCTCTCCCGGGTGCGAGTCCGCGAAGAGCGAGGTCGCGGTGACGGACGGCACGCCGTCGTGGAAGAGCGTCGACCTGGTCACCACGCTGGACATGTTGCGCTGCTGGATCTCGGTCGACAGCCGCAGCGGTGCCGTGGTGACGGGAGAGAGGAACGACGCGTGCAGCGACCGCTGCGTCATCGTGTCGGCCTGACGCCGGGCGTGCCGCATCATGATGGCGGCGAGCAGGCCTCCGTGCGCCGAACTCCACGACCACCAGGTCGGGTCGAGCGCCGGCAGTTCCACATCGCTGCTGGTGAGGGTCCGCAAGTGAACTACTCCTTCATCTGGGTGCGTTTGGCCGACACGCATGGCACGCATGGCACGCGGCACGCATGGCACGAATCCTGACGGTCAGCCCGGCAGCGGCCGGGCTACCAGACCCGGCCGGCGGCCGACTGACTGCTGTCGCCCTTCAGCCGGTGCCTGAGGTTGACCACGCTCGCGCGGGCGATCACCTTGGGCGCGAGGAATTCACCGACGCCGATCAACCTGCTCGCGTAGGTGTGCAGATGGCGTGCTGTCACGTCGTCGCGGGTCGCGGCGGCGAAGAGCTGCCGCTCGATCGCGTTCATCGGCCGCCCGGTGGCGTAGTCGGAGATCAGGAACTGCTGAGCGCGCAGGAGCGCCCGCCGGGTCCGCCGGTAGACCTCCAGGCCGCGGTCCACCTCGCCGGCGCCAAGGGTCAGCGTGCCCTTGGTGGCTTCGACGAGCCAGGTGGCCGACTGGAAGGCCCAGCCGACCCCGACGCCCCAGATCGGGTCGGAGCACAGCCCGGCGTCGCCGACGAGCGCCACGCCGGGAGCGGCCGATTCCCGGCTGATCAGCGGGTAGTCGGTGGTACCGATGATCTTCGAGACGCGCTCGCCCCTCGCCAGGTCCGGGCCGTTCGGCAGCCGGCCGATGTACTTGGTGTAGGCCGACTCGAGGTCGTCCTTGAAGGCGGGCAGGTGGCTCTTGCCGGGTGCGCAGGCGATGGCCGTCAGGCCGCCGTCCGTCGGGTTCGCGTACGCCATGTCCTTGCCGAACCAGATGTAGCTGACATCGGACTTGGGCAGGACATCGCCGCGGTAGTAGGCGAAGAAGCTGAAGCGGTTGTTCGGCACGCTCTTCTCGGCCAGCTCGGCGAACTTCGCGATCGACGAGTTGCGCCCGTCGGCGCCGACCACCAGCGCGCCGCGGACCTCGCTGTCCTCCGCCCCGGCACGCTTCACCCGGACACCCACGACCCGCCCGTTCTCCCGCACCACCCCGGTGACCGTGGTCCCCAGCATGGTGTCGACGCCGGGCGTCTCCATGGCGATCTTCCGCAGCATCGGGTCGAGCGTCTCGCGGCGGACGTTGTAGCCGTACGGCAGGGGGGACGACGCGTGCTCGGACTGTGGCTGGATCCAGCCCCAACGGGTCCACCAGGCCACGGAGAGCGTTTTCGGGGCGCCCGCCTCGTCCAGCAGCGGCGTCAGCCCGAGGTCCTCCATGATGGGCAGCGCGGAGGGCTGGATGTAGTGGTTGCAGAGCACCTTGTAGGCGTCAGGGTTCTTGTGGCGCTCGATCAGGGCCACGCGGGCCCCCGCCCGCGCGTAGAGGATCGCGGCCGCGCAGCCGGCCACGCTGCCGCCGCAGACGACCACGTCGTAGGGGGCCTCGGGGGCCGCGGAGATGTCGTGGGTCGTCATGACGTGACCAGCTTCTTGATCGCACCGAGCTGCCCGTACATGTCGAGCAGGTTGTCGCCGACCCAGTACTCGGCGATGAGTCCGTTCTCGTCCAGCCTGAGGATGTCGTGGCCCTCGATTGCCACCTCGGATCCGGCCGGGGCGGTCGCGCCGCGCGGCTTGCCGCCCTTCCACACCCCGCGGAAGCTCCAACGGCCCATGACGTACCGCTCACTGACGAACGGGCCGACGGCGGTGACCATCTTCGACTCGGAGAAGTACGAGTGCCACACGTCGATCCACCGCACCACGGCCCCGGGGCTGTTGATGAGGTGCGACTCGGGCATCTCGTAGTGGGCGAGGTGGCAGGTGAGGTCCGGCGCGATGATGCTGTCGCCGACGGCAAACCTCTCCTCGACGGGGAAGTCACCGCTCCACAGGCCAATCCAGCGATGCCACAGCTCCGCCTTCGCCTGGTCCACGGGCGTGTGCGCCACGGGGTTGGACATCTTAGTTCCTTCGTCTGTCGGATGTTCAGGGGCTGGACGTGAGAGCGCCATCAGGCCCTCGCCCGAACCGGCTCGCTGATCGCGCCCAGTCCGCAGTACATGTCGATCAGGTTGTCGCCGACCCAGTACTCGGCGATCAGTCCGTCCTCGTCGAGCCGGAGGATGTCGATCCCCGTGAAGTCGACGTCGGTACCGGCCGGGGCGGTCGCGCCGCCGGGCTCGCCGCCCTTCCACAGGCCGGTGAACCGCCGCCTGCCGACGATGTCCTCGTCGTTGACGAACGGGCCGAGGCTGGTGGTCGTCGTCAGCTCGGAGAAGTTCGAGTGCCACTGCTCGATCCACCGGACCAGGGCGGCCGGGCTGTCCACACCCTCCGGTCCGGCGGTCCGGCCGAAGGTCGGCAGGTGGCACACGATCTTGGGGGCGACGATGGTCTCGGCGACGGCGAAGTCCCCGTTCCACAGGTCGATCCAGCGGTGCCACAGAGCAGTGTTCCTGCTGCCCGTGGGCGCTTCCTCCACGACGATGGACATGTGTTTCCTCTCTCCGGGGGCGGCGGCCTGCCGCTGCGTGCGCAGGCCGCCGATGTGATGGGTCGCGGGCGACGTCATTGGGCGTCGATGAGGGCGAGGAGCTCGCTCGGGCTGACCGCACTGCCGGCCGACCTGTCGCGGGCGGCGCCCAGCGCGGAGGCGCGGGCCATGCTCCACATCGAGAGCATCGAGCGCAGCCGCTGTTCCACCGGCGTGTGCTCGTCCGTCACCGGCGAGTACGCGGCGAGCAGTTCCTCCAGGCGGTCCATCTCCTCCACGACGGACAGCGGCAGCTCGCCGCGCCCGTCCTGTGTCGCGCCCGCCCCGTCGACCGCCGACCGCGCGGCGAGGTGGTCCAGCAGGTGGGCGGTGATCGCCTCGGGCGTGGGATGGTCGAAGACGAGGGACGCGGGCAGCCGGAGCCCGGTCGCCGCGGTGAGCCGGTTGCGCAGCTCCACGGCGGTCAGGGAGTCGAAGCCGAGCTCCTTGAACGCCCGGTCGACCTGGAGGTCCTGCGGCGACTCGTAGCCGAGGACCGCGGCGACGGTCGCGCGGACCAGGCCGAGAACGCTGCCAGCGCGCTCGTGCTCGCCGAGGGCGGACAGGCTCTGCGCCCAACTGGCACCGGACGCGGCGGCGTCGGTCGTGCGGCGGTGCGGGACGAGGGTCCGCAGGAGCGCGGGCAGTGCCTCCCGCGCACTGGACCGCAGCGTCGTACGGTTCACCGCCGCCGTCACCAGCTGCGCCTGGGCGGAGCCCAGTGCGGCGTCGAAGAGCGCGAGGCCCTCGGTCGCCGACAGCGCCCTGACGCCCAGGCGGGCCATCCGGGCCCGGTCCGCCTCGTTCAACCGGCCGGTCATGTCGCTGACCTCCTCCCACAGACCCCAGGCCAGAGAGTGCGCCGGCAGACCGGAGCCGTGCCGGTGGGCGGCGAGCCCGTCCAGGAAGGTGTTGGCCGCCGCGTAGGTGCTCTGGCCGGAGTTGCCGAGCACACCCGCGAGGGAGGAGAAGAGCACGAACGCCGCCAGCGGCAGGTCCTTGGTCTGCTCGTGCAGGTTCCAGGCGGCGTCCACCTTCGGACGCAGCACCGACGCGGCACGCTCGACGGTCTGGGACTCCACCAGTCCGTCGTCGAGGACACCGGCCGAGTGCACCACCCCGGTCAGCGGGTGCTCGGCTGGGATCGCGGCGACGACTGCGGCCAGCGCCCCGGCATCGGCCGCGTCGCAGGCGGCGAACCGTACCTGTGCACCGGCCTCGCCCAGCTCCGCCGCCAGTTCGGCCGCGCCGGGCGCCGCCTCGCCGCGCCGCGACAGCAGCAGCAGGTGGCGTACGCCGTGCTCCTGGACGAGATGCCGGGCCACCAGCACACCCAGCGTTCCCGAACCGCCGGTGATCAGCACGGTGCCGTCCAGGTCGAAGCCGGCTCCGGCGCCCGCCGCGGACCCCGGGACCAACCGCGGCGCGAGCGCCTGGCCGCCGCGTACGACGAGCTGCGCCTCACCGCCGAACAGCACCCGGGCATCGAGGTCCTCCACGCCCGACTGCACGTCGGCCGGGTCGAGGTCGACCAGGACGAAGCGGTCGGGGTGCTCGGACTGCGCCGCGCGCACCAGGCCCCAGACCACACCGGCGGCCACATCGGCCGGTGCGTCGTGGCCGCCGATGGAGACCGCACCGCACGTGACGACGGCCAGCCGGGAGGCGGCGAAGCGCTCCTCGGCCAACCAGTCCTGCACCAGCCCCAGCACCTCACCGGCCAGCCGGTGCGCGGCAGCCGGCACGCTCTCGCCCACGGCGGAACCCACCGGGACCACCACGCAACCGGGGACCTCGCTCAGCGACGCCGGATCCGCCGTCACGACGACGGACCCCGGCGTCGTGGCAGCGGGCGGCACCGGCACCCAGTCCAGCTGCAGCAGCCCGCCGTCCTCCGGCGCACCGCCCGCAGCCCGTACGGCTTCGGTGAGTCGACGCAGGGCGATCGGACGGGCCCGAAGGGAGTCGACCATGCCGACCGGGGCACCGGAGGAGGCGTCGGCCAGCTCCACCCGGTAGTCGTCCGCTCCGCGTGTCACCAGCCGGACCCGCAGGCGGGTCACCTGCGCGCAGTCCGCCCACACGCCGGTCCAGGCGAAGGGGAGCCTGACCCGGCCTGCGTCGTCCTGGCCGGCGAGCACCAGCGGGTGCAGGGCCGCGTCCAGCAGCGCGGGGTGGATGCTGAATCCGGAGCCGTCCACGTCGGCACCGAGGGCGACCTCCGCGTAGAGGTCGTCACCCGCCTGCCACAGCTCCCGCAGGGCCTGGAAGGCCGGGCCGTACTCGTAGCCGCGCTCGGCCAGCCGGTCGTAGGCGCCGGAGAGGTCGACGGGGACGGCGCCGGCCGGCGGCCACGCGCCGAGGGCCCAGTCGGCCTGCTCCGGGCGGCGGCCGACCACGTGACCCGTGGCGTGCCGTGTCCAGGGCCGGTCGTCGCGGGTGCGGGCGTAGACCGTCACCGGGCGGCGTTCGTCGGCGGGTGCGCCGACCACGACCTGGATCCTCACCTGGCCGTCCTCGGGCACCACGAGCGGCGCCTCCAGGGTGAGTTCCTCCACCACCGGGTGTCCGGTCCGGCCGCCCGCAACCGAGGCCAACTCGACCAGCGCGGCGCCCGGCAGCAGGATGACGCCCGAAACCGCGTGGTCGACCAGCCACGGATGGGACGACAGCGACACCACGCCGTTGAGCACCACGCCCGCGTCACCGCCCAGTTCGACAGCGGCACCGACCAGCGGGTGCCCGCTCCGCTGGAGGCCCGCCGCCGACACGTCCCCGACGGCCGCCGGTGCGTCCAGCCACAGCCGGCGGCGTTGGAAGGCGTAGGTGGGAAGTTCGACCCGCTCGGGCCCCGTGCCGTCGCCGGAGCCGGCGAACACGGCGCCCCACGCGACCGCCGCGCCGCAGCAGTAGACCTCGGCGGCCGACTGCAGGAAGCGGTCCCAGCCGCCGGTGTGGCGGCGCAGGGTGCCGACCACCGCGGCCTCGACGTCCATGTCGGCGAGCGTCTCCTCGACGCTGTAGGTCAGCACCGGGTGGGCGCTGCTCTCCACGAACACGCCGAACCCGTCGGCGGCCAGGGCGCGTACGGCGTCCTCGAACAGGACGGTCCGGCGCAGGCTCTGGTACCAGTACTCGCCGTCCATCACGGTGGTGTCGTCGAGCCGCGCACCGGTCACCGTGGAGTAGAGCGGCAGCCGCCCCTCGCGCGGCGCCACCTGGGCGAGCGCAACGGCGAGGTCGCTGCGCAGCGCCTCCATGTGGGGCGAGTGGGAGGCGTAGTCGACGGGGACCCGGCGCACCCGGATCCCGCGTGCCTCGGCCTCGGCGGCCAGGGCGTCCAGAGCCGCCGCGGCGCCCGCGACGACGGTGGAGGTGGGGCCGTTGACGGCGGCGACGTGCAGGTCCCCGCCGACGGAGGCGAGCAGCTGCCCGGTCGCGTCGAGCGGCAGTGCCACCGACGACATGCCACCCTCGCCCGCGATCCTGCTGATGGCCTGCGCGCGCAGGGCCACCACCTTCGCACCGTCGTCGAGCGACAGCACTCCGGCGACGGTGGCCGCCGCGATCTCGCCCTGGGAGTGGCCGATGACCGCCGACGGCACCACACCGAGCGACTCCCACACGGCGGCGAGCGACACCATCACCGCCCACATGGCCGGCTGGACGACGTCGACCTTCGCCATCATGGTCTCGTCGTCGAGCACGTCGGTCAGCGACCAGTCCACGAAGGGCGCGAGCGCTCGTCCGCACTCGGCCATGCGCGTGGCGAAGGCCGCCGACGAGTCCATCAGCTCCCGGCCCATGCCGGTCCACTGCCAGCCCTGACCCGGGAAGACGAACGCCACCCGGTCCGCGGGGGCGGGCGACCCGCCCTCGACGCCGAGGACGACCCGCGCGGACTCCCGACGGTCGGCCAACGCCGCGAGCGCGTCGAGGAGCTCGCTGCGGTCCTGGCCGAGGACGACCGCACGCTGGTCGAACACCGTACGGCCGGTGGCGAGGCTGAAGCCGACGTCCGCAGGGCTGACCTGCGCACGGTCCGCCGCCGCCAGGTGCGCGTGGAGCCGCTTGGCCTGCTCGCGCAGCGCACTGTCCGAACGGGCGGACAGCACCCACGGGGTGGCGGCCGCGGCCGTCGGTGTCCCCGCCACTTCGGCTTCCGCGGGTGGCTCTTCGAGGATGACGTGCGCGTTGGTGCCGCTGATGCCGAAGGAGGACACCGCCGCGCGGCGCGGACGGTCCTGGCTGTGCCAGGGCATCGCCTC
>NZ_JBHVUS010000078.1:0-6438 GCF_042884005.1 Kitasatospora sp. NPDC058162
GGACTCTTGGGGGAGATAAGCCTGTTATCCCCGGGGTAGCTTTTATCCGTTGAGCGATGGCCCTTCCATGCGGAACCACCGGATCACTAAGCCCGACTTTCGTCCCTGCTCGACTTGTAGGTCTCGCAGTCAAGCTCCCTTGTGCCTTTACACTCTGCGAATGATTTCCAACCATTCTGAGGGAACCTTTGGGCGCCTCCGTTACCTTTTAGGAGGCGACCGCCCCAGTCAAACTGCCCACCTGACACTGTCTCCCCGCCCGATAAGGGCGGCGGGTTAGAAGGTCAATACAGCCAGGGTAGTATCCCACCGATGCCTCCACCGAAGCTGGCGCTCCGGTTTCCAAGGCTCCTACCTATCCTGTACAAGCTGTACCAACATTCAATATCAGGCTGCAGTAAAGCTCCACGGGGTCTTTCCGTCCTGTCGCGGGTAACCTGCATCTTCACAGGTACTATAATTTCACCGAGTCTCTCGTTGAGACAGTGCCCAGATCGTTGCGCCTTTCGTGCGGGTCGGAACTTACCCGACAAGGAATTTCGCTACCTTAGGACCGTTATAGTTACGGCCGCCGTTTACTGGGGCTTCAATTCGCACCTTCGCTTACGCTAAGCGCTCCTCTTAACCTTCCAGCACCGGGCAGGCGTCAGCCCCTATACTTCGCCTTACGGCTTCGCAGAGACCTGTGTTTTTGCTAAACAGTCGCCTGGGCCTATTCACTGCGGCTCTCTCGGGCTTGCACCCTAACAGAGCACCCCTTCTCCCGAAGTTACGGGGTCATTTTGCCGAGTTCCTTAACGAGAGTTCTCTCGATCACCTTAGGATTCTCTCCTCGCCTACCTGTGTCGGTTTGCGGTACGGGCACCTCTCACCTCGCTAGAGGCTTTTCTTGGCAGTGTGGAATCAGGAACTTCGCTACTATAATTCGCTCGCCATCACAGCTCAGCCTTCACGGGAAACGGATTTGCCTATTTCCCAGCCTAACTGCTTGGACGCGGATATCCAATACCGCGCTTACCCTATCCTCCTGCGTCCCCCCATTGCTCAAATGGTGAGGAGGTGGTACAGGAATATCAACCTGTTATCCATCGCCTACGCCTTTCGGCCTCGGCTTAGGTCCCGACTAACCCTGAGCGGACGAGCCTTCCTCAGGAAACCTTAGGCATTCGGTGGAGGGGATTCTCACCCCTCTTTCGCTACTCATACCGGCATTCTCACTTCTAAGCGCTCCACAAGTCCTTCCGGTCTTGCTTCACAGCCCTTAGAACGCTCTCCTACCACTGTTCGAAGAACAGTCCGCAGCTTCGGTGATACGTTTAGCCCCGGTACATTTTCGGCGCAGAGTCACTCGACCAGTGAGCTATTACGCACTCTTTAAATGGTGGCTGCTTCTAAGCCAACATCCTGGTTGTCTAAGCAACTCCACATCCTTTTCCACTTAACGTATACTTTGGGACCTTAGCTGGCGGTCTGGGCTGTTTCCCTTTCGACTACGGATCTTATCACTCGCAGTCTGACTCCCAAGGATAAGTCATCGGCATTCGGAGTTTGACTGAATTCGGTAACCCGGTAGGGGCCCCTAGTCCAATCAGTGCTCTACCTCCGAGACTCTTACCTTGAGGCTAGCCCTAAAGCTATTTCGGAGAGAACCAGCTATCTCCAGGTTCGATTGGCATTTCACCCCTACCCACACCTCATCCCCGCACTTTTCAACGTGCGTGGGTTCGGGCCTCCATTCAGTGTTACCTGAACTTCACCCTGGACATGGGTAGATCACCTGGTTTCGGGTCTACGACCACGTACTCAATTCGCCCTATTCAGACTCGCTTTCGCTGCGGCTCCGCATCTTCTGCTTAACCTTGCACGGGATCGTAACTCGCCGGTTCATTCTACAAAAGGCACGCCATCACCCGTTAACGGGCTCTGACTACTTGTAGGCACACGGTTTCAGGATCTCTTTCACTCCCCTTCCGGGGTGCTTTTCACCTTTCCCTCACGGTACTGGTTCACTATCGGTCACTAGGGAGTATTTAGCCTTGGGAGATGGTCCTCCCGGATTCCGACGGAATTTCACGTGTTCCGCCGTACTCAGGATCCACTCAGGAGAGAACGAAGTTTTGACTACAGGGCTGTTACCTCCTATGGCGGGCCTTTCCAGACCTCTTCATCTACCTCGTTCCTTTGTAACTCCGTACAGAGTGTCCTACAACCCCAAGAGGCAAGCCTCTTGGTTTGGGCTGGTCCCGTTTCGCTCGCCGCTACTCAGGGAATCGCATTTGCTTTCTCTTCCTCCGGGTACTTAGATGTTTCAGTTCCCCGGGTCTGCCTTCTCATATCCTATGTATTCAGATATGGATACCACTCCATTACGAGTGGTGGGTTTCCCCATTCGGAAATCTCCGGATCAAAGCTTGCTTACAGCTCCCCGAAGCATATCGGTGTTCGTCCCGTCCTTCATCGGCTCCTAGTGCCAAGGCATCCACCGTGCGCCCTTTCTAACTTAACCGTTAAAAAGAATCACTACGTGATATCTTGCATTACTAATTGAATGTGAATTACTTCTGTTATCTAGTTTTCAAAGAACAACATCTCGAAGAATCGAATGATCCTTCAAAACTAAACAAGACAGGGAACGTTCTGTTTATAAGACCCAAGGTCTTATATTCCGTTAAAATCCTTAGAAAGGAGGTGATCCAGCCGCACCTTCCGATACGGCTACCTTGTTACGACTTCACCCCAATCATCTGTCCCACCTTCGGCGGCTGGCTCCTAAAAGGTTACCTCACCGACTTCGGGTGTTACAAACTCTCGTGGTGTGACGGGCGGTGTGTACAAGGCCCGGGAACGTATTCACCGCGGCATGCTGATCCGCGATTACTAGCGATTCCAGCTTCATGTAGGCGAGTTGCAGACTGCAATCCGAACTGAGAACAGATTTGTGGGATTGGCTTAACCTCGCGGTTTCGCTGCCCTTTGTTCTGTCCATTGTAGCACGTGTGTAGCCCAGGTCATAAGGGGCATGATGATTTGACGTCATCCCCACCTTCCTCCGGTTTGTCACCGGCAGTCACCTTAGAGTGCCCAACTGAATGCTGGCAACTAAGATCAAGGGTTGCGCTCGTTGCGGGACTTAACCCAACATCTCACGACACGAGCTGACGACAACCATGCACCACCTGTCACTCTGCCCCCGAAGGGGACGTCCTATCTCTAGGATTGTCAGAGGATGTCAAGACCTGGTAAGGTTCTTCGCGTTGCTTCGAATTAAACCACATGCTCCACCGCTTGTGCGGGCCCCCGTCAATTCCTTTGAGTTTCAGTCTTGCGACCGTACTCCCCAGGCGGAGTGCTTAATGCGTTAGCTGCAGCACTAAGGGGCGGAAACCCCCTAACACTTAGCACTCATCGTTTACGGCGTGGACTACCAGGGTATCTAATCCTGTTCGCTCCCCACGCTTTCGCTCCTCAGCGTCAGTTACAGACCAGAGAGTCGCCTTCGCCACTGGTGTTCCTCCACATCTCTACGCATTTCACCGCTACACGTGGAATTCCACTCTCCTCTTCTGCACTCAAGTTCCCCAGTTTCCAATGACCCTCCCCGGTTGAGCCGGGGGCTTTCACATCAGACTTAAGAAACCGCCTGCGAGCCCTTTACGCCCAATAATTCCGGACAACGCTTGCCACCTACGTATTACCGCGGCTGCTGGCACGTAGTTAGCCGTGGCTTTCTGGTTAGGTACCGTCAAGGTACCGCCCTATTCGAACGGCACTTGTTCTTCCCTAACAACAGAGCTTTACGACCCGAAAGCCTTCATCACTCACGCGGCGTTGCTCCGTCAGACTTTCGTCCATTGCGGAAGATTCCCTACTGCTGCCTCCCGTAGGAGTCTGGGCCGTGTCTCAGTCCCAGTGTGGCCGATCACCCTCTCAGGTCGGCTATGCATCGTTGCCTTGGTGAGCCGTTACCTCACCAACTAGCTAATGCGCCGCGGGCCCATCTGTAAGTGATAGCCGAAGCCACCTTTTATGTCTGAACCATGCGGTTCAAACAAGCATCCGGTATTAGCCCCGGTTTCCCGGAGTTATCCCAGTCTTATGGGTAGGTTACCCACGTGTTACTCACCCGTCCGCCGCTAACTTCAAGGAGCAAGCTCCCATCTGTTCGCTCGACTTGCATGTATTAGGCACGCCGCCAGCGTTCATCCTGAGCCAGGATCAAACTCTCCGATAAAGTAGTTTGACTGACTACGCACATCGCTGTGCGATTTATTTAAAACTTTGAATTAACAGGTACGTTTTGTCTTGTTTAGTTTTCAAAGATCATTTTTGTTCACTTTCTCAAGCAACTTTTTAAGTATATAATAAGTTTCTCTTAAAGTCAACATGTTTTTTATAAATGGTGGAGCCTAGCGGGATCGAACCGCTGACCTCCTGCGTGCAAAGCAGGCGCTCTCCCAGCTGAGCTAAGGCCCCAAAATGGTCGGGAAGACAGGATTCGAACCTGCGACCCCATGGTCCCAAACCATGTGCTCTACCAAGCTGAGCTACTTCCCGATTTTAAAAATATTATGGCGCGCCCGAGAGGAGTCGAACCCCTAACCTTTTGATCCGTAGTCAAACGCTCTATCCAATTGAGCTACGGGCGCAATCAATTTCACAATATCCCGTTGGGATAAAATGGAGCGGAAGACGGGATTCGAACCCGCGACCCCCACCTTGGCAAGGTGGTGTTCTACCACTGAACTACTTCCGCATACAGGATATCTATCCTGTATAATGCGGGTGAAGGGACTTGAACCCCCACGTCATAAGACACTAGATCCTAAGTCTAGCGCGTCTGCCAATTCCGCCACACCCGCGTAACATGGTGAGCCATGAAGGACTCGAACCTTCGACCCTCTGATTAAAAGTCAGATGCTCTACCAACTGAGCTAATGGCTCAAATATAATGGCTGGGCTAGCTGGATTCGAACCAACGCATGACGGAGTCAAAGTCCGTTGCCTTACCGCTTGGCTATAGCCCAATGATAAAATGGGGCGATTGATGGGAATCGAACCCACGAGTGCCAGAGCCACAATCTGGTGCGTTAACCACTTCGCCACAACCGCCATAATCTGAAGATGAATAAATAATATAGTGGCAGGGGCAGTAGGAATCGAACCCACACCAAAGGTTTTGGAGACCTCTATTCTACCGTTAAACTATGCCCCTAAAATGGTGGAGGGGGGCAGATTCGAACTGCCGAACCCTAAGGAGCGGATTTACAGTCCGCCGCGTTTAGCCACTTCGCTACCCCTCCAAAAACAGTGCCGGCCAGAGGACTTGAACCCCCAACCTACTGATTACAAGTCAGTTGCTCTACCAATTGAGCTAGGCCGGCAAATATGGTGGAGGATGACGGGCTCGAACCGCCGACCCTCTGCTTGTAAGGCAGATGCTCTCCCAGCTGAGCTAATCCTCCATATGACCCGTACGGGATTCGAACCCGTGTTACCGCCGTGAAAGGGCGGTGTCTTAACCACTTGACCAACGGGCCCTGGTATTTTTTCGTTTGTTATGTATTAATAATTAGTGGCGGAGAGCAAGGGATTCGAACCCTTGAGACGGGGTTACCGCCTACACGATTTCCAATCGTGCTCCTTCGGCCACTCGGACAGCTCTCCATAAATGGCTCCGCAGGTAGGATTCGAACCTACGACCGATCGGTTAACAGCCGATAGCTCTACCACTGAGCTACTGCGGAATGAAGTCTGCCTGGCGATGTCCTACTCTCACAGGGGGAAACCCCCGACTACCATCGGCGCTGAAGAGCTTAACTTCCGTGTTCGGCATGGGAACGGGTGTGACCTCTTCGCTATCGCCACCAAACCATTGAGAGTGTTCTCTCAAAACTAGATAACAGTAAGCATACATTCAAATTGGTTAAGTCCTCGATCGATTAGTATCTGTCAGCTCCATGTGTCGCCACACTTCCACCTCAGACCTATCAACCTGATCATCTTTCAGGGATCTTACTTCCTTGCGGAATGGGAAATCTCATCTTGAGGGGGGCTTCATGCTTAGATGCTTTCAGCACTTATCCCGTCCGCACATAGCTACCCAGCGATGCCCTTGGCAGAACAACTGGTACACCAGCGGTGTGTCCATCCCGGTCCTCTCGTACTAAGGACAGCTCCTCTCAAATTTCCTACGCCCACGACGGATAGGGACCGAACTGTCTCACGACGTTCTGAACCCAGCTCGCGTACCGCTTTAATGGGCGAACAGCCCAACCCTTGGGACCGACTACAGCCCCAGGATGCGATGAGCCGACATCGAGGTGCCAAACCTCCCCGTCGATGTGGACTCTTGGGGGAGATAAGCCTGTTATCCCCGGGGTAGCTTTTATCCGTTGAGCGATGGCCCTTCCATGCGGAACCACCGGATCACTAAGCCCG
>NZ_JBHVUS010000079.1:0-364 GCF_042884005.1 Kitasatospora sp. NPDC058162
GTCCAGCACGGTGATGTGGTCGGCGGCGGTGTTGGATCCGGCGTTGCCGGGGCGCAGGAGCACGGCTGCGGGTTCCCCGGTCAGCCCGTCGCCGTGGTCGATGATCGCTGCCAGGGGGGTGGAATCCGAAGTGTTTCTTCCACGTCGGGGTGGCATGCTCTTTGTCGGAGTGGGAGAGGATTTCGGTGGCGTCCAGGTCGATGACCAGTGGATTGTCGGTGGTGGCCCGGGCTGCGGGGTTGCGGGTGCCGCAGGCGGCCCAGGCGGCTCGACGGGCCGATTTCATCCCCGCCAGGATCGCCGTGGTGCCGTCAGAACCCAGGCCGGCGAGTTCTGCGTGGCGGCGATGCACCGTGGAGTCTGA
>NZ_JBHVUS010000079.1:374-4755 GCF_042884005.1 Kitasatospora sp. NPDC058162
TATGGAAGCTGGTTGTATTCTCCCTGAAGGTGATCCATTCGACCTGGGTGTCTGGAGTCTAAGCAACTACCAATTTACCTGGTCAAGGGTCACTTTCTTCATTTCTTCAGCCGGTGTCCCGCTACTTCCAGTGAAAAACCCGGGTTAGGGCGTATTCGAGGTGCGCTTAGTGCCGCGCTTTGGCGGGGTGAAAGTCGCCAAAAGTCCGACATTTTAACGAACGTTCGTTATAATGAGGGTATGACTCACGGAGCTTTGACCTCAGAAACCGGCGCAATCCTGAATGATCTTGGCGCAGCAGACCCTCTCGATGTGGCTGTCCGGGCACGGGAGAGTGCGCATGTTCTCTCTCAAGTCGTGGAGTTTTTAGAGCAGATCGGCCGGTCTGGGGATAGCGATTTAGACGCGGTGCATGAGCGTGATTGGCAGCTCGATGCAGACACGTTGACCTTCATTGCCCAGACGTTGGAGGGGCTGGCAGACCAGGCCGAGGCGAAGGATGCCGTGAACGAATGACGGATATGTGTGCCCAATGCGGGGGGGAAATCCCGCCCCGGCCTGACCCGCGCGGACGCAGGGCGAAGTATTGCTCGGATGCTTGTCGGGCGGCAGCTAGCCGAGAACGTGCTCGCCAGCGCCACGCCCAGGAGGTCGAAGCCGCGCGTCTCCAGGCTGAGCTGGATCTGAAAACCCCGCAGGAGACCCTGGCAGAGGTAGTCCAGGAGCTTGAGGCCACCACCCGGATCATCCAGGAGCGAGGGGAAGTACCTGCCTCACTACGCCCGATTGTTGAGGCCGCATTTGATTTGATCCATGCGTCCCAGAACCCTGTAACCGTTTCGTCGACGCCACGACGTAAAACTCGGAGAGCAGTAAGACGTAGCTTTTTATAGTTATCTGATTTAGTCGTTGTGATTGGAGGGCTAATTGGTATAAAAAACTTCATTAAAAGTCAAATGAAGAAGGGTTTTTTATTTCCTCTTCTAGACCAATTAGCTCTATTCCAAGCAGATCTCCTGCTTCAGAAACATCTACCGCCCCCGCCAGTTCCCCGTTCGCCCAAGCTAGGGGGATTGAATGAGAGAATGAGGGTCTACCACTTGATTCATCGAATTCGATGTAAAGAGCCCCATCCCGGATGGTGATAGTCGCGGAATGCTTTTTCGAAGTCATGGACTTAATTCTATTGCGGAGTAGGTTTAAGTTCTGTTCACCAATAGCGTCACAACTCTGGCGTCGTCACTTATGGACACGAAAATACGGCCATTGCGATCAGACTTGAAAAAGCTTTGGGGCCTTTCTTCTCATGCGGATGATAAACGCGATAAGCTGCACCAATACCTGAAAAATGTTGAACGCCCCGTGAGCGGGAACTCACAGGGCGTCGGCTAACCCCCAGTCATCAGCTGGGAGAAAGCACTCAAAAATGACTCTAGCGGATTCGCCAGGAACATACACAGCAGATGCGTGGAATTACTCCACGGATCTGTTCGACACCCACCCTGAGCTGGCTTTACGCTCCCGGGGTTGGAATCACCAGGATGCCGCCGAGTTCCTGGCCCATTTAGATCGCAGCATGTTTCACGGGTGCCCCACCCGGGACTTCTCCGCGGCCTGGGTCAAAGACCCCGAGACCGGGGAAACCCGCCCTAAGCTGCACCGAGTTGGCACCCGGTCGCTTTCCCGGTGCCAGTACGTCGCCCTGACCCACCCGCAGCGCTCCGCGGTGCTGGTCTTAGACATCGACATCCCCAGCCACCAGGCCGGCGGGAACATCGAGCACCTTCACCCGCAGGTCTACGCCACCTTGGAGCGCTGGGCACTGGTGGAGAAAGCGCCGGCCTGGATCGGGGTGAACCCGTTGTCGGGAAAGTGCCAGCTCATCTGGTGCATTGACCCGGTGTTCGCCGCCGAGGGCACCACCAGCCCGAACACCCGCCTACTAGCCGCCACGACGGAGGAAATGACCCGTGTGTTCGGCGCTGACCAGGCATTTTCCCACCGGTTGAGCCGGTGGCCGCTGCATGTCTCTGATGATCCGACCGCGTACTCCTGGCACTGCCAGCACAATCGAGTCGATACGCTTGCTGAGCTGATGGAGGTAGCCCGCACGATGACCGGATCAAAAAAGCCAGATAGCACTGCTCACCAGGAGTTTTCCAGCGGTCGGGCACGGATCGAAGCCGCGAGGAAAGCCACCGCAGAGGCCAAAGCGCTTGCCGCCTTGGACGCCACGCTGCCTACGGCGCTGGAGGCATCAGGCGATCTCATTGACGGGGTGCGGGTGCTGTGGGCCGCAGAGGGGCGTGCAGCGCGTGATGAGACGGCGTTTCGCCATGCGTTGACCGTGGGGTATCAGCTTAAAGCCGCAGGTGAACGCCTGAAAGACACCAAGATCATCGATGCGTATGAGCGTGCCTACAACGTCGCCCAGGCGGTGGGGGCTGATGGGCGTGAGCCGGATCTGCCTGCCATGCGTGATCGTCAGACGATGGCCCGTCGTGTGCGCGCCTACGTCGCTAAAGGCCAGCCCACGGTGAGCGCCAGGAGCACACAGACCCAGAGCAGCCGGGGCAGGAAAGCCCTGGCCACCATGGGACGCAGAGGCGCAGCCACCTCGAATGCACGCAGATGGGCGGACCCAGAAAGCGACTACGCTCGCCAGACTCGGGAGCGTTTAGCCCGAGCAAACGAGCTACGTACATTCAGCACAGACGAGAACAAAGGCCGGGTCCTGGCTTACGTTTCCGAGTGCAAGCGCCACGGTTATGACCCCACAAGAAAAGAAGTCGCAACGGAGCTAGGCCTGTCAGTAAGGCGCGTCAATGAGCTGAGAAAAGCTCTAGGAAACTCCCGGAAACGTGGCCGACCAAGTGCCTGAAAATTAATTGGCGGAGCCGTCAGCAGATAACGGTTCCCACCCCGTAGGGGTAGCGGTCGGTCCCTGAAGCTCTACTCATCTTCTTCCTTGCGTATGAACTTTCTCCATGAACTCACCGTTCGCTCTGGGTCTGCAACGAACGCTCCCAGGAACCCACTCAGGGTTGCAACTGCTACTCCAGCTACTGCCTCAAATAAATAACTCATAGCGGGAGTCTGACTTAAAGTGCCTGGCGGTCAGGGCGGACAGCTGCAACTGTGGAACTCTCCGCCACTGACGGCTGGCTACTCGTCCTCGTCCCTGCGGAGGAACGCTCGCCACGATTCAATCGTTCGATCTGGGTCAGCCCAGAGGCTACCCAAGAATCCGCCCGCGCCAGCCAGTAAAAGATCACTTACTGCTTCTAAAAACATCATGGCTGGAGCGTCTAACAAACAGACCGTTGTTTAACTTTTCCCTCAGTCAGACTTCCGGAGCTTGCTGGCTTCGTCCATCAGCTGCTGGGTGATCTCCTCGAACGCATCCTTGATCGCTAGCTCCTCGAAATCGGCGGCAGCTTGCTCCCAGTGGATCCGTTCCAGCTCCGGCAGCGCCGCCCACAGCGCCATGCGGAGATAGGTTCCACGTGATCGCTTGGTGCGCTCGGCGAGCGCGTCCAGGCGCTCGATCAGCTCCGGCTCTAGGCGCACGGAGACCACGGGGCCGCGTCCGGCGGGGTTCTTCTGGTTGGTGGCCATGAAAAGTTTCCTCTCGCTTCGGTAGGTGTAAACAATGTTTACACCGTGTCGGGGAGAGGGGTTTTTATTTTTCTCCCGGCGACTTTCGAGACGGGTCATGCCGTAAGCGAGGCGCGTGGCCACACCGCGCTCGGCGACGCAGGTGTCACTTGCTCCCCGCCCGTCAGTCGGGAAGGGGGCGCGCATAGCGCCCAGGAGCGCCGTAGGGCGCTTGAGACGGTTCGTGTGGGGACTTGGTCGCCTCCCGGGGCTTTAATCGCTTAAAAACGCGCACAGCGCATTTCTTGCTACGTGCTAGCGCGTGACCGCTGCGCGCTCACTTGCTCAGGAAGAAAAATCATCCCTCGCCTAAAGCGCTTCGCGCGCTCGCCCTCTCCGAGGGGAAAACTAACCACACACCTCATGCACTAAAGTGCTGCTTCGCAGGTCAGCGCGTTTTAGCGTGCAAAAATAGTGCGGAAAACGGCGAAAACGGGGGCGCGACAATCCCCTCAGCGGCTCCCCAAAATTCACATATTCATATTTGCTACCGGCTGACTTCTTTCCCGACAGGTGGCCCCGCGAGGGCGCAGGTTGAGCCACTTTTGCGTCCCGGAGATCCTTCTAGGGCGCATTCGAGATGCGCTGCGTGACGCGCTTCGGCGGAGTGGAAGTGGTCGAAAGTCCGACATTTATAACGAACGTTCGTTATAATGGGGGCATGACTCACGGACCTTTGACCTCAGAAACCGGCGCAATCCTGAACGATCTTGGCGCAGCAGAC
>NZ_JBHVUS010000080.1:0-4496 GCF_042884005.1 Kitasatospora sp. NPDC058162
CCCGAAGACACACAGGACGCACACGACGCACAGGCCACGCAGGACGCCCAGGCCGTAACGGCCCCGACCACGATCCCGTGGGTCCTGTCCGCCCGCACCCCGGAGGCTCTGCGCGGCCAGGCCGAGCGGCTGCGCAAGTACGCGGCGGCCACCGCCCCCGAGTGGGTCGGCCTCGCAGACATCGGCCTCTCGCTGGCCACGACCCGCGCCTCCTTCGAGCACCGAGCCGTGGTCGTCGCGGCGGACTCCGACTCCTTCCAGCGTGCGCTGGAGGATCTGGCCACGGGCAGGACGACGGCCGGCCCGCAGGCGGAGAGCGTGGTCGGGGTAGCCCCGAGCCTTGCCCGGCCCGTCTTCGTCTTCCCCGGGCAGGGCTCCCAGTGGGACGGCATGGCCGTCGAACTCCTGGACACCTCACCGGTGTTCAGGGACCGCATCACCGCCTGTGCGCAGGCGCTCGCCCCCCACACCGACTGGTCGCTGCTCGACGTGCTGCGCGGCGCGCCCGGCGCCCCGACCTTCGCCCGGGTCGACGTCGTCCAGCCGGCGCTGTGGGCGGTCATGGTGTCCCTGGCCGCCGTATGGGAGTCGTGCGGGATCAAGCCCGCTGCCGTGATCGGCCACTCCCAGGGCGAGATCGCGGCGGCAGCCGTGGCCGGTGCACTGTCCCTGGAGGATGCCGCCAAGGTCGTCGCGCTGCGATCACAGGCACTCAAGGTCATCGCCGGTAAGGGCGGCATGGTGTCCGTGCCGCTCCCGGGACAGGAGGTGCGGGAACGTCTGCTCGTCCGCTGGGACGACCGGATCACCGTCGCCGCCATCAACGGACCCGCGTCGACCGTCGTCTCGGGCGACACCGATGCCCTCGACCAACTCATGACCGTCTGCGAGACCGAGGCAATCGCGGCCCGCCGGATTCCGGTCGACTACGCCTCGCACTCGGCGCATGTCGAGCAGATCCACGACCGGCTGCTCGAACTGCTCGACGGCATCGCACCGCGTGACAGCGATGTCGCCTTCCACTCGACCCTGACCGGTGCCCGGCTGGACAGTACTGCCGTACTCGACGCCGAGTACTGGTACCAGAACCTGCGCCACACCGTGCGGTTCGAGGAAACGGTGCGCACCCTGATCGAGCAGGGACACGAGCTGTTCATCGAGTCCAGCCCGCACCCCGTGCTCACGTTCGGCGTCCAGGACACGCTGGCGGCCGCCGGCCGCGACGGAACGGCGATCGGATCGCTGCGGCGTGGTCACGGCGGCTGGCAGCGCTTCCACACCTCCGTGGCCGGCGCCTACGTGCAGGGCGCGGCGGTGGACTGGTCAGCCGTCCTCCCGGACGCCGGGGTCGTGGATCTGCCCTCTTACGCCTTCCAGCGCAAGCACTTCTGGCTGGAGGCGCCGTCGGGCGGCGGCGACGTGACCGGTCTCGGGCTCCAAGACGGCGGACATCCCCTCCTCGGCGCGGTCACGGGACTCGGC
The DNA here is from genome assembly GCF_042884005.1 of Kitasatospora sp. NPDC058162. Classification (NCBI taxonomy): domain Bacteria; kingdom Bacillati; phylum Actinomycetota; class Actinomycetes; order Kitasatosporales; family Streptomycetaceae; genus Kitasatospora; species Kitasatospora sp. NPDC058162. The sequence goes on from NZ_JBHVUS010000080.1 coordinate 1,483, forward strand.
GACGGCGACGGCTGGCTCTTCACCGGGCGCCTCGCGCTGAGCGACCACCCGTGGCTCGCCGATCACGGCGTCGAGGACCGCGTCCTGATGCCGGGAGCCGGACTGGTCGAGATGGTGGCCGAGGCGGCCGTCCGGATCGGTGCGGGGAAGGTGGAGGAGCTGACGCTCCAGGCGCCGGTCGTCCTGCCGGTGGCCGGTGGCCTGCGGCTCCAGGTCGCCGTGAACGCGGCGGACGGGGCCGGGCGCCACCAGGTGCGGATCTTCTCCCAGGGCGAGGCCGCGGACGCGGCCGACCCGGAGGGCTGGACCACCCATGCGGTCGGCTGGCTCGGATCCGCGGACGACCTCGCCGACCCCGGGACGGAGCTCCTCGCCTGGCCGCCGATCGGTGCTGAGCCGGTCCAGCTCGCCGGTTTCTACCCGGCTCTGGCCGATGCCGGCTACACGTACGGGTCCGCCTTCCAAGGCGTCCAGGCCCTGTGGCGACTCGACGACGAGTTCTACGCCGAGGTCGCCCTCCCCGAGGCGCTGCACGCGCAGGCGGAGCGTTTTGGTGTCCACCCGGCGCTGCTCGACACGGCGCTGCACCCGCTGGCCTACGACGGGGTGGCCTCGGGTCAGGGCCTGCAACTGCCCTTCGCCTGGAGCGACGTGGCGATCCACGCCACCGGTGCGACCCGACTGCGGGTGCACTGGCACAGTGACGGCAGGATGACGGCGGCCGACACGGAGGGCCGCCCGGTGATCGAGGTCGGCTCGCTCGACCTGCGTCCGCCGGCAGCAGGCACGGCGCGGGCCGCGGGCGCTGCCACCGACGGCGGGCTGCTCCGACTGGACTGGGCGCCGGTGTCGCCCCGCACCGATGCGCCGGGGTCCGTCGTCGTGACGTCGGACCCGGCCTCGCTGAGCGAGGTGCCCGGTTGCGTGGTGGTCCCGGTGGGTTCCACCGAGGGCGAGAACGTGCCCGCTGCCGCGCACCGGCTGGCCGGCGAGGTGCTGGGCCTGCTGCAGGGGTGGCTGGCCGAGGAGCGCTTCGCCGCCTCCCGGTTGGCCGTGGTCACGCGCGGTGCGGTCGGCAGCGGGGCGGGCGACGTGTCCGCCGATGTGGCGGCCGCGGCGGTGTGGGGCCTGGTGCGGACGGCGCAGTCCGAGCACCCCGACCGCTTCGTCCTGGTCGACCTCGACCCGGCCGACCCGGGCTTCGGTGCCGAGGATCTCGACGCCGGCGTCCTGTACAGCGGTGAGCCGCAGCTCGTCGTGCGCGGGGGACGGCTGCTTGCCCCGCGTATGATCCCGGCAGCTTCCTCCCCGGTGGGCGCGGGATTCGATACCGAGGGCACGGTGCTGATCACCGGCGGTTCGGGAATGCTCGGGGTCCTGCTGGCCCGCCACCTCGTGCGCCATCACGGCGTGCGGCACCTGCTGCTGCTCTCGCGGCGCGGTGAGGCGGCTCCCGGCGCCGGTGAACTCGCCGCGGAGCTGGGGGAGCTCGGCGCCGACGTGCGCTTCGCCGGCTGTGACGCGGCCGATCCGGCCGCGCTCGCGGCCGTGCTGGCCGTCGTTCCGGCGGAGCATCCGCTGACGGCGGTGGTGCACTCCGCCGGTGTCCTCGACGACGGACTCCTGGAGTCCCAGACCAGCGACCGGCTGGCCACAGTGTTCCGCCCGAAGGTGGACGCCGCCTGGAACCTGCACGAGCAGACCAAGGACCTGCCGCTGTCGGCGTTCATCGTCTTCTCGTCCCTCGCGGGCATCATCGGCAACTCCGGCCAGAGCACCTACGCCGCGGCCAACACCTTCCTGGACGCGCTCGCCGCCCACCGGCGCGCGGCGGGCCTGCCCGCCCATGCCCTCGCCTGGGGGCTCTGGGACGGGGTCAGCGAGATGACCGGCCAGTTGGACGACACCGACCGTGCCCGACTCGCCCGCTCCGGGATCAAGGCACTGTCCGCGTCGAACGGCCTGGCGCTCTTCGATGCCGCGCTGGGCGCGGTCGAGTCGCAGCTGGTTGCGGCGGCGCTGGACCGCGCGGCGCTGCGGAGCAGTGCGCCGGAGACCCTTCCGGCCCTCCTCCGGACCCTCGCCCCGCGCCGCCGGCGCAGCAGCACTACGGCCAACCAGGCTGCCGACGGCACGAGTTGGGCGAACAGCACCGCCAGGCTGAGCGACGGCGAGCGTGAGCGCACGGTCCTGGACCTCGTCCGCGGCACGGTGGCGGCCGTCCTCGGCCATGCGACTCCGCAGGCCGTCCAGCCCGCCCGGGCCTTCAAGGACCTCGGATTCGACTCCCTGACCGCCGTCGAACTGCGCAACCGCCTCACCGCCGAGACCGGGCTGCGACTGCCCGCGTCCCTCGTCTTCGACTACCCGACTCCCCAGGCGATCACCGGCCACCTGCTGGGCGAGCTGCCCGGAGCCAAGGCCGCCGAGGAGGCGCCGCCCGCCGACGAGGCGACCGGCGCCGACGAGCCGATCGCGGTGGTCGGCATCGGGTGCCGCTTCCCCGGCGGGGTGACCAACCCGCAGGAGCTGTGGGACCTGGTGGCGGGCGGAGTGGACGCGGTGGGCGACTTCCCGTCCGACCGCGGCTGGGACCTGGAGAACCTCTACAACCCGGACCCGGAGGCCGTCGGCACGTCGTACTCCCGCTCGGGTGGATTCCTCTACGACGCAGCCGAGTTCGACGCCGAGTTCTTCGGCCTGAGCCCGCGCGAGGCGCTGGCGACCGACCCCCAGCAGCGGCTCCTCCTGGAGACGGCGTGGGAGGCGTTCGAGAGCGCGGGCCTGGACCCGTCCGCGCTGCGCGGCTCGCGCACCGGCGTCTTCGCCGGCGTCATGTACAACGACTACGCATCGCGGGTGCGCGAGGTGCCCGGCGAACTGGAGGGGTACCTCGGGACGGGCAGCGCCGGCAGTGTGGCGTCGGGTCGGCTGGCGTATTCGTTCGGTCTTGAGGGGCCGGCGCTGACGGTGGACACGGCGTGTTCGTCGTCGCTGGTCGCGCTGCACCTCGC
>NZ_JBHVUS010000081.1:0-3469 GCF_042884005.1 Kitasatospora sp. NPDC058162
ACCCGCTGCTGGGAGCGATCACGGGCCTGGCCGACGGCGGTGTCCTGTTCAGCGGACGCCTGTCCCGCCACACCCACCCCTGGCTCACCGACCACACCGTGGAGGACCACGTCGTCGTCCCCGGCGCCGCACTGGTGGAAATGGTGGCCGAGGCCGCGGCCCGGGTCGACGCCGAGAGCATGGCGGAGCTGACCCTCGAGGCGCCGATGCTGCTGCCCGCGACCGGGGGCCTGCGGATCCAGGTCACCGTGGACGCCGCGGACGAGACCGGGCGCCGTCAGGTGCGGGTCTTCTGCCAGTCGGAGGAGGCTGCCGCCGCGGACCCGGACGGCTGGACCAGGAGTGCCTCCGGATGGCTCGGCGCCGACGCCGTCACGCCGTCCGTCTCCGACCCGGCGGTGTGGCCGCCGGCCGGCGCCGAAGCCGTCGACCTGGCGGACTTCTACCCCGCGCTCGCCGAGACCGGCTACGGGTACGGTCCTGCGTTCCAGGGCATCCAGGGACTCTGGCGCCTCGACGAGGACTGGTACGCCGACGTCGTCCTGCCCGAGCCGCAGCAGGCGGACGCCGCGAGGTACGGAATCCACCCGGCCCTGCTCGACGCCGCGCTGCACCCGCTGGCCCACCGTGCCGCGACCTCCGGGCAGGGCCTTCAGCTCCCCTTCTCCTGGAGCGATGTGGCGGTCCACGCCACCGGCGCCGACAGGCTTCGGGTGCACTGGCACGGCGACAGCAGGATGACGGCGACCGACGGCGAGGGTCGCCCGGTGGTCGAGATCGGATCGCTGGAGCTTCGACCGCTCGCCAACGGGTCGCTGGCGCCCGTCGGCGCCCCGACCGACGGTGAGCTGCTTCAGGTGGACTGGGCGCCCACCGCCGCCCTCGGTGAGGTGCCGGCTCGGGGCGGCACGTGGGCCCTCGTGGGCTTCGACCCGTTCGGCATCGTGGACGCCGCCCGCTCCGCGGATGCGGTCGAACCGCAGGTCGCCGTGGACCTGGCCGCCGTGAAGGGCGTTCCGGTGCCGAGCCGTGTCGTCCTCCCGGTGGGGGGTTCCGCGGGCGAGAGCGTGCCCGGTGCGGCCCATCGTCTCGCCGGCGAGGTGCTGGAAGTGATCCAGGCGTGGCTGGCCGACGAGCGCTTCGACGGCTCGCAGCTGGCCGTCGTGACCCGCGGCGCCGTCGGCACCGGGACCGGCGACACGCCCGTTGACGTGGCGGCCGGCGCGGTCTGGGGCCTGGTGCGTACCGCGCAGAGCGAGCACCCCGGCCGCTTCGTCCTGGTCGACCTCGATCCCGCCGCGGACACCGATGCTGCCGCGCTCTTCTCGGAGGAGCCGCAACTCGTCGTGCGTGGTGGGCAGATGCTCGCGCCGCGGATCACCGCAGGGGCCGCACCCGGCTCCGGCAGTGCCGCGACGTTCGACCCGGACGGCACCGTCATGATCACCGGCGGCTCCGGCACCCTGGGCGTGCTGATGGCCCGCCACCTGGTGCAGGCGCGCGGAGTGCGGCACCTCCTGCTGCTCTCGCGGCGCGGTGAGGCCGCTCCGGGTGCCGCCGAACTGGCGCTGGAACTCTCCGAGTTCGGTGCCGAGGTCCGCTTCGCCGCGTGCGACGCGGCCGACCCGGCGGCGCTGGCCGCCGTACTGGAGGCCATCCCGGCCGAACACCCGCTGACGGCAGTGGTGCACTCCGCCGGCGTGCTCGACGACGGGCTCGTGGAGTCGCAGACCCCCGACCGGTTCTCCGGAGTGCTGCGTCCGAAGGTGGACGCGGCGTGGAACCTGCACGAGCAGACCAAGGACCTGCCGCTGGCCGCGTTCGTCGTCTTCTCGTCCATCTCGGGCGTGATCGGCAACGCGGGGCAGAGCAACTACGCCTCGGCGAACACCTTCCTGGACACCCTCGCCGCCCACCGGCGCGGTCAGGGCCTGGCCGCGCACTCGCTCGCCTGGGGTCTGTGGGACCAGGCGGGCACGATGACCGGCCGGTTGGATGACGCGGACCGCGCGCGTCTGGCCCGTTCCGGCATCAAGGCCCTTCCCGTGGAGCGTGGTCTGGCGCTGTTCGACGAGGCGCTGGAGAGCGACCAGCCGCTGCTGGTTGCCGCGGCCCTGGACCGGGTCGCGCTGCGGACCGGCCCTGAAGAGGCACTTCCGGTGCTCCTGCGCACCCTGGTCCCGCGCCGCCGTCGCACCACCACCGGCGACCGGCCGGCCATGGCCGGCCATGGCGCAGTCGCGGTCAGCTGGGCGCAGAATGTCGGTGGGATGAGCCCGGAGGACCGTGAGCGTACGGTCGTCGACGTCGTGCGTGCGAGCGTTGCCGTGGTCCTGGGTTACTCCACGCCGCAGGCCGTCCAGCCGGACCGGTCCTTCAAGGACCTCGGCGTGGACTCCCTGACCGCCGTGGAACTGCGCAACCGCCTCACCACGGCGACCGGGCTGCGGCTGTCCGCCGGGCTGGTCTTCGACCACCCCACTCCGCAGGCCATCGCCAACTACCTCACGGGCCAGCTGGCGCCGGAGGAGAAGCCGGTCGACGCCCAGACGATCGCCGCCGAGTTCGACCGCGTGATGTCCGAGTTCGAGAACGCCTCGTTCGAAGAGGAAGACCGGGCCTGGCTGTCGAGGCGGGTCCAGGAAATGCTGACGAGGATCAGCGCCATGACGGGCATCGACGCCCTTTCCTCGGGTGCGGGCGGCGGTCTCTCCGACGCCGCGTCGGACGAGGAGATCTTCGCCTTCATCGACAACGAACTCTGAGATCTCCGGGCCCACGCCACCGCATTCGCCGTCAGTCACCCCGAAAGGCACCGCACCACATGGCTAACGAAGACAAGGTCCGCGAATACCTGAGGCGCGTGACCAATGAACTGGCAGACAGCCGCAAGCGTCTTCGGGACATCGAATTCAAGGAACACGAGCCGATCGCCGTGGTGGGCATGGCGTGCCGCTACCCCGGTGGAGTGGCGAGCGCACAGGACCTCTGGGACCTGGTGGCGGGCGGAGTGGACGCGGTGGGCGACTTCCCGTCCGACCGCGGCTGGGACGTGGAGAACCTCTACAACCCCGACCCCGAGGTCAGCGGCACCTCCTACACCCGGCAGGGCGGGTTCCTCTACGGCGCCGCCGAGTTCGACCCGGAGTTCTTCGGCCTGAGCCCGCGCGAGGCGCTGGCGACCGACCCCCAGCAGCGGCTGCTGCTGGAGACGGCGTGGGAGACGTTCGAGAGCGCGGGCCTGGACCCGGCGTCGCTGCGCGGCTCGCGCACCGGCGTCTTCGCCGGCGTCATGTACTCGGACTACGGCACGCGCGTCCGCAAGGCGCCGGGCGAGCTCGAGGGATATCTCGTCGCGGGCAGCACGGCCAGTATCGCGTCGGGTCGGCTGGCGTATTCGTTCGGTCTTGAGGGGCCGGCGCTGACGGTGGACACGGCGTGTTCGTCGTCGCTGGTCGCGCTGCACCTC
>NZ_JBHVUS010000082.1:0-2630 GCF_042884005.1 Kitasatospora sp. NPDC058162
ACCCGCTGCTGGGAGCGATCACGGGCCTGGCCGACGGCGGTGTCCTGTTCAGCGGACGCCTGTCCCGCCACACCCACCCCTGGCTCACCGACCACGAGATCCAGGGCGGGATCCTGCTGCCCGGGACCGCGTTGATGGAAATGGCTTTGGAAGCCGCCGACCGCAGCGGCGCGTCGCGCGTGGTGGAGCTGACGCTCGAGGCGCCGATGCTGCTGCCCGCGACCGGGGGCCTGCGGATCCAGGTCACCGTGGACGGCGCGGACGAGAACGACCAGCACCAGGTGCGGATCTACTCACAACCCCAGGACGCCGAGGCCGGCGACCAGGACGCGTGGACCAGGCACGCTTCCGGCTGGCTCGCGGTGGACGACCTCGTCTCCCCCGACGCCGACCTCGCGGTCTGGCCGCCGGCCGGCGCCGAAGCCGTCGACCTGGCGGACTTCTACCCCGCGCTCGCCGAGACCGGCTACACGTACGGGCCGGCCTTCCAGTGCGTGACGGCCCTGTGGCGGAGCGGCGACGAGCTCTACGCCGACGTCGTCCTGCCCGAGCCGCAGCAGGCGGACGCCGCGAAGTACGGAATCCACCCGGCCCTGCTCGACGCCGCGCTGCACCCGCTCGTCCAGCAGCTCGCTTCGACTGCCGGAGGCCTGCTGCTGCCGTTCGCCTGGAGCGATGTCTCGCTCTACGCGACCGGCGCGAAGGAACTGCGCGTGCGGTGGACTCCCACCGGCGCGGAGAGCGCGGCCCTGATGGTCGCCGACAGCGCGGGCCGGCCCGTGGCCTCCGTCGGCGAACTCGTATTGCGGCCGGCGCGGATCGACGCCCAGGCAGCCGCCGGGCGTGGTGCGCTCTACCGACTGGACTGGGTGCCGGTGCCGTCGATCGCCGATGCCGTCGGCTCCGTGACGGTGACGGCGGACCCGGCGTCGCTGACCGCGGTGCCCGGGCGGGTGCTGGTCCAGCTGGGCTCCGCCGAGGACGAGAGTGTTCCCGCTGCCGCGCACCGACTCACCGGCGAGGCGCTGGAACTGGTCCAGGCGTGGCTGGCCGACCAGCGCTTCGACGGCTCGCAGCTGGTCGTCGTGACCCGCGGCGCCGTCGGCACCGGGACCGGCGACACGCCCGTTGACGTGGCGGCCGGCGCGGTCTGGGGCCTGGTGCGGACGGCACAGGCCGAGCACCCCGACCGCTTCGTCCTGGTCGACCTCGACCCGGCCGACCCGGGCTTCAGCACCGAGAACCTCGACGCCGGCGTCCTGTACGGCGACGAGTCCCAGCTCGTGGTGCGCGAGGGGGAGCCGCGCGCTCCGCGGATGGTCCCGGTAACGGCTGCCGACGCCACCGCGGCCGCGGACTTCGAGGCCTTCGACCCGGCCGGCACCGTGATGATCACCGGCGGCTCCGGCACCCTGGGCGTGCTGATGGCCCGCCACCTGGTGCAGGCGCGCGGAGTGCGGCACCTCCTGCTGCTCTCGCGGCGCGGTGAGGCCGCTCCGGGTGCCGCCGAACTGGCGCTGGAACTCTCCGAGTTCGGTGCCGAGGTCCGCTTCGCCGCGTGCGACGCGGCCGACCCGGCGGCGCTGGCCGCCGTACTGGAGGCCATCCCGGCCGAACACCCGCTGACCGGAATCGTGCATGCCGCCGGCGTGCTCGACGACGGGCTCGTGGAGTCGCAGACCCCCGAGCGCATGGCGACCGTACTGCGTCCGAAGGTGGACGCCGCGTGGAACCTGCACGAGCAGACCAAGGACCTGCCGCTGGCGGCGTTCGTCGTCTTCTCGTCCATCGCGGGCGTCATCGGCAACTCCGGCCAGAGCAACTACGCGGCCGCCAACACCTTCCTCGACACCCTCGCCGCCAACCGTCGCGCCGCCGGACTGCCCGCCCACGCCCTGGCCTGGGGCCTGTGGGACCAGGCCGACGGCATGGCGGGCGGCCTCACCGAGGCCGACGTCGCCCGCTGGACCCGCTCCGGTGTGGCGCCGCTCGGCGAGGAGCGCGGGCTCCAGCTGTTCGACGCCGCACTGGCGCAGGAGCACGGACAGCTCATCCCGGCCCAGCTCGACCTGTCGGTGCTGAAGGCGCAGGCCCGTACCGCCGGGCAGCAGGCCCCTGTGGTCTTCCGCTCCCTGGTGCGCGGGCCGGTGCGGCGCGGCGTCGTGACGAGCGCGGGCCACGACAGCTGGACCGACCGGATGGCAGCCCTGGCGGAGACGGAGCGGACGCGCGCGATCACCGAGACCGTGCGTTCCGTCGTCGCTCTGGTCCTCGGCCACTCCGGCTCCGCGACCATCGATGTCGAACGGGCCTTCAAGGACCTCGGGTTCGACTCGCTCACCGGCGTCGAACTGCGCAACCAGCTCAACACCGCCACCGGCCTGCGGGTGCCGACCACGCTCGTCTTCGACCACCCGTCGCCGCGTGCCGTCATCGACTACCTGCTCGCCAGGATCGCCGACGCGGCCGGTACGGCGAGCGCGGTGACGACGGGCGTGCCGGCCTTGCTGACGCGGTCGGCCTCCGAGGACGACAACGAGCCGATCGCCGTGGTGGGCATGGCGTGCCGCTACCCCGGTGGAGTGGCGAGCGCACAGGACCTCTGGGACCTGGTGGCGGGCGGAGTGGAC
>NZ_JBHVUS010000083.1:0-1735 GCF_042884005.1 Kitasatospora sp. NPDC058162
CAAGAGTATATGTGCCTACCTGATCCCGACAAATCAAGAGCAGCAACTGGATATGTCTGAAATCAAAAATGATTTGAGAGACAAACTGCCTGAGTATATGTTACCTGGCTTTATGATGCAGATTGATGCCTTGCCACTGACTTCAAATGGGAAGCTGGATGCAAAAGCACTGCCAGAACCAAATGCATTAGCAGGACAGGAATATATGCCACCAAGAACTAAAACAGAGAAAGTCATTACGGACATATTTGAAGAAATCTTAGGAATATCTCCAGTCGGCATAGAGGATAGTTTCTTTGAACTGGGAGGACATTCGTTAAAAGCGACGGCAGCCATTAATGCCATCGAGAAGAAGACAGGGATTCGTTTGCCAGTCAAAGATATATTTAGTTTACCAACTCCTGTCATGTTGTCGAGAAAGATTGAGGCCGCGGGAGAAGGCGAATATAGTCCAATACCACAAGCAGAACAGAGAGAAGCTTATCCAGCATCCTCTACACAGAAACGATTGTTTATTCTGGATCAGATGGAAGGCAACAGTACAGCATATAACATGGCGTCAGCGCTAGAAGTAACGGGTAACCTTGATTTAGAAAAAATACAACAAGCCATAGATCGTCTGATTAAGCGTCATGAGTCGCTGCGAACAAGTTTTGTAATGACCGAAGAAGGAGCATATCAAGTCATTGCAGACGAGGTATTCTACCAAGTGGAATATGAAGAGACCGACAGCTACAGTGACGCTGACATGGAACAATTTGTACGCCCGTTTGACATCGGAACAGCACCGCTCATGCGTTTTAAAGCAGTCAAAGAAAGAAATCAGAACAACTATATTTTACTATTTGATATGCACCATATTATTTCCGATCATCAGACGCTAAATCTATTAATCGAAGATTTCTCACGATTGTATAACGGTGAAGAATTACAACCACTTGAACTACAATACAAAGATTATAGTGAATGGATGCGTGGCAGAAACCTGGAGAGTCAGAGAAACTATTGGAAAGAAGTATTCAAAGAAGAGGCACCGGTTTTGGATTTGGTGACGGACTATCCACGTCCCAAAATCCAAAGCTACAAAGGAGCCCAAGTGTCTGTTCAGCTTAGCCAAGAGCAGAAAGCTGGCATTCAAAATATAAATAAACAACATGGAACGACAGATTACATGACCTTACTGGCTGTATTTATGATAGAACTGCATAAATACAGCAGGCAACAAGATATCGTGGTAGGAACACCCATCTCAGGCCGAGTGCATCAGGACACCGAGACAATAGCCGGCATGTTTGTCAATACGCTGGCAATGAGAGGGTATCCAAGGGCTGAAAAAACGTTCTTAGAATTTTTAAGCGAGATCAAAGAGCTGGCATTGAATGCATATGAGAATCAAGAATACCCGTTTGAAGAATTGGTAGAGGAAGTAGAAGTACGCCGTGATCTGTCACGCAATCCGCTGTTTGACGTGATGTTTACCATGCAGAATAACGAGGAAATCCATCTTGCGATGGGCGAAGCACAGGTAGAGATGCTGGGCATTCCTTTCATTGATGCCAAATTTGATTTGGATTTACAAGCTACAGCGTATGAAGAGGGGTACGCTTTAGATCTGGTATATTGCAGTGATTTATTTACCGAGACTTCGGCACAGGTCATCCTGGAGCATTTTAAGGTGTAGCTGGACAGGGTGATTGCTAACCCGGAAATGACATTGTCTGAACTCCTCATGGGC
>NZ_JBHVUS010000085.1:0-1550 GCF_042884005.1 Kitasatospora sp. NPDC058162
CCATGTGAATCACTATAATCAGCGACTACGGACTGGTGAATATTTGGCAAATGATTGATACAGTGTTCTATTTCTCCCAGTTCGACACGATGTCCACGTATCTTTACTTGACTATCTTTTCTTCCAAGGAAGTCTACATATCCTTCCTGACGCATCACACCATAATCACCTGTTTTGTACAGATACCCTAATCTATGGTTGATAAAGGCGGCCTTCGTCTTCTCTTCTTCATTGAGATAACCTGCGGCGACTCCTTTTCCACCAATATGCAGTTCTCCTGGAACGCCTACCGGGCATTCTTCTCCACAATCATCCAGTACGTAAATTTGTTGATTTTTCAACGGATATCCATAAGGGATACTTTTCCACTCTGGCTTCACTTCTGTGATTGGGAAATAGATGGACCATATAGAGCCTTCCGTTGCTCCACCTAACCCGATCACTTGTGCTTTTGGCATTCTTGTTTTGATTTTCTCCGGCAAACCAAGAGAAATCCAGTCTCCACTTAGCATCACCATACGTAAGCGCTCTGCTGCAGATCTCCGCACTGTGTCTTGTTTTGTGCTTTCCAGATACATATCCATAATGGCCGGAACCGAATTCCATATCGTGATTTCTTCTTCGATCATGATCTGGTGAATGCTACTCATATCTAAAAGATCTGGAATTAATACTAACTGGGCTCCACTAATGAGTGCTCCAAAAATATCATAGACGGATAAATCAAAGCTCATCGATGATAGGGCTATGATTTTATCTTCGCTACCTACTTTGAATTTCTTATTAATATCTAATAATGTATTCACTACTGCTTCATGGGTGATCACAACACCCTTAGGATGTCCAGTACTTCCTGACGTATAGATAGCATAGGCTTTATCCTGCTGGCAGCCTTCTAACAGTTCTAAGGCGCCATCGTTATAGGTGGACAGGTTCTCTTTTTCATATAAATCCGGATGAATCATCAGCTTGATATCACTATGTTCCACGATATATTTTATTCTTTCCTCAGGATGTTCCGGATTCACAGGAATATAAGCATGGCCGGCTTTTAAAATACCCACCGTATTTACAATGGTCTCGATTCGTCTCTCTGCCCAAACTCCAATATAAGAATTGTGCGCATAGTTTTGTTCTGCTAAATAGCGAGCGACCTGGTTGGATTTTCTCGCCAACTCGCCATAAGTCAATGTATCTTGTCCTAATTTGACTGCAATCGCATCTGGCGTCTTCTGGCATTGCCGGTCTATTAATCTTTGCAGTAAATCCCCTTCATAATCTCCTTGTGTATCATTGTAATCAAGCAGTAGTTCAGACTGTGTTACAGGCAGCGGCATAGATGAAAGATTATTGTCTATAACTTGCTGCAATCGAAGTTGATACGTTTCAAACATGGCACGGATCATATCTTCATCAAGCAAATCCTCCACATAATCCCAAGTCATCATTAATTGTCCGTCGCTTTCCGCAACTTGGAAGTCCAAAAATACTTCAGGGGCCTGGCTTATTCCGTATTTCAATTCTCCCCTACTACCTATATTGGCATTGAA
>NZ_JBHVUS010000086.1:0-1524 GCF_042884005.1 Kitasatospora sp. NPDC058162
GGGTCAGTAATCCGAAGCCCTTACGGGCTCACCCCAACGGGGTGAAAATCTGGGTGGGTCCGTCCGGCTGACGTCGTATCCTCTTGGCGCTTTCCGAGCCCGTGGGTCAGTAGGACGGTGGGAGTTCGAACGACAGGCACCCGGAAGTGTTGCTTCGAGCACGAGTATCAGAGTCTCCCGCCTGCCTGACTCCCCCGGACGGTCCCGCCTGCGCGGCCTGGACCTGGAGGGGACGGCGAGACGATGGACGTGATCCACGAGCGGTGCGCCGGGATCGATGTCAGCAAGACCGACGTGAAGGTGTGCCTGCGCCTGCCCGGCACGGGCAAGCGGCGGCGGAGCGAGGTACGGGTCTTCTCCACGATGACCCGCGACCTGCTCGCCATGAAGGACTGGCTGATCGAACAGGGTGTGACCCTGGTCGGCATGGAGGCCACCGGCGTGTACTGGAAGCCGGTGTTCTACGTACTCGAAGACGCCATGGACTGCTGGCTGCTCAACGCCCGCCACATGAAGGCCGTGCCCGGCCGCAAGACCGACGTCGCCGACTCGGAGTGGATCGCCAAGCTCATGGAGCACGGCCTGGTCCGCCCCTCGTTCGTGCCGCCGCAGCCGATCCGGGAGCTGCGGGACACCACCCGCTACCGCACCGAGGTCGTGCGCGAGCGCACCCGCGAGATCCAGCGCCTGGAGAAGCTGCTGGAGGACGCCGGGATCAAGCTCTCCTCGGTCGTCTCCGACATCGTCGGCAAGTCCGGCCGGGCCATGCTGGAAGCCCTGGTCGCCGGCGAGCGCGACCCGCTGGTCCTCGCCGAGATGGCGCTGGGCAGCATGCGCGGCAAGCGCGAGATCCTCGCCGAGGCGCTGAGGGGCCGCTTCACCGGCCACCACGCGTTCATGGTCCGCGCGATGCTGGACCGCATCGACGCCTGCAAGGCCATGGAGGCCCGCCTGAGCGAGCGGATCGACGCGCAGGTGCGGCCCTTTCGCCGTCGGATCGAACTCCTCGTGACCATTCCCGGGATGAGCACCCGCTCCGCCGAGGTCGTCCTCGCCGAGATCGGTGCGGACATCACCCGCTTCCCCACCGCCGCCGACCTGGCCTCCTGGGCCGGTGTCTGCCCCGGCAACCATGAGTCCGCCGGCAAGCAGAGCACCGGCCGCACCCGGCACGGCGACCCGTGGCTCAAGGGCGTCCTCGGGCAGGTGGCCTCCTCGGCGTCCCGCTCCAAGGGCACCTACCTGGCCGCCCGCTTCAAGCGCATCGCCTCCCGGCGCGGCAAGAAGCGGGCCCTGGTCGCCGTCGAGCACTCGATCCTCATCGCCGCCTGGCACATGTTCACCCACGACATCGAGTACCACGACCTCGGCGGCGACCACTTCCTCGAACGCACCGGCAAGACCAGGCAGACCCGACGGCTGGTGAGCCAGCTGAACCAACTCGGCTACCAAGTCACTCTCCAATCCGTCGAGGTCGCCTGATCTTCAAGAAGGGCCAGGGGAGGGGGATTTTCGTATCAGAGG
>NZ_JBHVUS010000087.1:0-1482 GCF_042884005.1 Kitasatospora sp. NPDC058162
GGAAGCGGGACCAGTAGGTGTCGATGTAGCGCTGGTCGTCGCCCCAGATGGTGCGGAGCATGGAGGGCCAGGGCTCGGTGAGGACGAGGTAGCCGCCGGAGCCGTTGGGGACTTCGTTGGCCTCGTCGTCGACGACGGTGGCGGCGATGCCGGGCAGGGCGCGCTGGGCGGAGCCGGGCTTGGTCTCGGTGACGCCGGGCAGGGGGCTGATCATCATGGCGCCGGTCTCGGTCTGCCACCAGGTGTCGACGATCGGGCAGGTGCCGGCGCCGATGTGCTCGCGGTACCAGATCCACGCCTCGGGGTTGATCGGCTCGCCGACGCTGCCCAGGACCCGCAGCGAGGACAGGTCGAACTTCGCGGGGATGTCGTCGCCCCACTTCATGAAGGTGCGGATGGCGGTCGGGGCGGTGTAGAGGATCGTGACGCCGTACTTCTGGACGATCTCCCAGAAGCGGCCCTGGTGGGGGGTGTCGGGGGTGCCCTCGTAGACGACCTGGGTGGCGCCGTTGGCCAGCGGGCCGTAGACGATGTAGGAGTGGCCGGTGACCCAGCCGATGTCGGCGGTGCACCAGTAGACGTCGGTCTCCGGCTTGAGGTCGAAGACGGCGTGGTGGGTGTAGCTGGCCTGGGTGAGGTAGCCGCCGGAGGTGTGCAGGATGCCCTTGGGCTTTCCGGTGGTGCCGGAGGTGTAGAGGATGAACAGCGGGTGTTCGGCCTCGTGGGCCTCGGGGGTGTGCTCGGTGGACTGGCGGGCGGTGATCTCGTGCCACCAGACGTCGCGGCCCTGGGTCCAGGCGGTGTCCTGGCCGGTGCGGCGGATGACCAGGACGTGTTCGACGCCGTCGGCCTTGGTGAGGGCCTCGTCGATGGCGGGCTTGAGGGCGGAGGGCTTGCCGCGGCGGTAGCCGCCGTCGGCGGTGATGACGAGTTTGGCCTGGGCGTCCTGGATGCGGGAGGCCACGGCGTCGGCGGAGAAGCCGCCGAAGACGACGGAGTGGGTGGCGCCGATGCGGGCGCAGGCGAGCATCGCGACGACGGCCTCGGCGATCATCGGCAGGTAGACGGCGACCCGGTCGCCCTTGCGGACGCCGAGTTCCAGCAGCGCGTTGGCGGCCTGGCAGACCTCGTCCTTGAGCTGGGCGTAGGTGATGGAGCGGCTGTCGCCGGGTTCGCCCTCGAAGTGGATGGCGACGCGGTCGCCGAGGCCGTTCTCGACGTGGCGGTCGACGCAGTTGTAGGCCACGTTGAGCTTGCCGTCGGCGAACCACTTGGCGAAGGGCGGGTTGGACCAGTCGAGGGTCTCGGTCGGCTCGACGGCCCAGCTGAGGCGGCGGGCCTGCTCGGCCCAGAAGCCCAGACGGTCCTCGGAGGCCTGGGCGTACGCGTCCGCGGTGACGTTGGCCGCTGCGGCCAGCTCTGCCGGCGGGGCGAAACGCCGCTCCTCCTTGAGCAGGTTGGCCAGGCTCTCGTTGCTCAACG
>NZ_JBHVUS010000088.1:0-1438 GCF_042884005.1 Kitasatospora sp. NPDC058162
CGAGGACGCGCTCCGGGCTCAGGCTTCTCGTCTTGCGGAGTTCGTGGCTGATCGGCCGGCGCTGGATCCGGAGGATGTCGGGTTCACGCTGGGTGTGGCCCGGGCGTCGTTGGGTCGGCGTGCGGTGGTGGTCGCGGGTTCCCGTGACGAGTTGCTGGCGGGTCTGGGCGCGGTGGCCGGGGGCGGTGTGTCGTCGGCCGTGCTGCGTGGTGTCGTCGGCGCTGCCCGCCCCGGTGTCGCGTTCCTGTTCTCGGGCCAGGGAAGTCAGCGGCTGGGGATGGGCCGGGAGTTGTATGACGCCTTCCCGGTCTTCGCCGAGGCCTTCGACGCGGTGTGTACGGAGCTGGACGGCCTGTTGGGCCGTTCGCTGCGTGAGGTGGTGTGGGCGGCCGAGGGTACCGCCGAGGCCGCACTGCTGGACCAGACGGTCTTCACCCAGGCCGCGCTGTTCGCGGTGGAAACGGCTCTGTTCCGTCTGGTGGCGTCCTTCGGTGTCGTGCCTGACTTCGTGGTGGGGCATTCGATCGGCGAGCTGGCGGCGGCGCACGTGTCGGGGCTGCTGGGCCTCGCGGACGCGTGTGCGCTGGTCGCGGCGCGCGGTCGCTTGATGCAGGACGCGCGCTCGGGTGGCGCGATGGTGGCCGTGGAGGCGGGCGAGGCGGAGGTCCGGGAGTCGCTGGCCGCCTTCGCGGGCCGGGTGGACCTGGCGGCGGTGAACGGGCCGCGCGCGGTGGTGGTCTCCGGTGACCAGGACGCGGTACTGGAGGTGGCCGCCGCCTGGGCCGCCCGCGGTGTCCGCACCCGGCGCCTGACGGTCAGCCATGCCTTCCACTCACCGCACATGGAGGGCTTCCTCGAGGAGTTCGAGCGAACCGTCGCCGGGCTGGAGTTCGGCGAGCCGGTGATTCCGCTGGTGTCGACACTGACCGGCGCCCCGGCCGGAACGGGCGAGCTCGCGGACCCGGCGTACTGGCCGCGTCAGGTGCGCGGGACGGTGCGGTTCGCCGACGCGGTGGAGACCCTGCACGGCCTCGGGGTCGGCTCGTTCCTCGAACTGGGCCCCGACGGCGTACTGCTGGCGATGGCCGAGCAGACCCTCGCCGCCTCCGGCGCGGAGGGCGTGCTGGCGCCGGCACTGCGGCGCGGACAGGGTGAAGCCCGCTCACTGCTGGCAATGCTGGCCACCGCGCACGTGTCCGGTACGGGTGTGGACTGGTCGGTCCTGTTCCCGGCAGCACGCCTGGTGGACCTGCCGAGCTACGCGTTCCAACGCACTCGCTACTGGCTGGAGGCCCCGGCCGGCGGGACGGGCGCCTCGGCACTCGGCCTCCAGGACTCCCGACACCCGCTGCTGGGAGCGATCACGGGCCTGGCCGACGGCGGTGTCCTGTTCAGCGGACGCCTGTCCCGCCACACCCACCCCTGGCTCACCGACCAC
>NZ_JBHVUS010000089.1:0-1394 GCF_042884005.1 Kitasatospora sp. NPDC058162
CTGAGACCTGATGCCGAGCCGATTGTGGTGAAGTGGATGATCCTATGCTGTCGAGAAAAGCCTCTAGCGAGTTTCATGGCGGCCCGTACCCCAAACCGACTCAGGTGGTCAGGTAGAGAATACCGAGGCGTTCGGGTGAACTATGGTTAAGGAACTCGGCAAAATGCCCCCGTAACTTCGGGAGAAGGGGGGCCATTCCTGGTGACGAGTCTTGCACTCCGAGCTGGGGGTGGCCGCAGAGACCAGCGAGAAGCGACTGTTTACTAAAAACACAGGTCCGTGCGAAGCCGTAAGGCGATGTATACGGACTGACGCCTGCCCGGTGCTGGAACGTTAAGGGGACCGGTTAGCTCTGATTCGTCGGGGCGAAGCTGAGAACTTAAGCGCCAGTAAACGGCGGTGGTAACTATAACCATCCTAAGGTAGCGAAATTCCTTGTCGGGTAAGTTCCGACCTGCACGAATGGCGTAACGACTTCTCGACTGTCTCAACCATAGGCCCGGTGAAATTGCATTACGAGTAAAGATGCTCGTTTCGCGCAGCAGGACGGAAAGACCCCGGGACCTTTACTATAGCTTGATATTGGTGTTCGGTTCGGCTTGTGTAGGATAGGTGGGAGACTTTGAAGCAGCAACGCCAGTTGTTGTGGAGTCGCCGTTGAAATACCACTCTGGTCGTGCTGGATGTCTAACCTGGGTCCGTGATCCGGATCAGGGACAGTGTCTGGTGGGTAGTTTAACTGGGGCGGTTGCCTCCTAAAGAGTAACGGAGGCGCCCAAAGGTTCCCTCAGCCTGGTTGGCAATCAGGTGTTGAGTGTAAGTGCACAAGGGAGCTTGACTGTGAGACTGACGGGTCGAGCAGGTACGAAAGTAGGGACTAGTGATCCGGCGGTGGCTTGTGGAAGCGCCGTCGCTCAACGGATAAAAGGTACCCCGGGGATAACAGGCTGATCTTCCCCAAGAGTCCATATCGACGGGATGGTTTGGCACCTCGATGTCGGCTCGTCGCATCCTGGGGCTGGAGTAGGTCCCAAGGGTTGGGCTGTTCGCCCATTAAAGCGGTACGCGAGCTGGGTTTAGAACGTCGTGAGACAGTTCGGTCCCTATCCGCTGTGCGCGTAGGAGTGTTGAGAAGGGCTGTCCCTAGTACGAGAGGACCGGGACGGACGAACCTCTGGTGTGCCAGTTGTCCTGCCAAGGGCATGGCTGGTTGGCTACGTTCGGGAGGGATAACCGCTGAAAGCATCTAAGCGGGAAGCCTGCTTCGAGATGAGCACTCCCACCTCCTTGAGAGGGTAAGGCTCCCAGTAGACGACTGGGTTGATAGGCCGGATATGGAAGCCCTGTGAGGGGTGGAGTTGACCGGTACTAATAGGCCGAGGGCTTGTCCTCAG
>NZ_JBHVUS010000090.1:0-764 GCF_042884005.1 Kitasatospora sp. NPDC058162
GCCTGAATGGAGCTTGTGATATAAAGCTTGTTGGCGAAAAACGGCCCCGTCGCGAACCCCGCCATAAAAAACGTCAGCATAAACAGCACGCTGCCGATCACGATAGAGAGCCTCACATCCGTTAAGAGCCCGGCCGGTACATTCATAATCTTGTCAATAAAAAAAGCCGTCCCGGCGAGCGGCACAGCGAGCAATAGAGATATCACGACAGACGCGGCTAAATAATTGCTTACATACGCATTGGCCTCGTCCTTGTTCCCCCTGTGGGCGGCGACGGAGAAAAACCTCACAACGACAGAGCTCAGCGCAACGGTAATTATAGAGAAATAGTTAATGATATTCTGTGTCAGATGGACAAACCCAAAAGCCTCCACACCTAATGTTTTCACAATAAAGGGAGTCATCCACACTGATAAAAACACCGATAGTAAAAACGCCGTCACATTGGCGCCGAAATTAATGGCAAATTTCATGCTCCTTCCGCACTGCCTTTCTCTTTCGATTTCCGTTCGAAAAACGCATGCAGAAGAAGAGGAAGGCGCATTTTGCACAGGCCGAGCACCACGCGCGCTCCCGCCAGCAGCTCTTTATGGCGGCACGGCGTCCTGCGCACCGCCGTTTTTACCATGTCATACGTTAAGATTCTGCCGATGTGCGCCGTAATCTGGTGTGACGGCTGCGGCGCGGCGCATGCGTTGGCGATCAGCATCGGAATCTGATGCTTGCACAAATATGTATCGATATCGCTCCGGCAGGCGTCCGTC
>NZ_JBHVUS010000090.1:774-1344 GCF_042884005.1 Kitasatospora sp. NPDC058162
GCTTTATATTGCTTTTGCAGTTCTTGATCTAAGTGGGGCTTAAACGGTGTTTCTGTAAGACTTTGCGGATTTTCCCGGTAGATATACAGCCCTTCGTCTATCACTTTGACACGCGCGGCTTGGCGGAACGCTGCCAAGTTAAACGGAGAGTCCTCGGCAAAACGGATATCTTCATGGAACAACAGCCCTTGCAATGCTTCTCGCCGGTATATATAGCGCCACACATACCAAATAAACCGATGTTCGTGCGCGCGTGTCAGCAATGCAGTCATTTCATCCGCTGTGAAGACGCGGCCCGCCGGAATGGACGGCGGCATATATGTTCTTTCTTTAGACGGCGTTTCCTTATAATAACCGCAGCCGGCGATATCCAGCCGGTTCTTCTCCGCTTCTTCATAAAGCCGCTCGAACATCGTTTCCGTCACATAGTCATCGCCGTCCGCAAAACCGATATAACGGCCGCGGGCGGCTTTTATTCCGGCATTGCGGGCCGAGCTGAGGCCGCCGTTTTCTTTATGAATCACCCGGATCCTCGTATCTTCTGCGGCGAATTGTTCGGCAATCCGGCCT
>NZ_JBHVUS010000091.1:0-1335 GCF_042884005.1 Kitasatospora sp. NPDC058162
CTGACAGTGAGGATGTTCATGAGCGGTTTCCGGGCAGGTCTGACCCGCCCTCTGACTGACCTCGGGTCCTCAACGGGATCTGTCGGCCTCGTCCGGAAGCCGCTCGTGAGCATCCGCCGGCCCGGCTTGCGTGACTTCATAAGAGCCTGGCCAGAGGCCCCTTCACTGTCCTGTCCGCCCGCCGGGCCGGCGGATGCCGCCCCACCCGGATCAATGGAGAGGACGGCGATGTCCACCATCGCACACCAGGACCGCGAGATCACCGGCGGCGTCGACACCCACAAGGACACCCACACCGCGGCCGTCGTCGACTCCGCCGGGCGCCCGCTGGGCGCTGAGCAGTTCGAGGCCACCGCCCAGGGCTACACCGCTCTCCTGGCCTGGCTTCGCTCGTTCGGCACCCTGGTGCTGGTCGGCGTGGAAGGCACCGGCGCCTACGGGGCCGGCCTGACCCGCCACCTGAGCGAGCAGGACGTGAGCGTGGTCGAGATCGACCGCCCCGACCGCAAGGCCCGCCGGTGGCAGGGCAAGTCGGACCCGGTCGACGCCGAGGCCGCCGCCCGGGCCGCCTTGTCCGCCCGCCGCACTGGCATACCCAAGCGACGCGACGGCCGCGTCGAGGCCCTGCGAAGCCTGCGGGTCGCCCGCCGCAGCGCGATACGCCAACGCGCGGACGTGACACGGCAGATGAAGACCCTGATCATCACCGCACCCGAGCAGCTGCGAGCCGAGCTGCGGGACCTGGGCGACCGGCAGCTGATCACCACCTGCGCCACCACGCGCCCGGACCCCGAACGGGCCGGCGAGCCCGCCGTCGCCACCGGGCTCGCGCTGCGGACCCTGGCCCGCCGCCACCAGCGCCTCGGCGAGGAGATCGACGAGCTCGACGCCCTCATCGCCCCACTGGTCGCCGAGATCGCCCCGGCCCTGCTCGACCTCAACGGTGTCGGCGCGGACGTCGCCGGGCAGCTGCTGGTCACCGCCGGCGACAACCCCGAACGCCTACGCTCCGAAGCCGCCTTCGCCATGCTCTGCGGCGCCGCCCCGCTCCCGGCGTCCTCCGGCCGCACCCACCGCCACCGCCTCAACCGCGGCGGCGACCGGGCAGCCAACGCAGCCCTCTACCGCATCGTCCTGTGCCGCCTGCGCTGGGACGAACGCACCAAGCAGTACATGCAGCGAAGGACCACCGAAGGCCTCTCGAAGAAGGAGATCATCCGCTGCCTCAAGCGGTTCATCGCCCGCGAGATCTACCGGGTCCTAACCGCACCCACCACACCGAACACCACCGCCGAGCAGCTCATCACCGCTGCTTGACATCCATAAGAGCATCCC
>NZ_JBHVUS010000092.1:0-1247 GCF_042884005.1 Kitasatospora sp. NPDC058162
CGTCCGTGGTGGACGGGCCCTCTGGCGTGCGCGACGGGCCTTTCAGAGGCCGTTGCAGGAGCCGTTGCAGGAGCCGTTGCAGGAGCCGTTGCACAGGCGGTTGGGGTCGTTCGGGCACTCCCCACTCACCAGCCGAGGTCACGCCGCGTGCTGGCCGTGGTGGGTGGTCAGACATCCCCGCCCTGGCCCCCGGCTGAAGCGCGCCGGAGGGAAAGGACGGGGATCGTGTGGCCGCTGCGCTCGGCTCCCCGTGCCGACGTCGCTCCGCAGCCCGTTGGGGCCGCCTCTGTGGGGCGTACGTGGGTTCCCGGCCCCGTGAGGTCGTGGCGTCACGAGCGAGGCTCTACGCTGCCGTTCATGGACATCTACGCCATGACGAACCAGAAGGGTGGTGTCGGCAAGACCGCCAACACCATCAACCTGGGCGCGGCGCTGGCCGAGGAAGGCCGCCGCGTACTGCTGGTCGACTGGGACCCGCAAGGCCACATGACCGAGGCGCTCGGGGTGGCCGAGAGCCCCGACGACAGGACAATGAAGGGCTGGGTCCTGGGGGAGTGGAGCGGCGACCCGCACGAGCTGCTTGTGGCCTACCGCGAGCGGCTGCACGTGCTGCCCACCAACATGGACATGTTCATGTTGGACAAGGGTCTGTACGCGGCGACGGCGCGCGAGATGCGGCTCGCCAAGCTCCTGGCCAAGTTCGAGAACGACTATGACGCCTGCGTCATCGACGCCCCGCCCTCCCTCGGGATCGGCACCGAGTGCGCCCTGATGGCCGCGCGCCGGCGGGAGGGCAAGCGCGGCGGCCTCCTGGTCCCGGTCGAAGCGGAAGACTCCAGCATCCGGGCGCTGCGACTGCTGCTGCGTCAGGTGGCGATCCTGAGCCAGGACATGGACGTGGACATCGACATCCTCGGCCTGATCCCCACGCGGTTCGACACCCGGGACGGCGAGATCGTGAGCAGCATGCTCGAAGCGTTCCGGAACCTGGGCCAACCGCCCGTCATCGCTGAGATCAAGAAGCGCACCGACATCCGCAAGGCATGGCGGGCCAAGGTGCCCGTCCTGGAGTACGACGCGAAGTGCGAGGCATCGCAGTGGTTCCGCGACCTGGCAAAGGTGGTGCTGGCCGCATGAACGCACCGCGGAACAGCTCTCAGCCCCCGCCGGACATGGGCGGCCTCACCGGCGACTGGGCCAGGCTCCAGGGGTTGCGACGCGACAAGACCGCGTCCGCACCTGAGCGC
>NZ_JBHVUS010000093.1:0-1220 GCF_042884005.1 Kitasatospora sp. NPDC058162
ATGCTAATTCTTTCTCGAAATAAGTCGCCATTCGAACCGTCCGAAACCAGGTTTATCGACCACTTTTGAATTCAATTCCAACGAGTTTTCCAACTGGTTTATACGACCTATTCCAAGGGTGCATCACTTCGATTGTCCATGTAGAGATTGGGATTCTGCGCCACTCCCCCAAAGAAAAGCCCCCTCCGGAGAGGGGGCCGTTCCAGCGTTTTGGCTGGTCAGCAGTACCGGACGCGCGTACCGGTACTGTCGCCTATGCCTTCTTTTCCTGAGCGGCGTAGTACGCCCTGATCTGGGATTCGGTGAACAGCTCTTTTCCATTGATGACGGTGGGCTGGGGGAAGTCGTCGCGGCGGGTTTTGTTGGCTCGCAGGGTGTCGTACTTCGGCACACCATCCGCAGGACCGAGGCGGCGGGAGATCTCGGCCAGGGTCAGGAGCTCGGGCGGTGCGGTGGGGTCCTGTACGGCCTCCTGGCCGCTGCCCTGGCCCTGGCCGGGGATGAGGCGCAGTCGGTCACGCGAGGGCGTCACATGACCCTCCAGGGGCGTCACATGAGCGTCGTCGTGTGACGCGCGACCTGCGGTTTCTCCCTCGTTACCCCCCTCCAGACCCCCGTTTCGGCCTTCGGGGGCCGAGTCACGTGACTGGGCCAGGATGAAGGCCGGCGGGGCCTCCTCGGAGGGCTCGGGCGGGGCCTGGTAGAGACCCTCGGTGGTGTAGCCGTGGGTGGCGCGCAGCTCCTTGTAGTAGGCCGTGAGGAGCCGGTACGCCTCCTGCTGGTTCTGGTCCTTGGTGAGTTCCGGATTCCACGGGGCGTACGGGGTCTGAATTCGGGTGATCTCTCCTGTGTCCAGAGCGAAGACCATTCGGCCCGCCTTTTTCTGGATGGCAGGCATTTCGGTGCGGGAGCCCATAATGCGCTTCCACTGGTTTTCGGTGTAGCTGCCGAGGAACTTCAGTGGGAAGAGCGGAGAGAGGGAGACTCCGCCGAATTGGTTGTCTTTCAGGTCCTGGAATACAGCGATGATGTGGACGTTCACTTCTCGGCCGAGGCGGAGAATTGATGCGACGTCGCGCCATACAGGATCGGCCGCCGACTCTCCGGTTTTCTTGTCCGCCGAGTGCTGTTCCTTGAGGACGTCTGCGAGGTGGTTCGATTCCTCCAGGAAGACGTAAAGCGGCGGGAAAGCGGTACGGATACCGTTCTTCTTCTCGATA
>NZ_JBHVUS010000094.1:0-1213 GCF_042884005.1 Kitasatospora sp. NPDC058162
GGTTATCTCCATAATAATTCAACTGTTTTTGTATCATGCACTTTAGATCGCCATCACGGTTATCACCAATTAATGTTTCATCTAATGGCATTTTTACTGTTCCTTTTCTGGTTAAACACGTTTCGACAACATCCTTAATTGCTCTTTCATATGCCAATACCAATGTTTGAGCATCCTCGTCAGTATACAATCCAGTATCATATATGATGTCAAATTCAAGTTGCCCATTTAAAACAGCCCCATTTAGAGACAATCCCATTCCTGATGAATTTTTTTCTGACATACTTCTTCCTAATGGCATTCCCGACATGGATATTCCTTCAATTCTGTCTATCTCGTTATCCAATTCTCCAAGATAATTGAATGTTATTGCTGCGCTCATCTCAAGTCCGCTATGCTCACCAAGATATCTCAAAACTCCATATCCAATTCCATGATTAGGGACCTGTTTCAATGTTTGTTTTGTCTCCAAAATGCTTTCTTCAACAGTATCTTTTGTCTCCAAAATAATAGGATATACACTTGTAAACCAACCAACTGTACGATCGATGGCGATCTCTCTATCTATTGTCTCTCTCCCGTGACCTTCCATTTCTATGGTTAGGTACTTAGAGTTTCTCCATTCTTTTACTGCAATGGTCAGCGATGCCAGTAACAAGTCGTTTATTTCTGTTTTATATGTCTTTCCAGCTTCGAGCAACAGCTTTTTCGTCGTTTCAGATTACACTTTCACTACTTTATTTTTATATTGACCACTTGCTGTTTGTGTACTCTTGAATGTCTCAGTACTATTTGATTTATCCGATATATTTTTCCAGTATGCTATTTCATCTGAAAGCACTTCACTCTTAGCATATTGTGTTAAAGCATTCGCCCATTCCTTGTACGAAGCCGTTTTCATTGGCAGCGTGATTTTACCTGTCTCTTGTATTTGTCGATATCCACTAAATAAATCCTCCAGCAGAATTCTCCATGATACACCGTCTATGACCAGATGATGTACACAAATTAGTAAATGATCTCCACTGTCTGAATGGAACAGCCCTACTTTTACTAAAGGCCCGGTGGCTAGGTCTATGCTTGCCTGTAATTTATCGCTGGCATACTCTATCTCTTTCGATACATCTTGCACTTTTGTATAATCTTTTTCATACCAATCATATAGCTTGCTTTCCTCTGTAGACAGCGTGATTTGACGTTGTCCGTCATATAC
>NZ_JBHVUS010000095.1:0-1125 GCF_042884005.1 Kitasatospora sp. NPDC058162
GCGTTGCGCAGACCCGGCTGCTTATTTCCGTTTATGACCGGGGGCGTATCAACCCTGAAGATATCGAATATATCGTCACACACGGCACAGGTACAAAACTCGGTGATCCGGTGGAAATTAACGCGCTTTATGACGCATTTTCTGCCTATACAAACGAAGAAGCATTTTGCGCGCTCACATCAATTAAAACCAATATCGGCCACACGTTTGCCGCGTCAGGCATTGTCAGTTTGATCAGTCTTTTACAGGCGTTTTCCCGTGAAATGATTCCCGCCAGTCTGCATTGCAGCGGGGAAAACCGCTATATCAACTGGGAGAAGAGTCCTTTTTATGTGAATAAAACGGGTAAACCGTGGCCTTCTCTGCCGGGTAAAAACCGAATGGGGGCAGTCAGCGCATTCGGGATGAGCGGAACAAACGCCCATGTCGTTATGGAAAGCTATAAGCGCAATGCTTCACCTCATCGTGATGCCCCTGCATATTTACTGACTTTGTCTGCAAAAACAGAGGAGGCCCTTCAGGAAAAAATCGAAGATATGATCACCTGGGCGGAAAATGGCGGACTGAAAGAAAATGATCTGGCCCAGCTCAGCTATACGTTGTTAAAAGGACGGCATCACTTTAACCATCGCGCCGCCATCGTAGTGCAAGATGCTGATGACGCAGTGTATGTATGGAAGCAGGCAAAGCTTAATGAACATCATCCTTATGTGTTTTCGGGAAAAGTACCGCAGCACTTTGCAGGCCGTCAGCATATTCAGGAGCACATAATAGAAGTGCTCGGCAAGTGCAGCGCCTCATATTCTGACCATAGAAAATATCAGGAGCTGTTATGCGTGCTGGCAGATTTTTATTGTCAAGGTTATGAAATTGAAGGGGACTTGCTTTATGGCGGACCTTTGCCGCGAATCGGCAATCTGCCGGGTTACCCGTTTGCGAGGCAGACGTATTGGGCGTCTGATCGTCTTCAGAGAGAGCTTGAGAGCCGGAATTCAGCTGATCGTGAAAAGCTCCACCCGCTGCTCCATGCCAATACATCGACCTTTACCGTCCAGCGCTTTACTTCTGTTTTCTCAGGGCATGAACCGTTTTTTGCCGATCACATCGTCAATGGAAAACCGGTGC
>NZ_JBHVUS010000096.1:0-1108 GCF_042884005.1 Kitasatospora sp. NPDC058162
ACCGCGGATCTTCGTCTGTGGGCCCACGCCGTTCGTCGAGGCGGTTGCTGGTTGGCTTGTTCAGCTTGGCCACGACCCCGCAAGAATCCGCACGGAACGATTTGGAGGAATCGGATGAGTTACGTAGACGGAAACGCTCTTGCGGGAGTGCTTGCTGACGTATTCGGCGTCGAAATGACTGCGGCCATTGCACGGTGTCGCCACTGTCAACGCATCTTCGAGCTCGCCGTGGCACACGTGTTCATCACCGCCATGGGGTCAGTGATGCGGTGTGCACACTGCCAGTCGACGCTCGCCGTGATCGTGAACAAGCCCCACGAGACCCTCTTCAGCCCCACTGGCCTATCGTTCGTGGCAGCCCCGCGGTCGTGACCGCGTGCACGGAAGAGATCAGAAAGGGTGCGAGCACAGATGTTCCATATCTACGACAGTCGCACCCGCGCAGTGCGCGCATTCATCCCCGTCCAACCAGGAAAGGTCAGCATCTACCTCTGCGGGCCCACGGTTCAGTCCGCGCCACATATCGGGCACCTGCGAAGTGCCCTCACCTACGATCTCTTGAACCGCTGGCTCACCCACCGCGGATACACCGTCACCCTCGTACGAAACGTGACGGACATCGATGACAAAGTCCTCGCCTTGGCAACAGAAGACGAACCATGGTGGGCCCGCGCATACCGTGTCGAAACAGAATTCACGCGGCTGTACGCGTCGATGCGAATCCTGGCGCCCACGTATGAGCCGCGCACCTCGGGCCACATCATTGACACGCAAGCATTCATCGAGAGGCTGATACAGCGCGGTCACGCCTACGCTGCTAGCGACGCATCTGGAGACGTCTACTTCGACGTCAGCAGCTGGGGCGACTACGGTGCGCTGACGAGGCAGAAGCCGGATAGCATCCCCGATTCCGATGAGGCCCCCAGCGCCGCGAAGCGCGATGCACGAGATTTTGCTCTCTGGAAGGGAACGAAGCCCAACGAACCGGCGTCGGCCTCATGGCCCTCCCCATGGGGGGCTGGCCGACCTGGTTGGCACATCCAGTGCTCGGCCATGTCGCACCGTTATCTCGGGCCCGTTTTTGATATCCACGGTGGCGGTCTTGACC
>NZ_JBHVUS010000097.1:0-1084 GCF_042884005.1 Kitasatospora sp. NPDC058162
GGATAAGAGCCTTCCAATCGGGAATCTCGGCTCTCCACTCTTCATCCGGATAAGAGAGAAGAGTGGAAAGAGCGGAGAACGTCATTTGCCGGTCTGTGGTGTTCATCTTGTTACACCTCATTTATCAAAAGTTAGAAACAGGAGCCGGGGCCGCCTGAAAATGATAAGCCGCAGCTCCCTTGTTCAGCATATAAATCTGACACTTCTTCTCGATGGCTGCTCGGGATCACAAAGCGGTCATCATATTTGGCGATCGCCAGCAGCCGATACATGTCTTCAATTTGCTGTTCTGTTAAACCGACACTGGAGATCAATGCCGGGTCGATGGATTTATTCGTCTGCACCGCCCTCATATACTGGCGCATGACAGACATTTTCTTTAACGTGGACCGAATATGATCCGTATCCCCCGCCGTTAATAGCTGCGCCAAATAGTCAATCGGAATTCTCATTTGGTCGATAGCCGGAAAAATATCTTCCGCCGTTTGCCGACTGCCTTTTCCTTCAAAGAGATTCATAATCGGGCTGAGCGGCGGAATGTACCACACCATTGGCAGTGTGCGGTACTCAGGATGAAGCGGCAGCGCAATCTTCCAGTCAATGATCATTTTATAGATCGGCGATTGCTGCGCGGCCTCTATCCATTCAGCCGGGATGCCTTGTTCTTTTGCCAATTTGGCAATCTCAGGATCATTCGGATCAAGAAAAACGTCCAGTTGGGAATGGTAGAGATCCTTTTCATTTTCAACAGAGGCCGCTTCCTCCACTTTGTCCGCGTCATACAGCATGACGCCGAGATAGCGGATTCTGCCGACACACGTTTCAGAGCAAATAGTCGGCAGCCCCGCCTCCAAGCGTGGAAAGCAGAGTGTGCATTTTTCCGCTTTATTCGTTTGCCAGTTAAAATAGACTTTTTTATAAGGACAGGATGAGACGCAATATCTCCATGAACGGCATGCGTTTTGATCCACAAGCACAATGCCGTCCTCCTCGCGTTTGTACATGGCGCCGGACGGACAGGATGACACGCACGCCGGGTTGATGCAGTGCTCGCAAATACGCGGCAGATACATCATAAAGACCT
>NZ_JBHVUS010000098.1:0-1082 GCF_042884005.1 Kitasatospora sp. NPDC058162
CCGTCCGATCGAAAGCGACCCTTCCTCCGGATTGATGACGCCGCTTGTCGCGACGACGGTGTTTTCCGTCGGGCCGTAGTTGTTGACGATCGTGTACGGCTGTTTCACCGCCCGCTTCAGCTTATCGCCGCCGACGAGAAGCATGCGGAGAGAGGTATTTTCCAGCTCCATAAATTGTTCGGCGAGCTGCGTAGGCAGGAAGGTGATGGTCACGCCGTGCTCTTCGAAATAGTGATTTAAGCGGGTGATATCCAGCCGGATCGCTTCGTCAATGACGTGAAGTTCCGCGCCGATGGTCCATGTCGGGAACATCTCCCAGATGGAGGCGTCAAAACCGAAGCCCGCGTATTTGGCGCTTTTATCATCCGCCGTCATGGCGAATGCGTCGTGATGCCAGAAGCACAGGTTCACCAGCGCATGGTGTTCGACCATGACACCTTTCGGCTGTCCGGTCGTTCCTGACGTGTAAATCATATAAGCGAGATGATCCGCCGTTGTTTCCGTCTGCGGGTTCGCTTCATCATTTTCATCAAGCGGCAGGCTCAGAATGGAGCGTCCGCCGTCAAGCAGGATCGTTTCTCCTTTGTAGCTGTCCGGCACGCCCAGCGCTTCCTGTGTGAGAAGAAGCTTCGCGCCGCTGTCCTGCAGAATGTAGCTGATCCGCTCTTCCGGGTAGTCGGGGTCAATCGGCACAAATGCCGCGCCCGCTTTCAGGACGCCGAGTACGCCCGCGGCCATTTCCAAGGACGGTTTCGTCAGGATGCCGACACGCTCGTCAGCCGTGACGCCGCAGTCCATGAGAATGCGCGCGATGCGATTCGCCCTTGCGTTCAGCTCGCCGTACGTCCATTTCGCGCCGTTGTATGCCGCGGCCGGCCGGTCCGCGTAGCGGGCGGCCGTTTCTTCAAAGAGACGGTGAACCGTTTTGTCCCGCGGCACAGAAATTGTTTTTCCTTTCCATGCGTCAAGGAGGGCTTGTTTTTCTGTTTTATTCACCAATGAAAGCTCAGAAAGCTTCGCGGCCGGATTTTCCGCTGCGGCTTCTAACAGTTGAAGCCAGTAATGCTTCCATGTCTCTGCCG
>NZ_JBHVUS010000099.1:0-1056 GCF_042884005.1 Kitasatospora sp. NPDC058162
CGCCGTAGCCGACAGCCTCGATCTCGGGGACGAACGTCACGACCGGCACCCGCTTCAGCGGAGTCCGGCCGCGTTTGACCTCGACGGGGGCCTTCGACCCCTCACCTTCGTAGCGCACCCACTCCTTCGGCAGGTACAGCATCGCCACGGAGATCTCTTTGCCGTCCCGCCGCTCGGTCCAGGTCTTTACTGCCCAGAGCGACTGGAAGGGATCGGCAGGGTCGGACTCGACGTGGACGGCCGCCGGGGATTCGGGGCGGATGATCGGAGTCGTCCTGTCGCGCTTGTTCGTCCAGACCGACATGATGCCGCAGTCGTGGACCAGGCCGTCGGTGTACGGAATGCGTTGCCGCGAGCCGAGGTTGTTCCGGTCCCATATCCGCCAGAGTTCCTTGTCGAACTCCGGCCCCTTGACGGTGCGGACGCCGCCGGCGCGCAAACGCTGGCACGCGG
This sequence comes from Kitasatospora sp. NPDC058162, assembly GCF_042884005.1. Taxonomy (NCBI): domain Bacteria; kingdom Bacillati; phylum Actinomycetota; class Actinomycetes; order Kitasatosporales; family Streptomycetaceae; genus Kitasatospora; species Kitasatospora sp. NPDC058162. The sequence goes on from NZ_JBHVUS010000099.1 coordinate 454, forward strand.
TGCGCACCGCGAGGCGGATCAACGGCAGCGGGGCCATCTTCCGCAGCGCCATGTACTCGGCGCTGACGCCGTCCGGCGCGAACGGCAGCTCGTGCTTGCCTTCGTACGCGTCCTGCCGCATCTGCCATGTCGGCTTCGCGCTCGCCAGTCGCTGCAGACCCTCGTTGAGGTAGTCCTGCTCAGTTGTTGCCACCAGGGCTCCTCTCAGTTGAAGCCATAGACGGCGTACGAGACGCTCGCCTTCGGCTTGGGCATGGGTATGTCGATGGATGCGAGCGCGAGAGTTGCCGAGACCAGTGGAGTGATGTCGACCGTGGTGTTCTTTCGGTTCCAGCCCCACAGGCCTTCGGCTCCGATGTTGCGTTTGCGGGCGTCGGCTACCGCGGAGTTGAGCGTCGGCTGGTCGAGGTGGACCATCTCGCCTGACATCGCTTTGCGGTAGAAGTTCGCGCACGATGTGCCCATGTACTGCGCACCGGTCACGATGACCGGAATGCCTGCCGTTTCGAGTGGCTCGATCAGTGGTGCCGCCGGGGACTGCCCGTCGATGACAACGCCGCGGAACTTCCCCTTGCGGTGCATCGCCTTCAGGTAGTCCACGAC
>NZ_JBHVUS010000100.1:0-1056 GCF_042884005.1 Kitasatospora sp. NPDC058162
GGGCTGACGGATGAGCCGACGCGTTTCGGCGCCATCCAGGTGTCGAGATTGTTCATATTATCTTTAATCGCCTTGATCGTTCCCTGCGTTTCCGCTCTTTTCACCTCATGATAAGGCTTGCGGACGTCCCGTCTGATCGCCTCGATGATTTCTTCTTCATGTGCGGTGACGGCATCTAAAAAGCGCTGAAGCTTTTCTCTGCGCTGCCCGGCTGTTGAAGCACGCAGCGTTTTTTGATTTTTTTTCTGAAGCTCAAAGACGCGTTTGATGTCTGCTTTTATATGCTGATCCATCGGTCTTCCTCCTCTGGTTGCTTTTTTGTTTCTTCAGGGCCTATTATAATGTGATGTGTTTTTGGGGCAAAGACAGCGTAAACACATCTATACGTTACCGTACATATTGCGGTGATCTGTCTAATGAAAGGAGTGTCTCTTATGCCGGATTCTGTGACAACTGACATCAAACAAGCGCTTTTGGCCATGCTTGGAGAGCGGGATATCCGCCGTGTGACCATGAAGGACATTGCCGAACGGTCGCATGTGAGCCGGGGGACACTGTACCTTTATTACGAGGATAAATATGCGATTTTAGAGGATATAGAGGAAGAAATGAAAGACGGGCTGAGCGAAGCGCTGTATGATTCGCTGAAGAATAAAGATGTGCTTCATTTACATGGCGGATGGCAAAAAGTGCATCCGACCCTGTCTTTTGTTGACCGGCACCGGGAGTTTTTTCAAACGATGATGGACCGTCATAAAATGCCGTATTTTCACTTTCATGCTTTTTTAAAAGATGTGTTCCGGCATGATGTGCTGCTGTCACCGGTCAATGCGGATTTCTCACCGACTGAACAGGATATGTACATTCATTACCGCGCTTTATACACGTATGCCATTGTGTTGTACTGGCTGAATGAGGAGCCCGGGGCATCCCCGGAAGCGATCAGCGGACAGGTGTGGGATTTAATTTCTCAAAAACGATTTTACTGGCTGTTTGGCCGCCGGGTGCCGGAACAAGAAGAAAAATAGCCCGCCGACCGCCGGGTGACCCGGACGA
>NZ_JBHVUS010000101.1:0-1019 GCF_042884005.1 Kitasatospora sp. NPDC058162
TTAAGCCGGTAAGCAGAAGCTCTCTTTCCTTTTCATCAACAAGGCTGATCGTATTGACAGGCTGATCCGGCTTCTGGATGAGCTGCTGAATCGCTGTGAGAAGCTGAGATTTTAAGCGCAGGATAAACGCCTCATCAAACACATTCCCGTTATAGGCAAGCTTAATCAGCATCTCATCACCTGGAGAAGCCATCAGGTTGAGATCATAATTCGATTTCTCAAAAACGTGTACATCCTCCATATCAAAGCCGTTTTCACTGTTCTCTTCATTTTTTGCATCCTGAAGCGGATAATTTTCAAACACAATGATGTGGTCAATCAGCTTTGGCTGATCGGCCTGGCTTTGGATGTCATAGAGCGGCACATATTGATGCGGCTCAGACTGCAGCGATTGCTCCTGCAGCTGCTTGAGCAAGCCGTTAAATGTGGTATCCCCAGACAGCTTCACCCGCCTCGGGACAGCATTGATAAACAGCCCGACCATATGTTCAACGCCTTTGATTTCTGCGGGACGCCCGGAAACGACTGTGCCGAAGATCAAATCGCCGGACTGCTGGTAGCGGCTGATTAATACACTCCAAACCGCCTGCAGCGCCGTACTCAAAGTGGTATGCTGCGATTTTGCAAGCTCGGTAAATGCTTTTGTTTCCTCCTCCGGCAGTGAGAAGAGCAGCTCTTTCGGATCGTAGCCGTCCTTTTGTTTCTTTCTTTGCTCCGCAAATGTCGTTTGTCCTTCAAAATCTTCTAAGTACCCGCGCCAGTAATGCAGTGATGCTTGTTTATCCTGCTTTTCAAGCCACTTGATATAGTCTTTATACGGTTTGACCGGCTGCAGGCTGTACGGTTTTTGTTCGCGCAGGGCATTGTATACCTTAAACAGATCCTGCACGACGATGCCGAAGCACCAGCCGTCCAAAATGATGTGGTGGTAGCTCCACACCCATTCAAAGCTTTCTTCCGCTTTTTTGAAAATGGCTGCCCGCATCGGAATATCCCGCGTCAAATCAAAGCCCTTGATC